>DATAYT010000195.1:0-15215 GCA_036272395.1 Xanthobacteraceae bacterium
CGGCGAGAGCGAATTCAATGACTGTCTGGCGAATCAAAAGCTCCTCGACGGCATCCAAGCGGTCCGCGACCACGCCGCGCAGAAGCTCGGCGTCAATTCGACGCCCACTTTTTTCGTCAATGGCAAGAAGCTGGTCGGCGACGTTTCGATCGACCAGCTGGCCAAAGAGATCGACCCGTATCTCAAGACAGGATAAGGGTTTTTTGCCCCCGCCGTGACCGGGACTCCCAGCCTGTTCGGGCGGCGAAAGCAGCGCCATTGCCGCGAAGGCTTGGATAATTTTGCCGCCCCTGGTTGCGCTCGGAGTCCCGACGATTCATTCTCCGCGCCGATGCGGCACCGTCCCGCGCCCGGCATTTGCGCCCGTGGCGTGAACTTTTGGGGATTCGCTTCCGCCGCATAGTGCGGTGGATTTGAAGTTCCCATAGTTCAGTCGGAAGCTCTCATAGGAACTTCAAATCCAAAAACCGCACTAGAATCGTATATTGCTAGTGTCCCTTTTGATTCCGAAGTTCGCATAGGCGCGTGCCGGTAAAGCGAGCGAACTTCGGAATCGGGACACCCGGGAGAGGGACGCAATAAAAGAATGAAGCTCACACGGTTGCGCCTGATCGGTTTCAAATCCTTTGTCGAACCCACCGATTTTGCCATCGAACCCGGCCTGACCGGGGTCGTCGGCCCGAACGGCTGCGGCAAGTCGAACCTGGTCGAGGCCGTGCGCTGGGTCATGGGCGAGGCCTCCTACAAGGCCATGCGGGCCGCCGAGATGGATGACGTCATCTTCTCGGGCAATTCGGAGCGGCCCTCGCGCAACCATGCCGAGGTTTCGGTGCTGGTCGACAATGCCGACCGCAAGGCACCGGCCTCGTTCAATGAGTTCGAGTCGCTGGAAGTCTCCCGCCGGATCATGCGCGAGCACGGCTCGACCTTCCGAGTCAATGGCCGCGAAGTGCGCGCCCGCGATGTCGCCATGCTGTTTGCCGACGCCTCCACCGGCTCGCGTTCGCCGGCGCTCGTGCATCAAGGGCGGATCGGCGAGATCATTCAGGCCCGCCCGGACCAGCGCCGGCGCGTTCTCGAAGAGGCCGCCGGAATTTCGGGCCTGCATGCCCGCCGCCACGAGGCGGAATTGCGCCTCAAAGCCGCCGAGCAAAATCTGGCGCGGGTGGACGACGTCATCGGCCAGCTCGCCGGCCAGATGGCCGCGCTCAAGAGCCAGGCGCGCCAGGCGGTGCGCTACCGCAATATTTCCTCGCAGGTGCGCCGCACCGAGGCTTTATTGTTTCATTTGCGCTGGACCGGTGCCCGCGGCGAGGTCGAGGACACCCGGCACGGCAAGGACGAGGCCATTCGCGCCGTCGCGGCGCGGACCGGCGAGCAGGCCCAGGCGTCGACCCGGCAAGCGCAAACCGCAGCCGGTCTGCCGGCGCTGCGCGAGACCGAAGTCAAGGCCGCGGCCGCGCTGCAGCGGCTCATGATCGCGCGCGAAACGCTCGAGCGCGAGGAAGCGCGTGCCAAGGAACGGATTGCGGAACTCGATCGCCGCATCGAGCAGTTCGCCGCCGACTTGGCGCGCGAACGCGCGCTCGCCGCCGATGCCGAGGCCGCGCTCGGCCGCCTCGACGCCGAAGAGAAAAGCCTTCGCGATGTGGCGCGCGAAACCGACACCCGGCTCAGCGGCGCCAATACCCAGGTCAGCGCGGCGGAATCGTCGCTGGCGCAATCGGAAAAATCCTTCGCCGAACTCACTGGCGCGCTCGCCGACCTGACCGCGCGCCGCAATCAGCTCCAGGCCGCCTTGCGCGAGCATGGGCAGCGTGCCGGCCGCCTTGCGGCGGAGCTTGGTGAAATCGATGCCGGGCTTGCCGAGAGCGGCCCCGATGAGCCCGATCTTTCGGCGCTGGTGAGCGGCGTGTCGGGCGCCCAGTCGGCGCTCGCCGAAGCGGAAGTCGCGGCCCAAGCGGCCGAAGCAGCGCATCGGCAGGCGCGAGAAGACGTCGATGCCGCGCGCGGCCCGCTCACCGCCGCCGAGCGTATCGTGCAGCGGCTCGAAACCGAAGCCAAGACCATCGGCAAGCTCCTTGCGGTCGAGAACAAGAATTTGTGGCCGCCGGTCATGGACACGATCGCGGTCGCCGAGAGCTATGAGAAGGCGCTCGGCGCCGCGCTCGGCGACGATCTCGATGCCCCGGTCGGCTCCTCGGCGCCGATGCATTGGGCCGGCGCCGCGGCTGAGCCGAGCGATCCGGCCTTGCCGGCGGGCGCGGTGGCTTTGTCCGAATATGTCAAAGCGCCCGCCGAGCTTGCTCGCCGGCTCGCCCAGATCGGCGTGGTGAGCCGCAACGAGGGTGCAAAGCTCGCCAAGTTGCTCAAGCCCGGCCAACGGCTGGTTTCGCGTGAAGGCGATCTGTGGCGGTGGGACGGTTTCGCAGCGGCTGCGCATGCGCCGACCGGCGCGGCGCGGCGTCTCGCCGAGCGCGGCCGGCTGCAAGCGCTCGAGAGCGAACTTGCAGCGGCGCGCAGCGACGTCGAAGGTAAGCGGGGCGCGCTTGAAGCGGCCGAGGTGGCGCTTGCCGCAACCGCAAGTGCCGAAAGTGAAGCCCGCGAGTGCTGGCGCCAGGCGCAACGCGGCGCGGATTGGGCCCGTGAGGCGCATAGCGCCGCCGAGCTTGAGGTCAGCCGCAACGCCGCGCGCGTCTCCGCGCTGAAGGAGGCGCGGCAGCGCCTTGCGGCCGCGCACACTGAAACTCAGACCGCGCGCGCCGAAGCCGAGCAGGCGCTGGCCGCGCTTGGCGCCGCCGATGAGATCGAGCAAAAGCTTGCCGCCGTGAACGCGGTGATTGCGCGCGAGCGCGCGACATGCGCCGAAATTCGCGGCCAAGCGCAAGCGGTCGCCCGCGAAGCGCAGCTCGCCGAGCATCGGCTTGCGGCGATCGCCGACGAGCGCGGCGCCTGGAGCGAGCGCCGCGACAACGCGGCGGCGCAAATCGCCACGCTCGGTCAGCGCACCGACGAGGCCAACGCCGAGCGGGCCGAGCTCGTCAAGGCGCCGCAAAAGTTTGCGGCCCAGCGGCAGGGGTTGATCGGGGAGATCGAAACCGCGACGCTGACGCGCCGCGCCGCCGCGGATCGTCTGGCCGAAGCCGAGACCGACCTTGGCGAAGCCGACAAGGCCGCGCGCGCGGCGCTCGAGGCGGTCGGCGAGGCGCGCGCCGATGCCGCCCGCGGCGAGGAACGCCACGAAGCGGCACGACGCCGGCTCGCCGATATCGAGCACGAAATCCACGAGATCCTGCAAATCGAGCCCGCGGCCGCCGCGCAGCTCGCCGAAATCAAGCCCGACGCACAATTGCCCTCGATCGCCGAGGTGGAAGGCAAGATCGAACGCATCAAGCAGGAGCGCGAACGGCTCGGCTCCGTCAATCTCCTCGCCGAGCAGGAATTGCGCGATGTCGAAGGGCAGCACAACAAACTGACCGCCGAGCGCGACGACCTGATCGAGGCAATCCGCCGGCTGCGCCAGGGCATCCACAGCCTCAATCACGAAGCGCGCGAGCGGTTGTTGGCGTCGTTCCAGGTCGTCAATGCGAATTTCAAGAAGCTGTTCGCCGAATTATTCGGCGGCGGCAATGCTGAATTGCAGCTCATCGAGCACGAGGATCCGCTCGAAGCCGGCCTTGAAATCATGGCAAAACCGCCGGGCAAGAAACCGGCCACGCTGTCGCTTCTATCCGGCGGCGAACAGGCGCTCACCGCGCTGGCTTTGATCTTCGCGGTGTTCCTGACCAACCCGGCGCCGATCTGCGTCCTCGACGAGGTCGACGCGCCGCTCGACGACTACAATGTCGAGCGCTTCTGCGATCTGCTCGACGAGATGACGCGCTCGACCGATACGCGCTTTGTGATCATCACCCATAACCCGATCACCATGGCGCGCATGAACCGCCTCTACGGCGTGACCATGGCCGAGCGCGGCGTGTCGCAGCTCGTCTCGGTCGATCTCGCCAGCGCGGTCAAGCTGCGCGAAGCGAGCTGAGCAAATAGCGAATACCTAAAGGTTATCGTCCTATTCGCCCGGCGTGATGAATTCTCGCGTTGTGGCAAGAGTAATCTTTTGCTTTGTCTTGCGTGCCGGAAACAACACGGCCGAGAGAAGCAGGGCGACGAAGGCGCCGACTATTTGAGCGGCAATGAAAGCCGGCACGTGATTGATAGCGATGCCAGCAAACGTCGTGGTGAAACCTCGCGCAAGAGTGACGGCCGGGTTAGCAAAAGAGGTCGACGAGGTGAACCAGTAGGCGGCCGTAATCACAAGGCCCACAAGCCACGGAATGGCCTGCGCCGCGTAGCGCAGACCACCAAGAATGGTCAGCACCAGGGCAAATGTTGCGACCATTTCAGCCAGCCATTGTGAAGGACCGCTCCGCGCGGTGGTTCCGATCATTAGAGGCGGCAGGTCAAACATCGGATGCGCAATGACCGTGCCCGCAACGCCACCCGCACATTGCACGACTGTGTACGGAATAACCTCTCGCCATGGAAATTCACCGCGCGCGGCAAACACTAGCGACACTACAGGACTGAAATGCGCACCCGATATTGGTCCGAAAATGGTGATGATCACGACGAGGATCGCACCCGTAGGGATGGTGTTGCCAAGCAGCGCGATGGCTTCATTACCTCCGGCGAGGCGCTGGGCCATGATCCCGGAACCGACCACGGTTGCGACGAGGATCGCTGTGCCGAGGGCCTCGGCCAACAGACGACGAGACAACAAAATTGGTTCCTCGCCCATCAAGCCGCCGACGCGGGTTTCTCGGTCGCGTCCTTCGTTTTACCGATGGCGTCGAGCTGCTTTTGCAGGGTCAGTTGATCGAGCGACTTGAGCGGCAGACTGACAAAAATGTTAATGCGGTTCGTAAGCATCCGCATCGTGTCGGCGAAGACAAAGCGCACTTCCGCTTCATTACCTGTGGCTTCTGCGGGATCAGGTATGCCCCAATGCGCGGTCATTGGCTGTCCCGGCCAAACGGGGCAGGGTTCTTTCGCGGCATTGTCGCAGACCGTGAAAACGAAATCGAGTTTTTGCGCGTCCGGACCTGAAAACTCCTTCCAACTCTTAGAACGCAAGCTCGACACGTCGTAGTGCAGCTTTTTAGTAAATCGATTGCATATGGATGGATTTGGCCCTTCGGTTGGCTCCCGGCCGAAAAGGCGCGAAACTTGCCCATCCCGGCGCGATTGAGAATCGCCTCGGCCATAATTGAGCGAGCCGAATTTCCGGTGCAAAGGAAGAGCACGTTGTATGGCTTTCGATCTACTACGTCCTCTTGCATTTCACTTACTCCCAAACCTTTTTTAGTCACGGCCGCACGCCGCGTTGCGTATGGCATAGGATCAAATTGACCATTGTCATGCTGCCGAGCTAGTTGCTCGCGAAGTCTCGGGCGCGCAGCACGACTTCGTGTCGTTAATCGCCTTGGCGATGCGCGCTTCGCGTTCGCCGCTGCCGTCGCCGTAATCAGTGGTCTCGCCGAAGGTTAGAAACGTCTCCCAGGCAATGCCGGCAGGATCATCGATCCAAGATTTTTCGGACCTCGAGTAACAACAATTGGTTTGTCCCTGCTCAACCACTTGGCCACCTGCCTGGTGCAGCCGGGCATAGACTTCTTTGAGTTCGTCCTTGCTCTCGACTTGAATGCCGAGGTGGTCGAGACCGGCGGCGCGGCCGCGCGCCGAAATGGCGAAATTCGCCCGTGGGTCGTCGAGCATCCATTTGGCGTAATCCGGCTTGACGACCGACGGCGCGGCCGCGAACAGCGCCGAATAGAATTTGATCGAAGCGGTCAGATCGTCGACCGCGACGTGGACATGCAGACGTTTCATTGATTCACCCTATACCGCCGGCAGCGGCTGGTAGCCGATGCGGCTCATCATGGTTTCAAAGTAATCGCGGACCTTGCGGGGAAAGCGCAATCCCTTGACCACGGCCGCCGAGCGCAACAGCGGCAAGACGCGAATGTCGTCGAGCGAAAGCTTGCCGTTGACCGCGCTGGGGCTCTCGATCATGCCGTCGAGTTTTTCAAGGTTCGGCATCAGTGCATCGATCAGCTCGCGCGTCCTCGCGCGTAGTTCAACCAAATCGCCAAGCCGCTTCTGCTTGCGGACGACAAAGTGATCGTGCGCAGCGACGGTGCTGAACTCCGGCAGACCAAGAAGCGGATACCGGGGCCATGTCAGCGGGGCGGTTTTATCGGCGGTGGCGCTGGCCCATGCCGCGAGCTCGCCGCGCTGAGGACCGACCAGGATCGGCTCGCCAATGGCTTCGATATGGGCGACCATATCCATGCTCTCGAGCATGGGCTGACCGTCGTCTTTTACGAGAATCGGCACGACGCGCCTGCCGGCCAGCTTGATCATGGCCTCCGAGTCGTCTTCGAGCGGGACTGTTTCTTGCAGATGCAGACGCTTGAGCGCGGCGGCCATGCGCACGCGAAAGCAGATCGAGCAGTGCTCGAATAAATAGAGCCTCATGACACCGGCTCCGCGGTTTGCGCCCGGTGCGGCTTTTTTGTTTTGCGCGCCGGATTTTCGTTTTTCGCCGGCAGGCATTGCTCGGGACGGCCGCGACAGCAATTTTCGGTCAGATAAGCGACCAGCGCGTTCATCGTCTCGTAGCGCGCCGCATAGATCATGGAACGGCCGTCGCGCCGCACTGTCACCAGCCCGGCATCGCGCAACCGGTCGAAATGAAATGTCAGCGTGTTCGGGGCGAGATCGAGGGCATCGGCAACGGCGCCGGCAGACATGCCGTCGCGGCCGGCTTCGACCAGAAGGCGGAATATGTCGAGGCGGTTATCCTGCGCGAGCCCGGCCAGGGCCGCCAGCGCATCGGGCTTTTTCATATTTCAATAGGTATTGAAATATCATCCCGGCGTCAAGGGATATTTCAATAAACACTGAAATAAATTTTAGGTGCTTAAACCCTGCGCATGCGGCGGCGATTTCAGCGTCAATTGCCGCGTCGTTTTCTGCGGCGGAATTTCAAAACGCATTTGCGCTCTGAAGGATGATCGACCTTGGAGGTGCGCCCTTCCTGTTGCAGGCGACGATGGACCTCCTGCCACGACGGCGGTCTCCTGCAGCCAATGGGTTACCGCCGCTTCGTCGCACCATTCCAGAAGCTTCGGCATCACCGCGCGATGCGCGGGCGCGAACATGAAGGCGCGCATCGACCGCTCATCGGTCCACAGCGTGCGCGTCCAGAATGCGAGATGGGCATCGCTCAACAGCGAGACCGCGAGGTTCCCCGATGCATTTTTGGCCTCGCGCACCGAGCGCAGCGAGCCGAGCAAAAACGCCAGCAAATAACGCAAAGACCGCACGCGCAGCCGGGTGATCGATACCAGGGTCAAAACTCATTATTCCCGTGAGCCGCGTTGCGGCCCAAATCGCGAGCCGGGCAGGATAACGAGTTTTCGCCCTGGCGGCATCGCCGCCCGGCGGTACCTAGCGCGCCATCCGATTGAATTGAATCACCAACGTCCCAATATTAGTTTGCGCACGATCTTGTCCGAAAACCGGTGTCCACTTTTCGGGATCATGCGCTAGAACCGATAATTGACGCCTGCGCGCACCACATTCATCTGAATGCGGGCGCTGTCGGTTAGGGACGGTGCACCGGGGACCACGATGGTGCTGTTTACAGTGCCTAAATCGACGTAGAGGTATTCGAGTCTTGCGCTCCAGTTCGGGTCGAGCGCGAGTTCGGCGCCGCCGCCGATGGTCCAGCCGCTTGGCGTTGCGTTCTGGGTGAGCGAGGCGTTCACGCCGGCGCCGGTTGCGGTGCCCTTGAGCGCGACGCGCCCGAACGCATATCCCCCGGTGGCATAAGCGAGCCAGCCGTCGGCCGCGTAACCGATGCGCGCGCGTGCCGTGCCAAACCAATCGACGTCGTGCTCGAGCGAGGCGTTCACTGTCAGGCAGGTCGCGCATTGCGCGTTGATGCTGCCCTTGAGGTTGCTCCAGTCAAAATCGCCTTCCGCGCCCAGGACCAGCGCGCCGAACTGCCAGTTATATCCGGCCTGGGCGCCGCCAACCGCGCCAAATACCGCAGTGTCTGCGGTCGCGAAAGGCACGCCGCCGACGCTAAAAGTGCTCCGGTCGCGCGCCAAGCCGATGCCGATATTGCCGCCGACATAAAACCCGCTCCAATTGGCGACGGCGCGCTACGCCGCCGGCGGCGCATAGACCGCCGGGCCGGGCGGGGCTGACGGCAAATCGGCCGCCCGCACGCCGAACGGCGCGAGCGTAACAGTGGCGATTGATGTTGCGATGAGCCAGCGCACGAAACCCCTCCTCGATTTGTCGTGGCGGTGAGGTGCAGATACGGAACAGCCCAATCGGTTAATAACTGGTTAGGCATGCGTGATCGCGGACGAAGCGTTGAAATGCAGGCAGCGCGAAGATGAGTGACGCTCAACTGCAATGAGCGTCACACCGCGCGTCGCATAATAAGGTCAATAGGTGAGCGAGCCTTGCAGCGCCATGTTGCCGCCGTCGTAACGAAACGCGGCGGCGGTGAAATTCGGCGGGCCGAAGCTGCCGGTGGCGTTGTTGGAAAAGCCGTAGCCCCGCTGCGGTTTGCCGAACACGCCAGTGGTCAGCTGCGTTTCATTATGTTCGGCATGAAAAAAGGCTACGCCGTAGGTTCCTGGCGGAACGCCGGTAAACACGCAATTGGCCGCACCACCGCGGATCGGCGCGATCACGCCGCGCCATTCCTGGCCGATTTTCGGAAACGCCGCGGGCGAATTGAACAGTCCGCAGCGCACCACGCCGTCGCTGTTGCGTACGCCTGTGACGGTGATCGACAGCTTCCCGGCCGGCTGCGACAGGCCAGCCGTCAGCGCCGATGCAAGAACGAGTGCCGCAGCAGCGGCGACCTTTGCGCGGAATGAATGCAAGGCAAATCTCCCCCTGGCAAAAACACTTATCTTCCGCGCCGCCGGGTGACAAGCGCCAGCGCCGCCGCCATAGCCAACGAGCCCAAAATTTGAGCAACCGACACGACGGGATGGCGCGCAACCGCGATTTACGGTGGCGTGCCTTTGGCGCGGAGATTGCTTAGAATCTGTCGGTGAACATAGAGAGTGGGCGGGCCGGGAAGCGTCATGTTCGATGAGATGACGGGAAGCGCGGAGATCGGCGGGGCCGTGCGGCCGCCCTATGCCGAACTGTCGCGCTGGCTGGACAGCGTCAAGCCCGACCTGCTCAATCTGCGCCGGCGCGAGGCCGAAGTGGTGTTCCGCCGCATCGGCATTACTTTTGCCGTCTACGGCGATCCCGAGGCTCAGGAGCGCCTGATCCCGTTCGATATCATCCCGCGAATTCTCGCCGCCGAGGAGTGGCAGCTCCTGCATCGCGGGCTGGAGCAGCGGGTTAACGCCATCAATGCCTACCTCAAAGACATTTACGGCAAGCGCGACATCGTCAGAGCCGGCATCGTGCCGGAGGATCTGATTTTTCAGAATCCGCTGTTCCGGCCGGAAATGAACGGCCAAACGGTGCCGCACGGCATTTATGCCCATATCGCTGGCATCGATATTGTCCGGGTGGATCCGAAAACGTTTTACGTGCTCGAAGACAATGTCCGCACGCCGTCCGGCGTCTCCTACATGCTGGAAAATCGGGAAATCATGTTGCGGCTGTTTCCGGAATTGTTTTCCAGGTACCGCGTCGCGCCGGTCGAAAATTATCCGGACGAGCTTTTGGACACGCTCAAATCGGTGGCGCCGGCGAGTGCGCGCGGCGATCCGACCGTCGTGCTGCTGACGCCGGGGCTCGCCAATTCCGCCTACTACGAGCACTCGTTCCTCGCCGACAAGCTCGGCATCGAGCTGGTCGAAGGCCGCGACCTGACGATGCGCGACGATGTTGTCTATATGCGCACGACCGAAGGACTCAAGCGCGTCGATGTGATCTACCGGCGGATCGATGACGACTTTCTCGATCCACTGGTCTTCCGTTCCGACAGCGCGCTCGGCGTACCCGGCCTGATGTCGGCTTACCATGCTGGCAATGTGACGCTTGCCAACGCGGTCGGCACCGGCATTGCCGACGACAAGGCGGTGTATAGCTACATGCCGGAGATCGTCGATTTCTATCTGAGCGAGACCCCAATCCTCAACAACGTGCCGACCTGGCGCTGCCGCGAGCCGGACCATTTGAACTATGTGATGGACCACCTCGAGGAACTGGTGGTCAAAGAAGTGCATGGCTCCGGCGGCTACGGCATGTTGATAGGGCCGCAAGCCGAGAAAGAGAGCATTGCCACGTTCCGGCGCAAACTGAAATCGGCGCCGCACAATTTCATCGCCCAACCGACGCTGGCGCTGTCAACCTGCCCGACCTGTACCGGCAATGGCTTGGCGCCGCGCCATGTCGATTTGCGCCCATTCGTGCTGAGCGGGCGAGACGGCGTGCGCATCGTTCCCGGCGGGCTCACCCGCGTCGCACTTGGGGATGGCTCGCTGATCGTCAATTCCAGCCAGGGCGGCGGCACCAAAGACACGTGGGTCCTGGACGGATGAAGCGCGCGTGTCGCACCATCGCGGCGCGCAAGTGTCGAATGTGGAGCTGACGCGATGTTGTCGCGCACCGCCGATAATCTTTATTGGCTCGCCCGGTATGTCGAGCGGGCGGAATATCTTGCGCGCATCCTCGACACCACGCTGCGCTTGAACACTTTGCCGTTGAGCTATGGCGGCGTCACCAATGAATGGGAATCGGCGGTCGCCAGCGCCGGCTGCGTCAATGCCTTCTTTGCCGCCTACGACGAAGCCAATGAAGAAACCGTGACGGACTTCTTGGCGTTCTCGACCAAAAACCCTTCGTCAATCCGCAACTGCTTTGAAATCGCCCGGCTCAATGCGCGCGCGGTGCGCACCGCGCTCACGACCGAGATGTGGGACACTATCAACGGCATATGGCTTGAATTGAAAAACTGGAACAAAGGCCCGTCCTCGCGCGAGGAGCTGGCGCGGTTCCTGCGCTGGGTGATGGGATCCTCGCTGCGCTACGATGGTTCCGCCTATCGGACCATGCTGCGCAACGATGCTTATTGCTTCTCGCGCATCGGCGTCTATCTGGAACGCGCCGACAACACCGCGCGCATTCTCGATGTCAAATACCACTTGCTGCTGCCGCCGGTCGCCAAAGTGGGCGGACCGCTCGATTACTTCCAATGGGCATCGATCCTGCGTTCGGTGTCGGCGCTGACCGCCTATCACTGGGTCTACCGCCAGAACGTCAAGCCCTGGCTCGTCGCCGAACTCTTGATGCTCAAGGATGAAATGCCGCGTTCGCTGGCAAGCTGCTATGAAAATCTGGTGCAGAGCCTCGACCATATCGCGACCGCTTATGGCAAGCAGGGACCGGCGCAGCGCCAAGCCCGCGCGGTGCGGGCGCGGCTGATGAACAGCCGGATCGAGGAAGTCTTCCAGACCGGATTGCACGAATTCATTGGCACTTTTATCGAGGACAATAACCGGCTTGGCTCCGCGGTCGCGGGGCAATATCTAATGTAGGTCGGGTCCATTGATGCCGATGATCGCTCAAATTTCGAAATCCTCCCGCCATGCACGTGCGAATTCACCACAGCACCGCCTATCGTTATGACCCGCCGGCGAGAGGCGCGATCCAGCTCCTACGGCTTACTCCGCGCGACTTTGACGGTCAGCATGTCGTGCGCTGGCGCATCGAGCTGTCCGTGGATGCGCGCCTGACGCCGCACGAAGACGCATTCGGCAACATCACGCACGTTTTCACGGCTCCCGGCCCCCTGGCCGAACTCCGCGTCGACGTCGACGGCGAGGTCGAAACGCAAAACACCCAGGGCGTCATCAGCGGCGCCGTCGAACGTTTTCCGCCGTGCCTGTTCCTGCGCCCGACCCGCCTGACCGCGGCGGACGAAACGATCCGCGATTTCGCGGAAAGGGCGCGCGCCGGCCGCGACGGCGATGCGTTGGCGCAAGCGCACGCTTTGCTGGAGGGGCTGCACCGAGAAGTGGCGTTCGATCTGGGAATGACCGAGGTGGTGCCGAGCGCGAGCGAAGCCTTCGCGCTCAAGCGCGGCGTCTGCCGCGACCATTGCCACATTTTTATCGCCGCCGCGCACCACCTCGACATTCCGGCGCGTTACATCGCCGGCTATCTGCAGATGGCTGATGGCCAGATCGAGCAAGAGGCCGGCCACGGCTGGGCGGAAGCTTTCATCCCCGATATCGGCTGGGTCGGGTTCGACCCCGCCAATGGCCTTTGTCCCACCGATGCCTATGTGCGCGTCGCCGTCGGACTCGATTCGATCGGCGCGGCGCCAGTGCGCGGCGTGCGCTTCGGCGTCGGCAGCGAGGATCTGGAAGTTGCGATCAAAGTCGGCCAGTGATCGCGCCGCGCCATTTTGTTAAGGCGCGCACTCACAAATGCCTGATGTCTGCTTTCGGCGGTAAAGCAGACCTCGCAAATTCGCCCCGTCGTGTCCGCTCATGACCCAAAGCGGACATCGGCAAACTCGATGAGTGTCGCTTCCACTGCTGACATCAGCTAAAGAGGGAATACATGGGAAAGCGGAGGATCGTCCATTGATGGCGCAAGAGGGCGATATGAGAGAGCAAGAAATACGTGCGGCATTGGATCGGCATTGGGCCGCCTCCGATGCCAGCGATTTTGAGGAGGAGCACCACATCTATCGCGAGGATGCTGTGCTAGAATATCCACAGTCAGGCGAGCGAATTCGCGGTCGACGCGACATACAGATCACACGCGCTAACCAGCCGAGTAAAAAGCGTTTTGCCGTGCGGCGAGTCATTGGCAGCGGCGATCTTTGGGTCAGCGAATACATCCTGACATATGACGGTAAGCCGTCCTACACCGTGAGCATCATGGAGTTCAGCGGCGATAAGGTCGCACGGGAGACACAGTACTTTGCGGATCCTTTCGAGGCGAGCGCCTGGCGCGCACAATGGGTCGAAAGGATGGACACGTGACCACGAGTGATTGAATGAGGTCATGTTTGCTTGTGACCAAAGCGGACATCGCGACTGCGGGTCATCGGATAACTGATCCGCGGGCTCAACAGATTGGATTGCAGCGCACCAATATCCTGCTGAAAACCCCAGCAATCGGAGTTGCGATTTTGCTAAGAAGATAAAGTCAAGGCGTTCCGGGGATCAGCGAGCAATCGTCGGCAGTGATGCGCGGATGCGTTGCGAAAATTCCGGCTCCGGCGCGCCGCCGGCCGCCTGTGCGTCCTGATTGATCAACGAGCGTCGCCGCAGTTCGTCGAATGGCAGCGTCGTGTCCACCCGCCCCGAGTGGTAGAGGTAGCTGTCGATCAGCCCGTTGAAGAGATGGCGGATATCGAACCGCCCCTTCCGCCCGGCGGCATTCGCGTAACGAATGATATTGATGGTGCAACTGTTAGTCAGCAAATTGTAGAACTCCGGCCGATCGGCGAGTTCGTTGATCCGCGCCAGATAGACAAGCAACAGCCGCCGCGCGTCGTCGGGCGAGGTATTGAGCCGATAGAGGTACACCGCCTCCCCGCGGTAAATGGCGCGTACACCCACGAGGTCACGCTCCTCGCCTACCACGTAGATCAGCTCGAATTGCTTGAACATGGAGGCGATCGGCTCAAAACCACGGCCGACCTCCGGCCTCGTCTCGATCGAAATGCTCAATGGCGCGGCGTTGTCGAAGATGAAACTCACGAACGTATGCGCCACCGGCCCTTCGCTCCAGTACGACACGAAGAAGTCCAAGCCGGTCAAGTGTGAGAGATCGAACTCGCGCTCTTCGTGACGCACGGTGAAATCGTCGCGGCCGCGGTAGTCGAAATTGCGAATGCCCATTATGCGCACGTGGTCGCCTTCGATGAACGCCCGCGGCATGACCGCAACCTCCGGACGCCAGTTCCGATCGTGCGAGGGAGCGATGGTGAGGTACCAGGCAACGACCCCGAGCACCAGCGCGATTGCCACTGCCGGCATGCGCCGCTGGCGCGACAGCCAGAACGCCCAGATCGCGAATGCCGCAAACGCCGCCGCCAGTCCCAACCGCACCGCGGGCCATGGCAGATTCGAAAAACGGATGGCGAGCGTGGTCCATGTGATGACGAGAATCTGGACAAGAAATTTGATTCCCGTGATCGGCCAGCGGAGCAACGTCGACATCAGGCGGCCATATCAAACGAGTGGATTCTGTTGAATATGACCTTGGCCGCCGCGGTCCCCAAGCTTGCCAAATGTACATCGCTTGGCGTCTGATCCTGGGACGACGCGCAAAGCCCGTGTTAGAGTGAACGAGGCTCGCGAAAAATATTCATGGCGTCGCGTTTGCGCGCCAGCCCGGCTGCAAGTCGAGCCGACAGGGAAAAACGATGCGATCCAGACGATCATTTTTTCATCTCGGGTTCGTCGCTGCTGCTACGCTTGCCGTCTCATCCGCATCGGCCGCGCCGGCGTATTTTGGGTCGCCCAGAGGAGGCGGCGCCGTGATCGCGCGCGACGATGCGGCCCGTAGCTTCACGGCTGTCCGCGGAGGCCGCACCTCGACATACCAGGTCACCGACAAGACCCGGTTCGTGCTCGGTGGGGCGCAGGCCTCGTGGTGGGATGTCAGGGTCGGCACCGTCGTGCGAGTGAGGTGGCATCGTGCGGGCAGCCAACGCGTGGCCGACATCGTCGGTATCCGGGCCGCGAAGCGCAATTGAGCCACAGCACACTGCCTTGATCCAGATCGGCCTAATGATGACCTGAATATTGAGACTCGCGCTAGGTGCGTCGCTCATTTTGGCGGCCGCAGTCGCGGTCGGGTCTTGCCGGGTAAGCTTGGCGCGAGCCGATGCGGATTTGGAAGCACCGGGCTTGGCGCCCTTCGCCGCTCCGGTTAGCGGCGGCACAACGCTCTTTCAGAACGTTCATGAAGGCACAACCGCGAACCCGATCTTTCAGTAAATCCCGCGCAGACCTTCTTTTATCTTTTGGGCAATTGGGTCGAGGGTCCGATACGCTACGGTTCCCGTGTTCGGCGCCACTGCGCTCGCCGAGGCCTCCCGAGATGGCGATAACGCGCTTGCTATAGGCGTCGAATCAACACCAATCGGGCAAGCAGCGCCTGGGTCAAATTCGCCTGCAACGGCGGGATTGAAAACATAT
>DATAYT010000196.1:0-19421 GCA_036272395.1 Xanthobacteraceae bacterium
GCCACCAACAAAAAGCCCAAAGTCATCATCGTCGCCGTCATGCGCAAGATGATCACAACCCTCAACGCTATGCTGCGCGACAACGTCGCCTGGCAGCCCAAATCCGCCTGAGGCCAACAACACAGTTGCTCATTCGATCACCTCGTCGGCACGGCCAAGGAGCGACAACGGCACGTCGATTCCCAAAGCTTTGGCGGTTTTGAGATTGATGATGAGCTCGATCTTCGTTGACTGCTCCACCGGCAACAGCGCCGGCTTCTCCCCTTTGAGAATCCTTCCGGTATAGATGCCGACCAAATGAAAGTATTCCGTTTCATCGCTTCCGTAGCTCATCAAGCCGCCGGCGGCAGCAAAGGGGCGATACTGGTAGATCGCGGATACTTTGTAGCGGATCGCCAAAGTGGCCAATTGTTCGCCTCTACCTACAAAAAATGTACTAGGCCCGATGATGTGCGCAGCCGCTTTTAGTTGGAGCACGCGGGCGAACACCGAATCGAAATCACGTTCGGTGCTGGCATTCAGCACGTGGAGTCGCAGCCCGAGGCTGTGAGCCGCCGCCTGTACCTCGCGCACAAACGGCTCCGCGAGTGCCGGACCGGTCGGATCGACAAGCACGGCAAAGTCCGTCGCCGTAGGTAGCAATGCGTGCAGCACTTCCAACCGTTTCGGCCCGATCTCCAGGTTCAAATTGGTCACGCCAGTCAGGTTTCCGCCCGGTCGATTCAGGCTCTCTACAAATCCGACCTTGATTGGGTCGACCGCCACGGCGAATACGATCGGAATTGTCGTCGTAGCGGCCTTGGCCGCCACCGCCCCGGGCGTGCCGCTGCCCGCCACGATCACGTTCACACGACGCTGAACCAGGTCCGCTGTAAGAGCCGGTAATCGACCGACATCATCCCGCGTCCAACGATATTCGATTGCGACGTTCTGGCCTTCGACATATCCCGCCTCTTTTGGCCCGTCGCGGAATACGCCCAAACGGATCGCGTATAGTTCGGGCGACGACGTGCCGAGAAACCCGATCACCGGCATCGCCGCCTGCTGCGCGCGCGCGATCAGCGGGCGCGCCAGTGCCGCGCCGGTCAGGCCAATTCCAATAACGAATTCGCGTCGCCGCATGGACCGTGCCCCTGCAGAGACCAGTGCATTCAAACGGCAGTGAGGATCAAATCAGGAAATTGCCCCGGGCGGAATGGGAGGAATAGCCGCGATAAACCCAGCAAAATGAATCCACCTCCCCCTCCAGGGGGTGTCATCACTCGATCTGCGGGATCTTGGCGCTGGCGATCAGTTCCTTGAAGAACGGCACGTTCTTGGCGATGCGCTCGCGCACCGCGTCGGGTCCGGCGGCGACCGGCGCATAGCCGAGCGCAATGACGCGGTTTTTGATGTCGTCTTGCGCCATCACCGCCAGCGTCGCTTGGGTGAACCGCTCGAGAAGCTGCGGCGGCGTACCGGCCGGCGCGAGCAGAAAATGCTCGGTCTCGAGCGTGACGTCGGGAAAGCCAGCTTCCTTAAAAGTCGGCACGTCGGGCAGATTGACCCAGCGTGTCTGGGTGGTGACGGCAAGCCCGCGCATCACGCCGGCCTGCACCTGCGCTTGCGCGCCAGGGAGCGCGGTCAACAACAGATCGACGGTACCGGTGAGCAGCGCCTGCGTCGCCGGCCCGCCGCCGTTGAACGGAATATTGGTAATGTCGAGCCCGGCTTTGAGCTTGAACAGCTCCATAGCGAGCTGCGGCGTGGTGCCATTGCCGGGGCTCGCATAGTTGAGCTTGCCCGGGTCGGCCTTGGCGCGCGCGACCACTTCGGACAGGGAATTGATGCTGCCTTTGGACTTCACCGCGAGAATATTTGGCGCGACCGGAAGCGTGGCGATCGGCGCAAAATCTTTGGCCGGATCGTAAGCGACGTTCTTATAGAGCGCCGGGTTGACGACAAGCGCGCTCGAAGTGAGGAGAAGCGTGAAGCCGTCCGGTTCGGTGCGCGCCGCCTCGACCATGCCGATATTGGCGCCGGCGCCGGCGCGATTTTCCACGATCACGGTCTGGCCGAGCGCCTGCTGCAACGGCGATTGCAACAGCCGCGCCAGCACGTCGGACGATCCCGCCGGCGCGAACGGCACGATGATGCGGATCGGCCTATTCGGTGCAAGCTGCGCGTGCCCGGCAAACGGGCGGGCAAGCACGGCGGTTGCAGCGAGCGCGATGAGGGCGCGGCGAGCAAAGGTAGCGTCGCCGCGATTCTGAGCGTACCCGACAGGCCTCCTCACCCTGACCCTCTCCCCGCGCGTCGGGAGAGGGAACCAACGAAATCTGCGCTTCATTGAATGCCCCTACTCCGAACTCACTTCGCCCCGACCACGTTGTACGCTGCCAGCGGGCGGCTGATCCCTTTGAGCGCGAAATCGCCGACTGGCTCGACGGCAACCGCATCTTCAACCGCCATAAGGACGCGCGAGCTGATCAGGATCTGGCCGGGCTTGGCCTCGTCGCACAGGCGCGACGCCACGTTCGACACCGTGCCGATCGCGGCATAGTCGAAGCGGCCCTCGAAACCAATGGTGCCGAGCGTCGCATAGCCATGCGCGATACCGATGCCGAAGCCAAGCTCGTGACCGAGCCGCCGCCATTTCTCGATCAGCGCGCCGAGCGCCGCGCGCATATCGAGCGCCATGCGCACCGCTTGCAGCGCCGGATTGTCGACCGGCACCGGGTCGTTGAACACCACCATCACGCCGTCGCCAGCATAGCGCTCGAGCGTGCCGCTATATTTGATGATGATCTCGCCGATTGCCGCGTGATATTGGCGCAGCAGCGTCATCACGTCTTCTGGATCGGCGCTTTCCGAAAATCCGGTGAACCCACGCAAATCACAGAACAGAGCGGTGATCTCGCGGCGATGGCTTTCGAGCTGCTTCTCCGTTCCGGACGCGACGATCAGATCGGCGACCTGCGGCGGCAAAAAGCGCCGCAGCCGGCCCATGCGCTCGATCTCGCCAACCTGATCGGCGACACGCGCTTCGAGTTGTTGATTCAACTTGACGACTTCTTCCGTCCGCTGGCGCAGTTCACTGAGCAGCCGCGCATTCTCGATCGCGATAACGGCTTGGGCGGCGAAGTTCTGCACGAGGGAGACTTGCTGGTCTGTGAACGGTCGGACTTCCTTGCGGTAGACGGTCAAAGCACCGAGCAGCACTTTGTCTTTGCGAAGTGCGACAACAAGGGCGGTTCGAGCGCCGCCCAGGTCTACCACTGCTCGGCGAAGCGGATTACGAAGCCGATACGCATCCTCGTCCATCTGATTGCTGTGAATCAGCTCCTCGCCCTCAACAAGTCGCCAATGTGCGTCTCCTGACCGAGGCTGGTCCATTCCTGTCTGGAAATAAGCCGCAAGAGCGTCCGGCACGCCTCGCTGCGCAGCGCATTCAAAGCGTTCTCCGTCGTGGGTCGTCACGAATCCGAACGCGGCCTCACAAAGATGCAGGGCCTTGTCGAGGATAGTGGCGAACACTGGCTCTAACTCGCCTGGTACGGAGCTGATGATGCGCAGTACGTCGGCTGTGGCGGTCTGCTGCTCCAGAGATTCGCGCAGCTCATTGAGCAGCCGCGCGTTCTCGATGGCGATGACCGCCTGCGCGGCAAAATTCTCCACCAGCGCAATCTGCTTTTCACTGAATGGTCGTACTTCCTGACGGTAGATAATAATGGCGCCCACAATCGCTTCGTCCTTAAACATGGGCACGGTAAGATGCGACTTTGCGCCTGCAAGTCGAGCAGTGTCGGTCAGCACCTCTTCGACTGAGGCATCGGCGCGGTGGACGATATTTTTTGTTTTCAGAATTCGATCTAGCGGTGTCCCAGCTCGCGGCGCGAATGACCCGCGTTGCCGCATGAACTCGAGAAATGCTGGCGGCGCGTTCCAAACTGCCGTGTACTTGAACAGATTGCCGTCGTAGCTGCACAGAATACCGAACTTTGCCTCACAGATCCGAGTTGCGCTCTCCAGAATTGTGTCAAAAACCGGTTTCAACTCTCCCGGCGACGAACTGATGACCTTCAGGACTTCTGATGTCGCGGTCTGCTGCTCCAGCGACTCGCGCAACTCGTTGAGCAGCCGCGCGTTCTCGATCGCGATCACCGCCTGCGCGGCGAAGTTTTGCACTAGCTCGACCTGTTTATCGGTGAACGGCCGCTCGTCTTCCTTGTAAATGGCAATAGCGCCAATCACCTCGTCCCGCTTAAGCATAGGCACGGCAATATGAGTTTGCGCCTTACTGAAACTGAAGGCGGCGACGGTCGGACCCTTGTAGGTTTCGGCAGACGTTCGGATAACCGATTTTGTCCGCGCCAGTTGCCCGAGCGGTGTGGCGGGATCGGCCGAATAGGCGCCGCGTTCTCTCACATAGGCTTCGAGTTCGGGTGACGCGCTTACCAAAGCAGCCGGGCAATACTTTTCATCCTCGTACAGATACAACGTGCCGAACCTTGCCGCGCAAATCCGTGTCGCATTTTCCAGGATCGCCTGAAATACCGGCTGTAATTCACTGGGAGAAGTTGAGATGACTTTCAGCACCTCCGATGTCGCCGTCTGCCGTTCGAGCGACTCGCGCAGCTCGTTGAGCAGCCGCGCATTCTCGATGGCGATGACGGCCTGCGCGGCG
Organism: Xanthobacteraceae bacterium; assembly: GCA_036272395.1. Taxonomy (GTDB): domain Bacteria; phylum Pseudomonadota; class Alphaproteobacteria; order Rhizobiales; family Xanthobacteraceae; genus BOG-931. The sequence goes on from DATAYT010000196.1 coordinate 4,667, forward strand.
AAATTTTGTATCAACTCGATCTGCTTGTCGGTGAAGGGGCGAACTTCCTGACGGTAGATCACGATTGCCCCGATCAGAGCGTCGTCCTTGAGCATCGGCACGATGACTTGAGTTCGTGCACCGCCGTGCTCTGCAAAAAAGCCGGGAACAGGTTCAGCCGCTTTGTCGGCACTATGGCTCACCTGCTTTGTCTGAACGACACGCTCCATTGCGGTTCCCGGTGTTGGTTGAAACGGCCCACGCCGCGTTTGCGCCTCGAGCAATGCCGCGGGCGTATTGAACTGCGCCACCGGGTAAAGGTTTTCACCGCTGAAGCGAAAAAGGGTTCCGAAATTGGCATTGCAGATGCGAGTCGCGTCCTCCAGGATTGTGCGAAATACCAATTCCAGATCGCCGGGCGAACTTGAGATAAGACGTAATATCTCGGAGTTCGCAGTTTCCCGCAGCAGCGCCTCGTCGCGCTCATGGGTAAGCCGGGCAACGACCGTTTCCTGACCGGCAATGGAAGCGCCGCGTTTGCGCGGCGCATTTGACGCATTGCCGCGCTTTGGCGTCGCCGCCTTGCGGCGCCGCGATTTCGCCGAAGCACCTGCTCTGGAGCGCTGTTTCATTATCGCCACGTGACTGTCGCCGGGACTGTAGCGGGTCGGGCTAGCCCCCCGGAAGTGGCCTCGGTTACCTCCCGAACGGCCGCGCCGGCGTATCCACCAGAATGCGCTGGCGGATTTGCCCATCCGGCGTCTAGTCGTGAAAAAGGTTCAGCAAATGCCCATCGTCGGGCATGACCTCGGCCGGGATCGACGGATGCGGCCAGTCGGTGCCCCACATCAGCCGCTCCGGATTGACGGCGACGAGCGCATCGTGCAGCGGCTTGGCGTCCGGACGATCGGGAAATTGCGTGGACAGGCGATAGACCGCCGAAAGCTTCACATAAGCGTGGCCGTTGCCCACGAGCTTAAGCAGCGCCTGGAAATTCGGATCGTTGACGCCTTGGCTGGCTGGCACCATGCCGAGATGATCGACGATCACGGTCAAGTCCCGCGCGATCTCCCGCAGCGCCGGCGCGGTCGGCGCCAGCATGCGGTGATCGCAGAAGAACTGCACCACCCAGCCGAGCCCGGTCATGGTGTTGCGAAACACCTCGAACACATCAAGCCCGACGCCGCGGATGTAATTCGGCCGCTGCGGAAACAGATGAAAGCGTAAACCGCGCATGCCGACGTTGTGCCATTCGCGCAACACTTCGGGCTTGATGCGCGTGTCGGTGATGGCGACACCGCGCAGGCGGCCCGGAAAACGCGTCAGCGCATCGAGCACCACCCTGTTGTCATAAACATGCGCGTTGCCCTGGACGACGAGGCCATTGCTAAAGCCGAGATGATCAAGGAGCGTTATGAAGCGCTTGACCGGCGCATCGGGCGGCGTGTAGCCGCGGCCCGGCTGATAAGGAAATTTGTCCGACGGTCCGAAAATATGCGCGTGCGTATCCCAGGCGCCGGGCGGCGGCTTGATCCGCGGCCGGCTTGGATTTGGCACCGGTCCGGCAATGCGCCGCGGGTCGTCAGAAATATTTCCCCTCCCCTTGCTCACCCCAACTTGATGTTCGCTTCCTTCACCACGCGGCTCCACAGCGCCATCTGGTCTTCGACATAGGCGCGGAATTCCTCGGGCGAATTCTGCCGCGATTCGATATTGAGCTCGGCGAAGCGCGCGGTCACCTGCGGTGAAACGATCGCTGCATTAAGCGCGGCGTTGAGTTTTTTCACGATCGCGGCGGGCGTGCCGTGCGGCACGAACACGCCGTTCCAGTCATAGCCTTCGAAACCCGGCAGGGTGTCCGACATCGGCGGAATGTCCGGCAAGCTCGCGAGCCGGCCCTTGCCGGTATGCGCGATGGCTTTGACCTTGCCGCCCTTGATCAAGCCGAACGCCGACGAACCGTTGGCGAAGAAAAATTTCACCTGGCCGGCCATCACATCGGTCAGCGCCAGCCCGCCGCCGCGATAGGGCACGTGATTGATTGTGATCCCGGTGCGCTGCCGGAACAGTTCGAGCAAAAGATGCTGCAGCGTGCCGTTGCCGGACGAAGCCATGTCGATGCCGCCGGGCGTGGCTTTGGCGAGCGCGACGACGTCTGAAACCGTGTTCGCCGGCACGGAAGGCGTGATGACAAGAATGTTCGGTACCAGCGCCACCAAAAACACCGGATCGAAATCCTTGCGATAGTCGAAAGGCAGATTGGAATAGAGCGAGCCGTTGACTGAAAAGGCGGTGGCGTCGTGCAGGATCGTGTAGCCGTCCGGCGCGGCTTTCGCGACCGCCTCCTCGCCGATTGTGCCGCCGGCACCGCCACGATTTTCGATGGCGAATTGCTGGCCGAGATCCTCGCTCAGCCGCGCATAGACGATGCGCGCGGTGGTGTCGGCGCCGCCCGCTGGCGGATACGGCACCATGACGCGCACCGGGCGCACCGGCCAATCTGTCTGCGCATCCGCCGCGCGCGGGCGGACGAGCGCGGCGGCCGCAGCGAGCGTCATAAGAAATTCACGGCGTAGCATGCGCTTCACCCCTCCCCGCCGGGAAACGGTGAGAAAGATTCCGCGCCAGTTCCTTGCTGCCATGCGTCGCTCCCTGACTGCTCTTTAAACTACCACCGTTGGCGACGAGAACAATGACGAGCGGAAGTCAGTAATCGGGTGGTTTCGACATCATGACACGACGACATTGCGTTCATGATCTTTTTGGAGCGCGTCATGTTTACTCGTAATATTGCGATTGTCTTACCGCCATCTTTAAGCGCGCGACTTTCGCTCCGATCGCTGTGCGCGAGCGGCGCCGAATCCATTCGCGCCATGTTTCGCGCAATCGCCGCTTGGCACAGCCGCCGTCGAGAGCGCAAAAAGCTACTCGAGTATCTGGCCAGCGACCATCGCGCCGCGGCGGATATCGGATATCCGCACCGGCAGCCGTGAGGCGAGCTTTTCCCGGACGCGGTGCAGCAGCGCGCAAAGGCGCGTCTACGCGCGTGAACGCGCTTTTGTTGGTGCAACGCAGATCCGGGATCGTTCCACACTCGGAGTGCGTTAAGGTCCCAGGTCAGCAGCGCATCATTTCATGCTGCGCTGCGCCCGGGACACGTGGGAGAATTCTAAAACAGCGTCAGCTGGTCGTCCGATTTTTTGATCTTGCTCGGTTTCGGCGGTTGCGCCGGCGCGGCTTGTGCGGCGGCGTCCTGCTCCGGCAGCGGCGCGATCAGCGACTCGGAATCGTTGGCCACGCGATTGACGGCCGGCGAAATCGGATAAACCTCAAGCAGCGCGTCGTCCGCCGGCTTGATCAGCGTGACCGCCTCCTCGGCCGGCACGGCATCGCAATCGAGCCAGCGATCGAAATCTGCCGGCGCGACGAACGCCGGCATGCGGGGATGGATGGCCGACAAAGTGCGATTGGCGTCGGTCGTAACGATTGCGGCAGTGTCGAGCTCTTCGCCATTGGGGCCGGTCCAGGTCTCCCACAAGCCCGCGAAAGCAAGCGGCGGCGGCGGCGCGCCGTCCTCGCTGCGCCTGGCGCGCACAAAATAGGGCTGCTTCGGGCCACTCGGTGCGCCCGTTTGCCATTCATAGAAGCCGTCGGTCGGGATCAAACAACGCCGCCGCCGCATGGCGTTGCGGAACGCCGGTTTGTCGAGCACGGATTCGCCGCGGGCATTGATGAGAAGCGGGAACGTCTTCGGCTCCTCGACCCAGGATGGCAACAGACCCCAGCGCATCAGCGCCAACGACCGCTTGCCGTCGGCGAGCCGCACGACCGGGAGCGGCTGGGTCGGCGCGATATTGTAGCGCGGCGGAAAATTCGGTTGCTCGCCATAGCGGAACAGCGCCCGAATCGCCTCTGGCGTGGAGAAAATAACGTAACGTCCGCACATGATCGCGCGCGTCTTCCTGTTTGGCTGAGCCAAGAATTCCCTTGGTTGCCGCCCTGATATAAGACGGACCGGGCAAAAGTTTAATGAGCAACGCCGACAACGCGCGGACTTATCCAACGCGGCCCTATCTGGCGGTGAGCGCGGCGATATTCCGCGATGGCCGGGTGCTGATCGTGCGCCGGGGGCGTCCGCCGGCACACGGCCTGTACACGCTGCCGGGCGGCGGCGTCGAACTCGGCGAGACCCTGGAACAGGCGGTGATCCGCGAAATGCGCGAGGAAACCGGACTTGCGATCGCGCCGATTGGGCTCGTCGGCTTTCGCGAGGCGATCGCGCGCGACGCCGCCGAACGCGTCGAACGCCATTTCGTCATTCTTCCCTTTGCGGCGCGCTGGGTCGGCGGCGAGATTGCGCTGAGCGACGAACTCGCCGAAGCGCATTGGTTAAAACCCGACGAGCTTGCCGGCCTGAAAACGACCGAGGGGCTGGTCGAAATCGTTGCCGCGGCCGCCGAATGCGTCGCGCTCGCGCGCGCATCGGCAAGATGATGAGCCCCGCATGAGGCTTGCCGTGCGCTTGGTCTGCATTATGTTGCCGTCTATGCCGCTATTTCGCATGGTCCCAGCCACCGTTGCGCTCACGCTGTGCCTCGGCAGCGCACCGGCGCAGGCGCAATTCTGGGGCAACAATGGTTGGGGCAATAGCTGGGGTGGCGGCTGGGGCTCGCCATACCGGCAGGCCCCACGGCCGTCGGCGCCGTCCACGCCCAAGCCCCCGGCGCAAGCACCGGGTCCGCCCGGCCCGGCCGTGGAAGACATGCCGGCGCCTTATGATCGCGATTTGCAACGGTTGTCGGAAATTCTCGGCGCCCTGCATTTCCTGCGCGGCATTTGCAACAGCAACGAAGGCCAGAAATGGCGCACCGAGGCGCAAGCGCTGATCGATGCCGAAGCGCCGAGCGGAACCCGCCGCGAGCAGATGGTCGCGAGTTTCAATCGCGGCTATCGCGGCTTTCAGCAGACTTACCGCAGCTGCACCCCCGCCGCCGATATCGTCATCGCCCGTTACCTGGAAGAAGGCGCCAAGATCGCCCGCGACATCACCGCACGCTACGCGAATTAACGCGTCGGCGCCTTTCGCTGCTGGCTCCCGTCAAGACTGCCCGCGCCCCAATCCTCACCTTGCAGGGGAAGGAAGAGAATAGCCGCGCGGATTTCCTCCCCTCAGAAAGGGGAGGATCGTGGTGGGGACCGCGCAGTTTTCCAATGATTATCGGCATTAACCCTGCCCTGAGGTTCGGCCACAAAGGCCCCCCATGGCCTGCTAACGTGATCTTGTTAGAAGGCCGGAAGGCGACGCGACGGGGATGACGACAGCAACACCAAATATCGCGCCTCGCGGCGCCCTCGCCGATAGCGACCAGAAACGCCTGGCGCTCGGCTATCTTCAGGACGCTTGGGGTGAGGCCGTTCTCGACGGCATCGAAGGCGATTGCCTGGCTCAGACCGCGCTGTTTCTTGCTTTCGCCGAACTGATCGCGACCTACGGCGAGGAGCCCACCGCCCGTTATGCCGACAATCTCGGTCAGCGCATCCGCAATGGCGAATTTTCCGTCAAGCTATCGCGCCAGTAAGCCGGTCACAGATCTATCCCGCTAATCTGTTGCGTCATTGCCGGGCTTGACCCGGCAATTCATGCGGCGGCTCCGCTCGTTCGGCCTCACCACTTTGCTAACCGCAAGTCAGCACGGACCACCCCAGCATAGGCAAGCGAAGCGACGCCGCTCTGCGAACGGCTATGCCCGATGGTGACGAAGTGAGGGGGCGTAGTGGACCGGCCGCTTGCGATCTCCTCGTCGCGCGCATAGTCATAGCCCATGAAAGCCGTCCTCCTCCCCGACCGCGGGGTTATCAAAGTGATCGGCAACGACGCCCGCAAATTCCTGCACGGGCTCGTCACCGCCGATACGCTTGGCGTAGCGCCGGGAACGGCGCGGTTCTGCGCGCTGCTTACGCCGCAAGGAAAGATCGTTGCCGATTTCTTCGTGACCGAAGCGCCGCAAGCCGAAGGCGGCGGTTTTTTTCTTGATATTCCGCGCGCTTTGGCGGTCACGCTGGTCGAGAAGCTCAATCTGTACAAGCTGCGCGCCAAAGTCCTGATTGAGGATCTCAGTGAAATTCTCGGCGTGCTCGCGGTCTGGGATGGCCAGGGCACAACAAAACAGGCCACGGCCAAGCAAGGCTTGGCCTATGCCGATCCGCGCCTCCCGGCGCTCGGATCGCGCGTGATGCTTCCGCCGCATCGCGCCGCCGCAGCGGCGAGCGAACTCGGCGCCGAACTCGTGAGTGCGGAGGACTATGAGGCGCACCGCATCGCGCTTGCCGTGCCGCGCGGCGGGCTTGATTTCGCTTATGGCGACGCTTTTCCGCATGAAGCCGACATGGATCAGCTCGGCGGCATCGATTTCGCCAAAGGCTGCTATATCGGCCAGGAAGTGGTGTCCCGCATCGAGCATCGCGGCATCGCACGCACCCGCGCGGTGGCGCTCCGCTACGACGGCGCCACGCCGGAAAACGGCATCCCGATCACCGCCGGCGAGCGCCAGGTCGGCACCATGGGCTCGGCCGCGCGCGGCCACGGCATCGCACTTATCCGCCTCGACCGGGTGGCGGAGGCCGGACCGGCCGCGCTTGCGGCGGGCGGCATTCCCATTCGCCTCATCAAGCCGGATTGGGCGCGCTTTTCGTCTCCGGACGAGATCAAGGCCGCCGAATGAACGATCGAGCCGCTGCCGATAAACTCTCGCGCTGTCCGTGGCCCAAGCAGGACCCGCTCTATATCGCCTATCACGATGAGGAATGGGGCGTGCCGGAATATGACGATCGCGTGCTTTACGAAAAGCTCGTGCTCGACGGTTTCCAGGCCGGCTTGTCCTGGATCACGATCCTGCGCAAACGCGAGAATTTCCGCCGCGCCTTCGACAACTTCGATCCGGAAAAGATCGCGCGTTATCGCAGCGCGAAGATCGAGCGGCTGATGGGCGATGCCGGTATCGTTCGCAACCGCGCCAAGATCGAAGGCACGGTGCTCTCGGCGCGCGCCTGGCTCGAGGTGATGGAGAAGGGGCCGGGCTTTTCCAAGCTGTTGTGGGACTTCATGGACGGCCGTCCCAAGGTCAATCGCTTTCGCAGCGTCCGTCAGGTGCCGGCCGAAACCGCGATCTCGCGCGCGATGTCGAAGGAACTGACGCAACGCGGTTTCAAGTTTTGTGGGCCGACCATCGTCTATGCCTTCATGCAGGCGGTCGGCATGGTCAACGATCATCTCGTCAGCTGCTATCGCCATCAGGGGGTACAAAACTTGGCGGTGCAGAAACGTGGCGGCTAGCGTGTCGCCGTCTTTGCCGCGGAGCCGTGCCGGCCCTCATGGCATGGCGCATGGCGCCGGCGGGCCGACGGACAAGCGCGGCGTGCGCGCCGTTGGCATGCCGCGCGCCTGGCAGCGCATGCTCTCGGGGCGGCGCTTGGACTTGCTCGATCCCTCCCCGCTCGACATCGAAATCGAAGACATCGCTCATGGGCTCGCCCGCGTCGCGCGCTGGAATGGCCAGACCAGCGGCGCGCATATCTACTCGGTGGCACAGCATTGCCTGTTCGTCGAAGCGCTGGCGCGGGCCCGATCGCCGCGACTCGATAACCGCTGCCGGCTCGCGATCCTGCTTCATGACGCGCCCGAATACGTCATTGGCGACATGATCTCGCCGTTCAAGGCGGTGATCGGCGACGCCTACAAGGCGATCGAGCGGCGGCTCTTAAGCGCCATCCACCTGCGCTTCGGGCTCCCCGCCATCACGCCGCCGCCGATCGAGGCGCTGATCAAGGCTGCCGACCGGCAAGCGGCGTTTCTTGAAGCGACCCGGCTTGCCGGCTTCGACGCCGCTGAAGCGCGGCGGTTCTTTGGCCGGCCGCCGAAATTCTCCGCAGGCATGGAACGCGATTACCTCAAGCCGTGGCCTGCCGAGACCGCGCAGGCGCGTTATCTCGAACGATTCAACCGGCTCGCTCGGCAATAGCGGTCGCTCCCTCTCCCGCTCGCGCCAATTGCGAATCCCCTATGAATGAGGCACTCCAATTCCTATGTAAGGCGACGATTTTCCGACGATGATTCACGTTTGCTCCCTGGCCCGGCTTGAAGAAACGGTCGAACAGACCGGTGCGCGCCATGTTGTGTCGCTGATCGGCGACGAAGCGCGCGTGGCGCGGCCGTCGTGCATCGTGGCGAAAAATCACCTCTGGCTGCGCTTGCACGACATTTCCGCCCCGCTCGACGGCTATATCGTGCCGGCGGAAGAACACATCACCGATCTCTTCAATTTCGTGCGCCAATGGGATCGGCGCGCGCCGCTGGTCGTGCACTGCTACATGGGCATCAGCCGCTCGACGGCGAGCGCCTATGCGACCGTCTGCGCGCTCAATCCTGCGCGTGACGAAGCAAGCATCGCGCAGGCGCTACGGCGCGCGTCGCCGACCGCGACGCCGAATGCGCGCATCGTCTCGCTCGCCGATCGGTTGCTGGGCCGCGACGGCCGCATGATCGCGGCTATTGAAGAAATCGGTCGCGGCGATTTGACCGCCGAAGCTACGCCGTTCCGGCTCGATTTGGAGTGAGGGTGCTCGCCGGGCTATTGCGGCAGCGACGGCCGCAGCGCCGGCCGCACATTGGCAACCGGAGTCTCCGCGGTGGTCGACTGCTCGAGGCTGCTGTTGACCAGGTGACTGCGCGGATTACGCTGGTAAAAGTCGCAATAGGCGAAGCTCAAGCCGGAAAGCGAGCCGCGGAAACTGCGGTAATCGATCTTCTCGACCCGAAAGCACGGCGTGAACGGCAGGCCCGCCAGATGCGCGCACATTGACCCGCCGTCGACGCGGATCGTGCCGGCCGGCAGCGCCGCAAAGCGGGTCTGGCCCTGACCATGAATTTTGATGGTGCCGACCACGGAGCCGTCGGAATAGATTCGTCCCATCCCGGACGTGCCCTCGAAACAGGTATAGGCGAATAGCTTGCCGACGACGAAGGCGCGCGCCTGCTCGGGTCCGAGCTCCTCGGCAATCCCCTGCCCTAAACCCAACAGGCCGGCCGTCAAAACCGACGCACAAACAAGCGACCAGCGCCCCGACATCGACGACTCCACCCCGACGACTAGGACAGTCTTAACAATATTTCTTAACCGTCCCCTTACCATAGCAGAGCCCCACATCATGGCCGAAATGAGCAAACAAGCCAGATCGTTTACCTGATTTTCACCACGATACGTCCGCGCACCTTGCCCTCGACGATACGGCGGCCCGCGGCGATAACGTCATCAAGCCCGATTTCGTTCGCCATGGCCGCGATCTTTTCGCGGGCGAGGTCGGCCTCGAGCCGCCGCCACGCCGCTTCCCGGAGCGGCAGCGGACACATGACGGAATCAATGCCGATGAGCGAAACCCCGCGCAGGATGAAGGGCGCGACGGTGGTCGGCAGATCCATGCCGCCGGCCAGCCCACAGGCTGCGACCGCGCCGCCATAGCGGGTCATCGACAGCACATTGGCAAGCGTGGTCGAGCCGACCGCGTCGATGCCGCCCGCCCAGCGCTCTTTGGCGAGCGGACGCGGCGGCCCGGTCAGCTCATTGCGGCTGATGATGTCGCTGGCGCCTAGGTCTTTGAGATAAGCCGCCTCCTCCGGGCGTCCGGTCGAAGCGGCGACGGGATAGCCGAGCTTGGCAAGAAGCGCGACCGCAACCGAGCCGACGCCGCCGGCGGCGCCGGTTACGATGATCGGCCCCCGCGACGGATTGATGCCGGCGCGCTCCAGCGCCATGACCGCCAGCATCGCGGTATAGCCGGCGGTGCCGATCGCCATGGCATCGCGCGCGCTGATGCCGGCCGGCCGCCGGATCAGCCAATCGCCTTTGACGCGCGCCTTCTCGGCATAGGCGCCAAGATGCGTTTCGCCGAGCCCCCAGCCGTTGAGGATGACCTGGTCGCCCGGTTTCCATTTCGCATGGTCGGAGGTCTCCACGGTGCCGGCGAAATCAACCCCTGCGATCATCGGAAAGCGGCGCACGACCGGTGCCTTGCCGGTGATGGCAAGGCCGTCCTTGTAATTAACCGTCGACCATTCGATACGAACGGTGACGTCGCCGTCCATCAGATCTTTTTCATCGAAATCAGTGAGCCGCACCGTCTGGCCGATGTCGGCTTTGTCGATGACGATCGCTTTGAAGGTCGCCATGCGATGACCCGTCAAGCCCGATGATCTACCGGGCATCCACGTCTTAATCGGTTATGAGTTTGCAAGACAGAGATGGCCGGGACAAGTCCGGCCATGAGGCTACTAGGCCGGCACGGCGGCGACGCGCGCGACCGGCTTCTCCTCGATCGGCATATTGATCAGCGCCGAGAGCACGCCAAACAGGATCGCCAGCCACCACAACATATTGTACGAGCCGGTGCGGTCGAACACGAGGCCACCGAGCCAGACGCCGAGGAAGCCGCCCACCTGGTGGCTGAAAAAGGCGAAGCCGGCCAGCGTCGCCAGCCAGCGCGTACCGAACATCAAGGCGATGATGCCGTTGGTCGGCGGCACGGTGGAGAGCCACATCAGGCCCATGGAGGCGCCGAACATGAGACAAGTGACCGGCGTGACCGGGAATGAAATAAACGCCAGGATCGCCGCGGCGCGGATGAAATAGATCACAGACAACAAGTAGCGCTTGGGCATACGGTCGCCGAGCCAGCCCGCGGTGACCGAGCCGACGATGTTGAACAGCCCGATCGTGGCGATGGTCCAGCCGCCGACCTGCGCCGATAATCCACGATCGACCAGATAAGACGGCAAGTGCACGGTGATGAATTGCAGCTGAAAGCCGCAAGTGAAGAAGCCGAGCACCAAGAGCACATAGGAGCGATGTACGAAGGCTTCGCCCAAAGCCTGACGCAGTGACTGCGTTTCTCCCGCAGGCGCGGCGTCCGGAGGCGTCGCTAGCGCGAACGACAGCGGCAGTACCGCAAGCAAGCTGACCGCGAAGATCACAAGCGTCTGTTGCCAGCCGAACGCGTCCATCAGCGCCACCGCGACCGGCGAATAAAGAAATTGTCCGAACGAGCCCGCCGCGGTGCCGAAACCGAAAGCGATTGACCGATATTGCAGCGGCACGATCTTGCCGAGCGCCGCCAGCACCACCGGGAACGAACAGCCGGCAAGACCGAAGCCGATCAGCACGCCTGCCGACACGTCGAGCATGGGCGCGCTGGTCGCGTGTGCCATCAGTACAAGGCCGGCGGCATATAAAAGCGCGCCGCCACACAGTACCTTCACGCTGCCAAAGCGGTCGGCGATGATGCCGCCGAGCGGTTGGCCAACGCCCCACAACAGGTTCTGCAAAGCGAGCGCAAACGCGAATACGTCTCGGCCCCAGTGATTGGAATTGGAGAGCGGGGTCAAGAAAAAGCCGAGCGTCGAGCGCGGGCCGAAGGCAATCAACGCGATCAGGCTGCCGAAGCCGATCACCAGCGCCGGCGTGCGCCAACTGCCTATGGTCTTGGATGCGTCGCTCATGTCGCCCAAGTGAACCCTGAGATTCGGAACCCTGAGATTCGGAAACCTGCGATTCGAAAGCCGCGCAGCATAGAGGCTGAATCTGGATGTCCAAAACGAAAACTGCCAGATGCCGGATCGTCCCGCGCATGGCTGTTCCGCCCGTGCTGCGGAGCGTCGCTGCCTCGGGCCGAGACCGCGCAGTTTGCCATAATTGACGGCAGTGACTATGGATTTCGCGGCAAGAACGCGAAAGCCGAAAATGGCAATGCCCGCCGATCCCACTTTTCCAGCATCGCTCATGCGCGCCGATGCTTTTCTCTCACCGCTCGAAATCGAGGCGGCGATCACCCGCGCGCTCGAAGAAGATCTCGGGGGCGCCGGCGACATCACCTCGATTGCGACCATCCCTGAAGATCTCAACGGCCGCGCCGAGGTCGTGGTGCGCGAGGCCGGCGTGATCGCCGGATTGCCACTGGTCGCGGCGGCGTTCCGGCGGCTTGCGCCACAGATCGCGATTACCCCGCACGCGCGCGACGGCGCGGGCGTGCAGCGCGGCGCCAAGCTGATGACGATCTCCGGCAATGCGCGAGCGATCCTTGGCGCCGAACGCGTGGCGCTGAATTTTCTCGGCCATCTCTCCGGCATCGCGACCGCCACGGCGGCTTTCGTCGCCCGCATCGCGCATACCAAGGCGCGCATCATCTGCACGCGCAAGACCACGCCGGGATTGCGGGCGCTGGAGAAATACGCGGTGCGCTGCGGCGGCGGCTACAATCATCGCTTCGGTCTCGACGACGCGATCCTGATCAAGGACAACCACATCGCGGTCGCCGGCGGCATTCGGCCGGTGCTCGAACGCGCCAAAGGCGCCGCCGGGCATCTGGTCAAAATCGAGATCGAGGTCGACTCGCTTGATCAGCTCAAAGAGGTGCTCGATGTCGGGCTTGCCGACGTCGTGCTGATCGACAATTTCGATCTCGCCGCGATGAGTAAAGCGGTAGAGATGGTGGCGGGACGGCTGGTCATCGAAGCTTCCGGCGGCATCACCCTCGAAAGTGCCGCGGCGATCGCCGAGACCGGCGTCGATTATTTGTCTTCCGGCGCACTGACGCACTCGGTGCAAAACCTCGACGTCGGGCTTGATATTGCGATGTGAAGGTTTGATTCGCTCGTCCCCGGGAAAGCGGGACCCAGCGCCAGAATCTTTATCTGGATTCCCGCTTTCGCGGCAATGAGCGGCAAACGACGCGCTAGGGCTTAATCACGTCCGCGCGCCTGCCACCGCGCGGCGGCTTGGGGCGTTTTCACATCGGTTTTAGCGCCCTCGGATTTGCTGCTCGGCGTCTCATTATTGCTCGCGCTCGGCGCGGCTGGCGCAGTCTTCCCCCAGACCGGTTCGTCCTCGCCGTCGCCCCAATTGCGCGGCCGATAAAATGTGTGGACGCCGAGCTTGAACAGGCGCGTCATTTCATGCACCCAGCTCGGATGTACCCAATAGGCGTGGTAATGCGTGGCGTGGCCCACTTCGGCGAGCCAGATTTTGCCGTCGAGCGTGTCCTTGGCGATGCTTTTTGCCTGCTCCCACATATCGGGCTCGTCGATGCGGCTGAGATCCTTGCCCTCACAGGCAAAGGTGAACTGGCAGGCGAGATGGCGGTGCGCGTTCTGATAAACGACGCCGCAGACGTCATGCGGATAATAACCTGAGAACACGCGGTTCATCACCACTTGCGCCACCGCCTCCTGGCCTTTGCGCACTTCGCCGCGCGCTTCGAAATAAACCGCATCGGCGAGACACTTCTCGGCCTTGGCGCGAGCCTTGCCTTCAAGCCCGAGCCGTTGCGCCGGTGTCTGCAGACGGCTCGCGTCGTCCTTGCCGGCGACCGACTCGCCTGCGCCGGTGTCGTTGTCACGGCCTTCGAGCGCGGAGAGCTTGATGTTCGAGTCGGCCGATTGCGCCGCAAGCTCGGCCGATGGCGGAACCAGAATCGGCTCCGCTCCTGGTGCCCAGCTTTGCAGCTTGTTCGGCGAGCCCATGGCGCCGCCGCCGAAATAGATCGCGCTGCTGCGGTCGGCGGCATCGGCATCGAGGAACGACATGCCGCTGAGCGAAGGCGAGGATGCATATTCCGTTTCGCCCGGCGCCGGAATTTCCGGCGGCTTGTCGGCCAAAGCGGCGTCCTCTTCATCGGCGGCCGTCGCCACTTTGGTTTGCGGCGGCGCGGGCTCCGTTTGCGGTGGCGAGGATTGCGCTTGCGGTCGCGAAGCTTGCGGCACGGCCGCGTCTAGCGCAGGCGCAGTAGAATCCGTAGCAGGCGCGGCGGGAGCGAGCGCCATATGCTCTGTCGCGCGCTCATTGCGCGCATCCATCGCTGCAACAATGGGTGTGGCCGGTGCATTATTCGCTGGATTGTCACTCGCCGCCGCCGGGTGTTCGACTTGCGCGGCCGCGGGAGCGGGGGCAACAGATGCGGGCACCCTTCCCGGCGCATTTTCCGAGACGGCGGGCGCGATCACGCTCGCCGGCGGCCGATCGGCTTTGTGGGTGCGCTCGACCGTCGGATATTCGATCTGGCGCGCCGGCCGTGCGTGGATCGGCTCATCGATTTTCCAGGAAAAAGCATCGAGCGAACGCGGATCGAAGTTCACGGTCTGAAAACCGAGCGGCTGCGGGATCGCACTGCCGATCGGGCGCGAATAGCTGAATGTTGCGGCTTGAACCGGCGATATGATCAAATGCCAATGGGTAGGAGCTTGCTGCTCGCGCCCGATCAGCGCGGCAAGGTCCTGATAGCCGATCGATGTCGGCATCAAAGCGGCGCAGAGCGCGCTCAACCAAAACCGGGCATAACAACACGCGCCCGTTACCCCGCTACGCGACGCAGACATTACCCCTCACGCCAACGCGCGCCCACTACGCGCTTTGCCCCGCGCACATGGTTATGGAAGCGCCACCGCAGTGGCGCGAATGCGACAGGTCCATTTATTGTCGGGTTAACGTTGCGAAGGCGTTAACCGCCGGATTTCCGCGGTTTCACGCAGGCTCAAGCGGCAATGATAGTTGCCCGGCGCGCGTGCCCGCCACGCGGTTGCCTCGCGGAGCGCGAACTTATTGATAGTTTGTTAACCAGGATGGCCGCGCGCGGGATAAGGCGCCAAGTCATGCGTCCGCGGCCGCGAGCGCGCCGAGTGCGGCTTGCGCGGCGGCAAGGCGCGCGATCGGCACGCGAAACGGCGAGCACGACA
>DATAYT010000197.1:0-7815 GCA_036272395.1 Xanthobacteraceae bacterium
TGTCGCCTCCCAGGCCGCGGCGCTCAAGCAGCGCGGCGCAATCAGCGAAGACCTCGACACGAAGGCGGTCACCGAGACGCCGCAGACCTTCCCCAACGGCGTGCACATCGCCGAGGTCGAGATCGATCCGGCGACCGGAGCGATCGAGATCGCCGGCTACACCGCGGTCGACGATTGCGGCCGCCCGCTCGATTTGATGATCGTCGAAGGCCAGTTGCACGGCGGCATCGCCTCGGGGCTGGGCCAGGCGCTGATGGAAAACACGGTCTATGACGCCGACTCCGGCCAGCTCGTCACTGGCTCGTTCATGGATTACGCCATGCCGCGCGCCGATGACATGCCGCCCTTGCGCGACGCCATGCACAATGTGCTGGCGACCACCAATCCGCTCGGCATCAAAGGCGTCGGCGAAGCCGGCACCACCGCCGCGATCGGCGCGGTGATGAACGCGGTGGCGGACGCCATCCCGAACGGTGCCGGCGCGCATCTCGACATGCCGGCCTCGGCGCCGCGGCTGTGGGAGGCGTGCCGCCGCGCGGCGGGGTAGTCTCGTCATTCCGGGATGCGTTTCCCCTCCCCCCGCTTGCGGTGGGAAAATGGGAGAAGCCCGCAGACCTGGAATGACAATTCACCCCCGCTTCGCCGTTGCCACGTTAACGACCAGTACGCCGAGGCAGCCGCACAGCAGGATCAAACCGCTCAGCCATCCAGCGGCCGGCGCGAGGGCGGCGACCAATCCGGCAACGACGACGACCGCGATGATGGCGAGCGCCAGCCCGCCATCCTCGACGAACAATCCGGCAAGCTCACGCAACGAGGCGATCAGGTTTTTCATGACGCAGTTTTCGCCGCAGTGGCGCGGCGATTGAGGAGCGCCACGCAAGCGAGCCCGGTGGCGAGGAACAGCGCGATGAAGGCGAGGATCGCTAGATCCGCGCCGGGCCAATCGACGCCGAAGCCTTCGCCGGCCCAAAACAGGCCGAAAGCGGAAAGCATGACACCGACCGCGAATTTAAGCGCGTTCTCGGGAACGCGCGTCAACGGCCGGTGTATGACCATGCCGCTAAGCGCTACCAGCAGACAGGCAGCGAACGCCGCAGCGCTCACCGGTAGCAGGACGCCGCGGCCGGCGCTGAGCGCGATGACGATGAACACTACCTCGAGTCCTTCGAGCAATACCGCCTTAAAGCTCGCCACGCCGGCGAGCCAGTCGAGCCGCGCTTCGTGCCGGCGCTCCAGCTCCTGCAGTTCCGCCTCTTCTTTGGCAAACGCGTTCTCTTCGTCGTGCAGCGCAATGAGTCCGGCCGCGCGCAGGATCGCCTTGCGCAGCCAGCGCATCCCGAACAACAACAGCAAGATCCCGATGGCGATCTGTAAGATGCTGAGCGGCACGCGATCGAGCAGCGGGCCGAGTGCAGCGACAATCAGGGCTAGCACGGCAAGTCCCGCGAACGCGCCGAGAAGCGCCGGCCGCAAGCCGCGCACGATCGCGACCGCCAGTACAATGGTCAGCGCTTCGACCGCCTCGACCAGCGAGGCGAGAAACGCCGCAGTCCCCGCCGATCCGGCGTGCAGGCTGAACATCGACTGCTCCTCCCATGGACGATCGAATGGGCACTCCGTACGCTGCCGATAGATGAGGTTTTTCGCAGTTATGAACAAGCGTCATTCTGGGCCGAGCGACAGCGAGGAACCCGGAATCCATAGTCACGAATAGTGTTTATGGATTCCGGGCCTGCGGGCTTCGCCCGCATCCCGGAATGACGAGAGCGCGGAGTTTTTTCCATGACCGAAATGATCGTGCGGCGCGACGACCCGCCGGTGCCGCTATTGATGCCGGTGCTGCTCAGCTTCGTCGCCGGTTATCTCGACAGCTATACCTATTTGAGCCTGTTCGGTCTGTTCGCCGCGCAAGTCACCGGCAGTTTCGTCATCGCCGGCGCGGAATTCGTCACCAGCGATTTCGGCATTGCCGGCAAGCTTATTGCGATCGCCGCCTTTGTCACGGCCGCAGCCGTGACCGCCGCGTTCTGCATCGCGGCGCGGGATGCGCAGCGCGCCGTGCTGCCGTGGATGCTCGGCCTCGAAGCGCTTCTGCTTGCGATCTTTGTCGGCATCATGCTGTTTGGCCCGGCGGTGCGCGATGCGCGCGACTGGCACGGCATCGTCGCCGGCGTGTTTGCCGCCATAGCGATGGGCGCGCAGAGCGTGTTGGTTCGGCTTCTGATGAAGGACATTCCGCAGACCAATGTGATGACCGGCAATATGACGCAACTCGGCATCGCGGCGACCGAACTGATCATGGCGCGGCGGCGCTTCGACCACGGCCGCCACGGCGACACCGCGGTGCGCGAATTCGCGCAGGCGCGCGATCGGCTCGTCACCGTGGGGGCGATCGCGATCGGATTCCTCGCCGGCGCCGCGAGTGGCGCGCTTGCCTTCGCCACCACCGGCGTGCACGGAGCGCTCGCCGCCGTCGTCATCGTCGGGGTGCTGGCGCTATGGGCGCTGATGCGACAGGAGCGGGATTAACGCGCCGTCATTCCGGGGCCGAGCGCAGCGAGGAACCCGGAATCCATAGTCACGGATCGTGATTATAGATTCCGGGTCTGCGGGCTTCGCCCGCATCGCGGAATGACGAGACCCGCCTCACCTCTTCGGCCGCCAGGGCGCGCGGCTATGCGCATTGTTGAGATGCACGAGATGCTTGAGCATCTGCTTGAACACGCTGCGCTGGCGTGGGGCGAGCGGCTTGAGGATCAGCCGCTGCGTCGCCGCCACCGCCGGTTCGATATCGCGAATAAGCCGCCGGCCCGCCGGCGTGATGTGCAGCGCCTTGGTGCGCCGATCAT
The DNA here is from genome assembly GCA_036272395.1 of Xanthobacteraceae bacterium. Taxonomy (GTDB): domain Bacteria; phylum Pseudomonadota; class Alphaproteobacteria; order Rhizobiales; family Xanthobacteraceae; genus BOG-931. Next base: position 2,853 of record DATAYT010000197.1, read on the forward strand.
GCGCGCCATTGACGCGGGTGATGAGCTTCTTGCGTTGCAGGCGGCCGACCACGCCGCCGATCGTGGTGCGGTCAAAGGCGATGATGTTGCACAACGTGGTCTGATCGATGCCGGGATGGCGGTTGATCGCGACCAGCGCGGCATATTGCACCGGCGTCACGCCGAAGGCCTTGGCCTGGTCGAGGAACAGCGCAAAAGAGATCTGGTGCAGCCGGCGAATGAGATGGCCCGGCATTTCGATGAGGCGGCTGTCGCCGATCGGCTCCGGCATTTTCTCTTCCCAGTCGCCCACCATCGCGCGGCTTTGTCGCACGCCGACATTCCAACCCGTTGACCGCGTCGCCGGATTGTCGGTACACTGACGATAATCGTCAGTATGCTGACGAATTGCAAGCCGCCATAACTTAAAATTGCTTCCCGCTCAAAAGGGGGCGACGTTGGTCCGGCTCCGCCGCCGCGCGGCCAAAGAACACTGGGAGGACGAAATGCCCGAGCACCCCGAGTCCATCGTCGCCGGCAAAAAGCGACCCTTCACGGGCGCGGAGTTTCTCGAGTCGCTGCGCGACGGCCGCGAAGTCTACATCTATGGCGAGCGGGTCAAGGACGTCACCACGCATCCGGCCTTCCGCAATTCGGCGGCTTCGGTGGCGGTGCTTTACGACGCGCTGCACGACAAGGCGCACAAGGACGTGCTCACGGCGCCGACCGATACCGGCTCGGGCGGCTACACCCATAAATTCTTCAAGGCGGCGCGCTCGCGCGAGGACGTGATCGCGCAGCGCGACGCCATCGCCGCCTGGGCGCGGCTGTCCTACGGCTGGATGGGCCGCAGCCCGGATTACAAAGCTTCGTTCCTCAACACGCTCGGCGCCAATGCGCAGTTCTACGGCAAATTCGCCGACAACGCGCGGGCCTGGCACAAGCGCGGCCAGGAAGCCGTACTCTATCTCAACCACGCGCTGGTCAATCCGCCGATCGACCGCAACAAGCCGGTCGAACAGGTCAAGGACGTCTACATCACGATTCAAAAAGAAACCGACGCCGGCATCTACGTCTCCGGCGCCAAGGTGGTGGCGACCAATTCGGCGCTCACGCAATACAATTTCCTCGGCCAGAACATGGGCCAGGAGATCACCGATCCGGCCATGGTGGTGATGTTCATCGCGCCGATGAACACACCCGGCATCAAGCTCATTTGCCGGCCGTCGTATGAATTCGCCGCCGCCGCGACCGGCTCGCCGTGGGATTATCCGCTGACCTCGCGGTTCGACGAGAACGACGCGATTTTTGTTTTCGATAACGCCTTCATCCCCTGGGAAAACGTCATCATCCACCGCGACATCGAGCGGCTGAAGAATTTTTATCCGCAATCCGGCTTCTTCAACGGCTTCACGCTGCAAGGCTGCACGCGGCTTGCGGTCAAGCTCGATTTCATCATCGGGCTATTGTGGAAAGCCGCCCGCGCCACCGGCGTCGACGGCTTTCGCGGCGTGCAGGCGCAGATCGGCGAAGTGATCGGCTGGCGCAACCTGTTCTGGTCGCTCACCGACGCCATGGCCTGCAATCCGGTGCCGTGGGTCGACGGCGCGGTGCTGCCAAACGCCCGCGGCTCCGCCACCTATCGCTTGTTCATGACCGAAGCTTATCCCGCGGTGCGCAACATCATCGAAAAAGTCGTCGCCTCGGGGCTGATCTACCTGCCCTCGCATGCGCGCGATTTCAAAAACCCCGACATCGACAAATATCTCGCCAAATATGTGCGCGGCTCGAACGGCATCGACTACAAGGAGCGCATCAAGATCATGAAGCTGCTCTGGGATGCGATCGGCACCGAATTCGGCGCCCGCCACGAGCTTTACGAAATGAACTATTCCGGCAGCCACGAGCTCATCCGCGTGTTCCAGCTGCAACAGGCGCAAGGCACCGGCGCGCTCAAAGCGATGGAAGCGCTCGCCGATCAATGCATGGCCGATTACGACGAGAACGGCTGGCGTCATCCCGCCTATCGCGACGGCAGCGATATCAGCCTGGTGGCGAAGGGGTGAGCGCGCTCTGGTAGTAGATCTCGTAGGGTGGGTTGAGCGCAGCGAAACCCACCGGTTAGTTTGCCAACCCCCCGAAGCGCAGGTTGTCCGGTTTCCGTCGGTATCTTCTATCTGGCGATGGGTTTCGCTATCGCTCAACCTATCCTACGCACTTGGGAATGGGCGGCATGCAAACTTGGCCCACACCGCAGCGTTGACGGAACCACCGCCGCGGCGCAATTAGCCGATTGAAAAAATCCGCCGATTTTCTCTCGGCGGATATTGCCGTTTTCGGGAGGAGTCATGTCGAAACGCCGCCGTTCTGCGGATTCCAGCCGCCGTAATTTCCTCAAAGGCGCGGGCGTCGCCGGCGCCGCGGCCGCAATCGTTCCGCCGGCGACCGTCAACGCCCTCCCCGCCGACCCGCAAATACGCAAGGCTGCCATTCCGGGTCCACGGCAGATCGCCGCCGAGACCATGCCGCCGGCAGCCGATCCGGTGAATCAGACCTCGAGCGGCGGCGATTTCATGGTCGATGTCTTCAATGCGCTCGGCATCGAATATCTGGCGATCAATTGCGCTTCGAGCTACCGCGGCCTGCACGAAGCCGTCGTCAATCACGGCAACAACAAACCGGAAATCATCACCTGCGTGCACGAGGATATCGCCGTCCATCTGGCGCAGGGCTACGCCAAGATGTCCGGCCGGCCGATGGCGATGGCATGCCACGGCGTCGTCGGCCTGCAGCACGCCGCCATGGCGATCTACAATTCATGGTGCGATCGCGTGCCGGTGATGGTCCTGGGCGGCAATATCTTGGAGGCCGACAAGCGCGCGCCCGGGGCGGAATGGCCGCATTCGGGCGTCGACATCGGTCAGCTGGTGCGCGAATTCACCAAGTGGGACGATCAACCGGCTTCATTGCAGCATTTCGCCGAATCCGCGGTGCGCGCCTACAAGATCGCGACGACGCCGCCGATGGGACCGGTGTTTCTCGCGCTCGACGCCGAGCTGCAGGAAAATCCGATTCCGAACGCAAAAGGCCTGCGCATTCCCAAATTCGAGCTGGTCACGCCGCCGCAAGGCGATTCTGGCGCGATCGCCGCGGCCGCCAAGCTGCTGGTCGAGGCGCAAAACCCGCTCATCATTTGCGACCGCATGGCGCGTACGCCGGCCGGCATGGCGAACCTCGTCGCGCTTGCCGAGACGCTGCAATGCGGCGTCATCGACAATGTCGGCCGCATGAATTTCCCGTCGCGCCATCCGCTCAACCAGAGTTTCCGCAGAGGCCTGATCGCCCAGGCTGACGTCATCATCGCGATTGAAATGAACGACCTGTGGGGCACGCTGACCCATTTCAGCGACCGCATTGTGCGCCAATCGCGGCCAAGCACGAAACCGGACGCCAAAATCATCACGCTCGGGGTGCGCGACCTTTACCTGAAGTCCAATTATCAGGATTTCGGCCGCTGGCAGGATGTCGATCTCGCCATCGCCGGCGATGGCGAGGCGTCGCTGCCGGCGCTGACCGAAGCGGTGAAGCGCCTTATCGACGACGGCCATAAGGAGATTTTTGCCGGGCGCGGCCAGAAGCTCGCCAAGCTGCATACCGCGATGGTCGAACAGTCGAAGACCGATGCGACGATCGGCTGGGATTCGAGCCCGATCACGACCGCGCGCATGTGCGCCGAGGTTTACAACCAGATCAAAGACGAGGACTGGTCGCTGGTCGGCACCGCCATTCGCCTGACCTGGCCGCACCGGCTGTGGGACTTTAAGAAGCCGAATCAATGGAACGGCGTCAGCGGCGGCGGCGGCGTCGGTTACAATCTACCGGCCTCGATTGGCGCGGCATTGGCCAACAAGAAACGCGGCGGGTTTACGGTCGCCTTTGGCGGCGACGGCGACTTCATGTTCAATCCCGGCGCGCTGTGGACAGCGGCACATCACAAAATTCCGATCCTTTATGTCGTGCACAACAATCGCGCCTATCACCAGGAATACATGTATCTGACCGCCATGGCGGCGCGGCATAGCCGCGGTGTCGAGCGGATGGATATTGGCACGACGCTCAAAGATCCGAACATCGACTACGCCACCATCGCGCGCGGCATGGGCGTCCACGGCGAAGGCCCGATCACCGATCCGAAGGACCTGGCGCCCGCCCTCGCCCGCGCCGTCGCCGTCGTCAAATCCGGCTCGCCCGCCGTGGTCGATGTCGTCACCGATCCGCGTTGAGGAGCGTTTCATGACTAAGGTCAAACGCATCGGCATCGCCGCACTCGCCGGCGCCGTGATCGGCGCAGCCGCCTGCGTCATCGCCCAGGCGCAGGATGCGCCGCACGGCGATGCCGGAAACGGCAAGCGGATCTATCTGGCGGTTGGCTGTTTCACCTGTCACGGCCGTTCCGGACAAGGCGGCGCCTTGAACGGGCCGGCGCCGATCCTTGCCAGCACCGCGCTTCCCTTTGATGGCTTCAAGGGTCAGATTCGCGATCCGTCAAATGACATGCCGGCCTATTCCGATGCGGTGCTGTCGGACAAGGACATCGCCGATATTTTCGCATTCGTAGAATCGCTGCCGGGCCCGCGGTCACCGAAGGACATTTCGATACTCAATAATTAAATCAGTCGATTGCCCTGGCTGATGCGGTTCTGATTATGAGGACTGCGCCGGCCGGCGCCGCATCAGGGCTCTGCTCTCGTGGGCGTGCCAGACGAACAAAAACGGCACGCCCAGCGTAAGGTCCGGTACGCGTTTCACCAGTGACAGCGCCAGCGCTTGTGGCGCCGGAATGCCATAGACCGCGCAGACCGCGATGAAGCCTGCTTCCTGGACGCCGAGCGCGCCCGGCATCAGGAACGCGGCGGCGCGCACCGCCTGGCCGACGCTCTCGATCGCCAGCGCCTCGCCATAGCCGACTGGAAATCCCATCAGG
>DATAYT010000198.1:0-7062 GCA_036272395.1 Xanthobacteraceae bacterium
GCGGCCGACTTCGCGGCGGACGTTCCGCCGGCCGTGTCCCACTTCATGGCCATATCGCAGGTGCCGATCTCCACCGACTCATTCACCCACAAGGTCACGAACCCCGCCTGGAAGACCAAGCCCAGCTGGTACATGGTGGCCGGCGCAGACCGATCGATCAATCCAGTGCAGGAGCGCATGATGGCGAAGCGCGCCCATGCCACGACGGTCGAAGTGAATGCCAGCCATGTATCCTACATGTCCCATCCGAAAGAAACGGCTAAACTCATAGAGGAAGCCGCAGCAGCCGCGCCGGCTAGTCATTGAGGCGACGCTTCCGCTGCTGCTCAAAGACTACTTTTGGGACGCGTTCGCGCGTCCCAAAGCGTCGAGGATGGGCTCGACGGGCAGCACGAGTCAAACGCCGTGGTTTGCAACGCTGCGCGGCCGCGTCGGAATGGCCTTTGATCGCACCCTGGTCTACGGGACGGCCGGCGGCGCCGCCGGCGAATTACGGTCTATCGCCAACATCCCTGCAGGGACGACGAACACGACCGTAACCTATGGCACCTGGATCGCCGGCGCCGGCATTGAGTACGGCATCACCGATAATCTCAGCGCCTGTGTTGAATACCTGTATCTGGATAAGAATAGCATCTCGACCGGGGTCATCGGCCCTCCGCCGACACAAATTACCAGCCACCTGCAAGACAACCTTGTGCGTGCAGGGCTGAACTATCGCTTCGCGGCTTGGTAGGTCCCCACTGGCTGAAGCAGTCGGCGCGTCCGGACACATGCGGCGCAGGTGCGGCCGTAGGGTTTGGCTTCCGGTTCAACGATGTCCGAAACGGGTCAAAAGCAGACATCGCGTTTCGGCTCGCGAGGGGATAGGAGCCAGTGTGGCGAAGTTGCAAAGCTTTTCGCCGAGGCCGTAGTCAGATCAGTGGAATTGATAGTTCAGCCTGACGCGCATTGGGTGAAGGTCAAAAATCCCGGGGCTACTCGCACTAAACCGGGAAATCTCCGTTTGCGCAGGACTGCGTGGTGGAGTTGGGAGGACTCGAACCTCCAACCAATCGGTTATTGTCAAGAGATGGGCGAAGCACGGCGCAGCCATTCTGCCAACTTCGACCATCGCCTAACGAAAAAGACGCTCGCCGCAATATCTGTCGGGGACACTGTCGGGCAGCTGCCTTGGGGATCAGCTAAGTAATGGTCGGAGTGGCAGGATTTGAACCTGCGACCCCCTCGTCCCGAACGAGGTGCTCTACCAGGCTGAGCCACACTCCGACTGACCAGCGGGCTTATACAGTCGCGATTTTGACCCGGCAAGGTGCCGGCTCGGGCATGATCCCGAAAAAGCCTGTCCTCGGACTTGATCCGAGGATGGACACCGGTCTCCCGCCTGCGCGAAGCCTATGCAACCGCTAGCCACTGCACTTCATGCTTCGGCGGGCGAAGGCAGGTCAGAACAGATCATGCCCAAACAATAGCGCGTAAGCGGCGGTCCCGCCGCGCCGGCCGCCGTGTTATTAGGCATCGAGGCCGGCGATACCAGGCGCAATGACAGCCCCCGATGACAGCGCGAGAAACAGGAACCGAAGTGGCGACCCGCATCGCCGTGGCGGGCAACGCCGGCGTTGCCGAAGCGGCGCGCGTGCTCGCCGCCGGCGGGCTCGTCGCGTTCCCGACCGAGACCGTCTACGGGCTCGGCGCCGATGCCGGCAACGGCGAAGCGATCGCGCGGCTCTTTGCGGCCAAGGGCCGCCCCGCCTTCAATCCCTTGATCGCGCATGTGGCGAGCGCGGCGGCGGCGCGCAAATTGGCGCGGTTCGATACGGCGGCGGAGCGGCTATCGGCGGCGTTCTGGCCGGGGCCGCTGACGCTGGTTCTGCCGAAGGCTCTCGATTGCCCGGTCGCCGCGCTCGCGACCGCGGGACTCGACAGCGTTGCGGTGCGCCTGCCGCGGCATCCGGTGGCGCAACCGCTTTTGCGCGCCTTCGGCGGGCCGGTGGTGGCGCCGTCCGCCAATCGCTCCGGCCATGTGTCGCCGACCACGGCCGCGCATGTACTCGCCGATCTCGGCGGACGGATCGACCTGATTGTCGACGGCGGCGCGACGCCGGTCGGGCTTGAATCGACCATCGTCGCCTGCCTGGGCGAGTCTCTTGGTCAGCCTTTTGGCAAACCGGCGCTGCTGCGGCCCGGGGGCGTGCCGCGCGCGGCAATCGAAGAGGTTCTGGGAACCGCGCTCGCTGACGCGAGCGCGCCGCGCGGTCACACCGCGCCGCGCGCGCCGGGCATGCTGGCGTCGCATTATGCGCCGCGTACGCGGCTCCGCCTCGACGTTCGCGATGTCGGCGCGCGCGAAGCGTTGCTGGCGTTCGGGCCGCAGCTTGCGCAAGGCTCAGCGCTTACGGTCAAGGTGTTAAACCTCTCGGCGCGCGGCGATCTGATCGAGGCGGCGGCCAATCTGTTCTCGCATTTGCGCGCGCTCGACGCCGTCGGCGCCGAGACCATTGCGGTGATGCCGATTCCGCATCACGGGCTCGGCGAGGCGATCAACGATCGGCTGCGCCGCGCGGGGGTGAGGTGAAGGAGATGCAATGCGTAGCCATTTGACGTTCCCCTCCCCCGCCCGGGCCGCGCTTGCGCGCCCGAGTGGCGGGAGGGAATAGAAACATTCGGCGTTACACATCCATCGCGCTGCTATTCGCCGCATCGTTTATTATTTGCGCCGCGCCCGCCCGCGCCGAAGTGCAGAAATTTCTCAATCCCTGCGTCGGACAAAAGCCTTGCGCCTCTTACGCGCTCGTGCTGACGCCGCCGGACGGTTGGGTCCTCGACGCCAAGGCGACAGCCGAAAACAGGGTGCAGATCATGGTGCCGAAGGGCCAAAGCTTCGCCAGCGCCGAACCTTTGATCTACGTGGAGGTGATCTATCAGCCCGACAAGCAGCAGACGCTCGCCGACTTCGCGCGTCTGAATAACGCGCGCTGGCTCGCCGGCAATCCGAGAGCGAAGATCACCGAACTGCCGGTGGTCGAGCGCTTAAGCAGCAAGCCCGCCTTTCTGCGCTTTGCCTTCGAAAATCCGGCCAAGGCGCAGCAAGCCTTCGAGATCGGCGCGCTCGGGGTCGATTCCGACAAAGACGGCAACGATTTCGTTCTTGATGTCGTGATGAGCGCCAACAGCAAAGCGGCCTTGGATCGCGCGGACGCCGCTTACACCGCATTCCTCAAGGCGCATTGAGCGCATGCGCCGGTCGCGAAGCGGCCCTCGAAGGGCGACGGCCCGAGCCTCGGGGCCGCTCATCCTTCGAAGCTCACTGCGTTCGCACCTTAGGATGACGGACCGAGGGTCGCTGGCTGACGGCTGAGAAGCGCGCTTGCGCGGCGTCGCAGGCGCTGTCATTTATCAATGGAATATATTTCGCCGGAAACGCCTGATGCTCGATAAATTGGACGACAAGCCGGGTAAAGCGATCGATCCCGCCTTGCTTTCGCGTTTCGCCGCCATCGTCGGCGACAAATACGCCATCACCGATCCGGTGGCGCAGGCGCCTTACCTCGTCGAAATGCGCGATTTGTTCCGCGGCCATTCGCCGTTGGTATTGCGGGCGGGAACGGTTGCCGAAGTCTCCGCCATCCTCAAGCTCGCCAACGAGACCGCAACGCCGATTGTGCCGCAGGGCGGCAATACCGGCCTGGTCGGCGGGCAAATTCCGTTTCACAACGAGATCGTCCTCTCGCTCAACCGGCTCGACCGCATCCGCGAGGTCGATCCGACGTCCTATACCATCACCTGCGAGGCCGGCGTCACCTTGCAGCGCGCGCGAGAGGCCGCCGCCGCGGTCGATCGGCTCTACCCCCAGCTCCTCCCCTCCGAAGGCACCTGCACCATCGGCGGCAATCTTTCCACCAACGCCGGCGGCACCGCGGCGATCGCGCACGGCATCGCGCGCTCGCATGCGCTCGGCCTCGAAGTGGTGCTGGCCGACGGCCGCGTGCTCAACAATCTCAACAAGCTGAAAAAAGACAATACCGGCTACGACCTGAAAAATCTTTTTATCGGCGCCGAAGGCACGCTCGGCGTCATCACCGCGGCGGTCTTAAGGCTGGTGCCGCGGCCGCGCTCGGTCGAGACCGCCTTTGCCGGTGTCGCCTCGGCCGACGCCGCGCTCGAACTTTTGGGCATCGCGCAGGACCGCACCGGCGGCGACGTCACGAGCTTCGAGATCATGACGCGCGACGGCATCGAGCTGGTGCTGCGCTACGGCCAAGGCTGCCGCGATCCGCTCGCGGCGCCGCATCCCTGGTACGTGTTGATGGAATTGTCGTCGCAGCGCCGCGACGGCTTGCGCGAGGTGCTCGAAGCGGTGCTCGCCGAGGGGCTGGAGCGCGGGCTTGTCCTCGACGCCACCATCGCCGACAGCATCGAACAGAACAAAGCGTTCTGGCGCGTGCGCGAGATATTCGGCGAGGTCCAGCGCTTCGCCGGCGGCTCGATCAAGCACGACATTTCCGTGCCGGTCGCGGCGGTGCCGGCTTTCATTCGCGAAGCCAATGCCGCGGTGACGGCGCTCATTCCCGGCGCGCGGCCGCTGCCCTTCGGCCATCTCGGCGACGGCAACATCCACTACAATGTCAATCAGCCGGCCGGCGCCGACAAGGCCGAATTTCTCAAGCGCTGGGACGAAGTGAACACCACCGTCTTCGCCGTGGTGAAGAAATACGGCGGCTCGATTTCGGCCGAGCACGGCGTCGGGGTGATGAAGCGCGATCTGTTGCCGGGCGTGAAAGATCCGGTGGCGCTCGATCTGATGAAGAGCCTCAAGCGCCTGCTCGATCCGAAAGGAATATTGAATCCGGGCAAGGTGATTTAGTTTTTGCATCTAGATGGATGCACCTGCGTCCTTCCCGTCACCCTGAGGTTGGCCGCGAAGCGGCCCTCGAAGGGCGACGGCCCGGGCTTCGGGGCCGCTCATCCTTCGAGGCTCACTGCGTTCGCACCTCAGGATGACAGAAAGAAAGATCGAGCAACAATGAACCAACAAACGCAAACGTCCCAAGACACATCCCAAGACATCCTCTACGAGCTGCGCGACGGCATCGGGCGGATCACCTTCAATCGCCCGCAGGCGCGCAATGCCTTCACCTTCGCGATGTATGAACGGCTTGCCGCAATCTGCGACGAGGTCAGTCGCGACCGTGCCATCAAGGTGCTGGTGCTCCAAGGCGCCGGCGACAAAGCCTTTGCCTCGGGTACCGACATCAATCAGTTTCGCGCCTTCACGACGCCGCAGCACGCGCTCGAATACGAATCCCGCATCGATCGGGTTTTGACGCAACTCGAACAATGCCGCGTGCCGACGATTGCCGCGATCACCGGCGCCTGCACCGGCGGCGGCGCCGGCATCGCCGCCTGCTGCGATCTGCGCATCGGCACCAAGTCGACGCGGATCGGATTTCCGATCGCGCGCACGCTCGGCAATTGTCTGTCGATGTCGAGCATCAGCCGGCTCACCGCTCTGGTCGGACCGGCGCGGGTGAAGGATCTGATCTTCACCGCGCGGCTCGTTGGCGCCGAGGAAGCCGCTGGACTGGGGCTCCTTAACGAAATCGTCGAGGATTTGCCGGCGTTGCAAAAGCGCGCCGATGAGCTCGCGACCCTGATTGCCGGCCACGCGCCGCTGACGCTTAACGCCACCAAACAGGCTTTGGTGCGGCTCACGCGACGACTGTCGCGCGAGGAAGGCGAGGATCTGATCCTGATGTGCTATATGAGCCGCGATTTTCGCGAGGGGCTCGACGCCTTCCTCAACAAGCGCCCGCCGAAATGGACCGGCGAGTAGCGAATTTCTTTCCTCCCCCGCTCGCGAGGGAGGATGAATATTTATCGCGGCGCCTCATTCGATCACTTCGTCAGCGCGTGTGAGCAAAGATTGCGGGACGCCGAGCCCAAGCGCCTTGGCGGTCTTGAGGTTAATCACCAGTTCGTATTTGGTCGGCGCTTGCACTGGGAGGTCAGCCGGTTTCTCGCCCTTAAGGATGCGATCGACGTAGCTGGCCGCGCGCCGGTGAGGATCGATCGAATCAGGTCCGTAGGAGATCAGCCCGCCCGCGATGACGAAGAAGCGTTCCCAATAGATCGCAGGCAATTTGTGCTGAGCCGCCAACATGATGATCAGATCGCGATGAACCGCCGTCAAGGAACTCCCCGTCACGATCAAACCGCCATTCGCGGATCGCGCGAATGCCGCCACGGCCCGCTCGATCTCGCGCGCGTCGTGCACATCGATCGGGCGCAGCTCCACACCGAGCGATGGCGCCACGGCCTGGATCGCGCTGAACTGGCCGATCCCCTGGGGTATGGTCGGATCCCGAAGCACCGCCGCGCGCACCAAGCGCGGTATGATCTCTTTGAGCAGCTCAAGATATTTGCCGCTCGTGCCGTATTCCATATTGGTAAAACCGGTAACGTTGCCGCCCGGCTGCGCCAAACTATCGACGTAGCCGGCGCCGACCGATCGTTGGTCTGCGTGAAGACGATCGGCAGGGCGCGAGTCGCCTGGAGCAACGCCCCCACGCCCGTGCCGCCAGAGGCCAGGATAACGTCCGGTGCAAGCGCAACCAGTTCCGCTGCGTATTTGCGAAAGCGCTCAGCATCGCCCGCGGCCCAGCGCGTGTCGATGCGCACATTGCGTCCGTCGGTCCAGCCCCACTGCTGCAGTCCCTGCACAAATGCCACCAGGCGGGCCTGCCCTGTGGGATCGTCAGCGGCTAGGGCCATGAGCACGCCGATGCGTCGCACACGATCGGCTTGTGCGCGCGCCGCGAACGGCCATGCCGCTCCGCCGAGCAACGTGATGAAATCTCGCCGCCTTGTATGTCGAGAAAGCAGCATATTGAGGGGTGGCGGGGGTCGGTTCACTACACCGCTCCCGTCGCGACTGGAAGCCCGCAGCCGCCTCGGCTTTTAGACCGCGAATGAGCTTGGTGCTCCAGCCGCTTCTTCCATTCCCGGACAGTTGCCAGGGCATGAGCCCGCATCAGCAAGGCAGGGGCACGAAGATGACAGAGC
>DATAYT010000199.1:0-4896 GCA_036272395.1 Xanthobacteraceae bacterium
TTGATATTTGCACGCATCAATTCAATCTCAGCTCGGTGATGTGCCGCGGGTCGGGCTTGAGCTCGCCCTTCTCGACGCGCTTGACGAGATCGGTGAGCACTGCATTGGCGCGGCAGGACAGGCCGAGTTTTTCGCCTTCGCGCACGACAAAGCCATTGAGAAATTCGATTTCGGTGCGCCGGCCCTTCTGCATATCCTGACCCATCGACGGGCGCTGGCCCGCCGCCGTGCGCGCCGCATCTTTGAAGCGCTGCGCGTCGCAGGTTTGCATCGCCGCCTCGTCGCCTTCCCCGGCGCGCGCGATTGTTTCGGGCTCAAGGTGCAGGATTTCCTCCAGCTCATAACCGAGCGATTGCCCGACACGGATCGCTTCGGAGCCGAGCCGGGTGGCAAAGCGGCGGATCGGATCGTTCTTGAGCATTTCACCGCCGGGAAGTCCGGTGCAGGCGGACAGTCCATTCTGCATCGCATTGGCGACGAGCTTGGACCAGCGTTCGCCCCACAAATTGCTGGTGACCTTGGCGCTGTCAGCAAACGCCACCAGCCGGCGCACTTCTTCGGCGCGCGGGGTGACGCGGCCATGGACCTCGCCGGTCCGAAACACGGTGTGCGCAGCGCCATGCTTGGCCGCGCCGCGGTGAATAAGTCCGGGCTCCGGCAAGTTGACGGTGATGCTCGAGGCAATACAGCCGAGCGTCTTGCCCCAACCGACGACGCCGGCGACGGTCGGTTCGTTGATGCAATTCTGCAGCGAAACGACATAGCCGTCCGGCGCCAGATATTGGCTGATCAACATCGTCGCCCAGGCGGTGTCATAGGATTTCATGCAAACGAAGGCGATATCGACCGGTTTTTCCTTGGCGAGCTGCTGCGCGTCGGTGACATGGAGCGCGCGTACCGGCACGCTGAATTCCGGCTCTTTCATCGCATGCGTCACGCGCAAGCCATGCTTGCGCATATGCTCCACATGGGCCGGCCAGGGATCGATGAAGGTCACGTCTTCGCCGGCTTGAACCATGTGCGCGCCGGTATAGCCGCCGACCGCGCCGGCACCGACGATCGCAATTTTTCGGCCCATTCTGTCCTCCTGTTATCGCCAGCTTGCACTAAGCTTGGCGGCAAACTAGCGGGCGCGTCGCCGCTAAGCCATAGGCATGATGCTGATCGCGCTGTTGGAGCGGAAGCAACAAAGACCACTTACCCGCGCGCCGAGTAACCGCCGTCCACCGGGAGCGCGGCGCCGGTCACGAAATCCGACGCCGGACTGCACAAAAATACCGCGGCTCCGCCGAGGTCATCGGGTGCGCCCCATCTCCCTGCCGGCGTGCGCGCGAGCACGAAGTCGTGAAGGTCGGCGACTTGCTGCCGCGCTCTGCGCGTGAGGTCAGTATCGATCCAGCCGGGCAGGATGGCATTGACTTGAATGTTATCCGGCGCCCACGCGCAGGCGAGCGATCGCGTCAGCTGCACCAAACCGCCCTTGCTCGCCGCATAAGCGGCGACACTCGCCGCGCCGAACAGCGAGTACATCGAGCCGATATTGAGGATCTTGCCGCGGCCGGCCGCTTTCATATGCGGATAGGCAGCTTGCGCGCAGAACAAGGCGGCGCCGAGATTAACGTCCAAAATCTCGTGCCACTCCTGTTCGGAGATTTGTTCCGGAGGCTTTCTTCTGTTCATCCCGGCATTGTTGATGAGAATGTCGCAGGAGCCCAAATCCCCGACCACGGTTTCGATCAAATTGCGGCATGACGATGCGGACGAGGCCTGCAACGCATAGAAGCGGCATCGCGGCGCGACGGCATTCAATTCCTTGAGCGCTGCCTGCGCCTTACTTTCATCGCGCGCTGCGATAGCAATCGAAGCTCCGGCGCGAGCAAGCCCGCGCGCCATGGCAAGGCCAAGACCGCCATTGCCGCCGGTGACGATCGCCACGCGGCCGGTAAGATCGAAAGGGTTCAAGGGCGACTCCGAAAGCGGTTCGTGATAGGTCAGTTTCACCCCCGGGGGGAGGGGTTGATCGGCCATCTAGACCAGCCCGCGGGTCATCGGCAATGCCGCTGCAAAATCGCGTCGACCCGTTCGGCGAACTCTTTGCCGACCCGGCGCGCGGCACTTTCATGGGTAATCGCGGCGGGCGGTTTCACACGCCGGCGCGCACGCTCACGGCGCGGCGCTGGGCTTCGCGGCAATGGATCTGCTGCGTGCTCGCGTTCAAAGGACGCCATCGCGAGGTGTGGGGACGATTCTATACCGAGTTGTTTTTTCTCGATGAGCCGACCGCGCTCGCCGCCGGCCACCGGCCCTGCTTCGAATGCCGGCGACAGGAAGCGGACACTTTCGCAGAATTTTGGCGTATCGCGCACCGTTTGCGCCGCCGTCCGCGCGCCGCCGAGATGGATCAGGTGCTCCACCGCGAACGGTTGCAGGGTCGCGCCCAGCGCCGGCACCGGCGCAGCATCGACGGCCTGCCGGACGGCGTCTTCATCGCGCTGGACGGCACAGCCTTCGCACTGCGCGGCGATGCGCTCTTGCGCTGGACGCCGGCGGGTTACGATGCCCGCATGCCGCGGCCGCGGCGCGTCATCGTCGAGGTCTTGACGCCGCCGGCGATTGTCGCTGTGCTCTCGGCTGGTTATCGCCCGCGCTGGCACGCGAGCGCGAAAGGCTCGGCCGCATAATCAATGTCGCATGCAACGCACGCATGTCGGATATCGCGCCACACACTCACTGCGCCTGAACAAGATGATGATCCTCAGCGCCGACAAAAATCTGGCGATGCTTGGATGTTCGCTAAGCGCTAGAAGCGGACATCGGGTGGGACTATTCGATCACCTCGTTAGCGGTCGTATGGTTGCCGTGCCAAGAGAGCAGTGCCTTGCAATGGCCGGCAGAGTAGAATTACCGTTTGAAGGCGGAAGACGTCATCAAGCTCCAAAACCCATGAAGTGACCCCCCGTGAAGTCGGCTTCGGGTCAATTCAGACGTGAACTGGCCGACAAAGGAATGGCGCTGGAGTAGGCCTGGCTCTCACGATGAGAAAAGATCCGTCCGAGACAACGTCAGCCCGTCCGCAGGACAAACAATCCCGTTCGGCCCCGGCTACGTCGCCGCGCGCCGAGATTGATCGTTTTCTCGACCAGGTCAAAGCGCTTAGTCCTGACGCGAAAACGGGGCGGCACGGCCGGCTGATCTTTGCCCTCGATGCCACGATGAGCCGCCAGCCAACATGGGATCAGGCGTGCAAGTTACAGGCTGAGATGTTCCACGAAGCAGCCGCCGCCGGCGGTCTCGATATCCAGCTCGTCTATTATCGCGGCTTGGCGGAATGCCGCACTTCATCCTGGATTGCTGACCCGGCTCGGCTGGGCGCGTTAATGTCGGGCATCGATTGCCGCGGCGGTCAGACTCAGATCGCCAAGATTCTGGCACACGCCCGACGGGAGAACGAGAACCGCAAGATCGCCGTACTGGTGTTTGTTGGCGATGCGATGGAGGAACCGCTCGACGCGCTTTGCGCTCGCGCCGGGGAGCTTGGCTTGCGCAACGTGAAGGCGTTTATGTTTCAGGAGGGTCACGATCCAATCTGCGAACAAGCGTTTCGCGAGATCGCTCGCCTCACGGGCGGTGCGTACTGTCGTTTTGCGCCGGGCGCCGCGCACGAACTTGCCGAGCTTTTGCGCGCCGCCGCAGCGTATGCCGCCGGCGGGCTCAAGGCTCTGGCCGATCTCAAAGCACACGGCGCGGGCGTTGCAAGGCTGATCGAGCAGCTGAAATAGCCATGCCGGAATTTCTGCTTGGAGTGGTGGCCCTTCTTTTGTTGTTGTGGGCCGCCAGTGCGTTCATTAAGGCCGATCCCAAACAAGTGGCGCTCGTGTTGCGTTGGATCGGCGGCGGTGTCGCGCTGCTGCTTGCCGGGTTTCTGCTGTTTCGCGGCCAAATCGGAATCGCCATCCCGCTTGGAGCCCTCGGATTGGGTCTGCTTGGTTGGACCTCGTTCTGGCCGGCTTCTTTTGGGGCGCGAACACAACGAAGCGCGGGCCAAGTGTCGCGTGTGCAGACGGCTTTCCTTGAAATGGAGCTCAATCATGATACCGGCAGAATGTATGGTCGTGTTCTCGCCGGCAGCTATCAAGGCGCTTCGCTTGATGCACTGGATCAAGCGGCGCTGATGAAATTATTGGGCGAAGTCGACGACGACAGCCGCGATTTACTGGCCGCCTATCTTGACCGCAGAGAGCCCGGCTGGCGTGAGCACGCGCAGCATCATGGCGGTACGGGGAGCGGCACGCGGCCGACCAGCGCTGGCAAAATGACCGAGGAGGAGGCTTATCAGATCCTTGGCCTTCAGCGCGGGGCGAGCACAGAGGAGATTAGTCGCGCGCACCGGTCTCTCATCAAGAAACTGCATCCAGATCAAGGAGGGACTACCTATCTCGCGGCTCGCATAAATGAGGCTAAGGACGTGCTGCTTCGCCGCCATCGCTGAGGTGGTGCATCACAGCAAAATTGGATTATGGCTGCGTGTTAACTTGCCTACACTCCCTAGCCTCGAAATGCCGCCTTGATGCTTTCCACCGTCGCGCCGGGTGCGCGCGCCGCGGTGATGATGCGCGCCTCCTGCTTGGCCAGCCCGTCAAGCGCCGGTTGCATGGCGTCGATCTTGTCGACCGGCACGACGACGGCGCCGTGGCGGTCGGCGTGAATAAGATCGCCGCTCGTGACCGCCATGCCGAGAACCATCACGGGGACGCCGAATTCGACTACATGCACATAGGCGTGCGACGGCGCAAACGAGCCGGCGAGCATCTGAAAGCCGGGGGCGACCGCGGGAATATCGCGCACCGAGCCATTGGTCACGGTGCCCAGGCAGCCGAGCGCCTGGTGCACATTTGT
>DATAYT010000200.1:0-2978 GCA_036272395.1 Xanthobacteraceae bacterium
ATAAGTGGCGAACAGCGCGTTGCTGGCGCCGAGCGTGTTGCCCATCGCGTGTGCCACCTCGGCGGGCTTGGCGCCGCCCGCGATGGCCTCGACCGCCCCAGATCGCCGGAAGTCGGCCAGCGTGCGCTTATCCTTCGGGCCGAATACAACAAGCCGGATGTCGCGGAAATGTAACCGTCCGGTGAGGGCCGCTGGGACGGTCCTTGACAGCGCGACGGGTGATGTGATCGGCAGCGGCTACGCGGCGGCCATTTGTGGACCGGCGCGCGTCCAATTCCACGGCAATAGCTCGTCGATGCGCCTGGCGGGATAATCCTGCAGGCGCGCCAGCACGTCAGCAAGCCAGGCTTGGGGATCGACGTCGTTGAGCCGAGCCGTCTGGATCAGCGTCAGCACGACCGCAGCGCGCTCGCCACCGCGGTCGGACCCCGCGAACAGCCATGACTTTCTGCCGAGAGCAATTCCGCGCAGTTCGCGCTCGGCCGCATTGTTGCTGATACAGATGCGACCGTCGTCGAGGAAGCGCGTGAACACGTCGACGCGCCTGAGCATGTAGTCCATCGCCTTGGCGACTTCGTTGTGGCGCGAGAGCTTGGCCCGCTCCCGTCTCATCCACTCGATGAGATCGTTCACCAGTGGCGCGATGTCCTGGCGGCGCACCGCCAGGCGCTGCGCGGGCGACAAGCCGTTGATCGAGCGTTCCAGCGCGAAGATCGCGTCGAACTTGCGAACCGCCTCGAACGCGATCGGCGAGATCGTGGTTTGCTTTCCCGTGCGCGCTTGCGCAGCAATGTCGGCAAGCTCGAACAGCTTCCTTCTCGCGTGGGCCCAGCATCCCGCTTCCGTGATCGGTCCCGGTTGTCGATCCGGCGCGTAGAGCGCATTGAACCCAGCATAGGCGTCGGCCTGGAGAATCCCGCAATAGCCGGCGAGATGCCGCTTAGGATGGATGCCGGCGCGATCGGGCGAGTAGAAGAACACGGCCGCCGGCGGCGCCGCGCCGCCGAACGGACGGTCGTCGCGCACATAGGTCCAAATCCGCCCGGTCCGCGTCTTCACCTTGGCCAGCACCGGCACGGTGGTGTCGTCGCCGTGGACCCGCTCGGCGGCGAACACGTGCGCCTTGATCAGCTCGTAGAGCGGCATCAGCGTGGCCGCGCACGCGCCGACATGATCGGCCATGGTCGACACCGACAGATCGATGCCCTCGCACGCGAACCGGTCGCTCTGCCGGTTGAGCGGCTGATGGTTGGCGTATTTGTCGAACAGGATCATCGCCAGCAGGCTCGGCCCGGCGAAGCCGCGCGCGATCGCGTGGAACGGCGCCGGCGGCTGCGTGATCTTCTCGCAGGAGCGGCACGAGAACTTCTCGCGCACATGCTCGGTCACGAACCACTGGCGCGGCACTACGTCGAGCGTCTCGGTGACATCCTCGCCAATTTTGGAAAGCTTGCTGCTGCCGCAGCACGGGCACGACGTCGGCGCCGGGTGGACGACGCGCCGGCGCGGCAGATCAGCGGGAAAGTTGCGCCGCGTCGCTGCGGGCCGCGTGAAGCCCCGCACGTGAACGCGCGCCGCCTTGGCCTCATCCTCGGCCGCCGCCGCGGCCAGCTCCTCGAGTTGCAATTCCAGCTGATCGATCAGCCGCTGGCTGCGCTCGGCGCGCGGACCGAACATCTCCCGCTTCATCTTGGCGATCACCAATTGCAGGTGCTCGATCAGCGCCTGCGCGCCCACCAGCTTGGCGCGCGTCTCGATCAGCGCCGCCTTCAGCTCTGCGCTGTCGTCGGGAAGATAATCGGCGATCTCGGCCATGCGCAGGACACCAACACAATCGCGCTGATTCGTGCAATAAATTTCGCGTCCTGAGTCAATGCGCCGCAGCTTATTCAGAGCTTATCCGGCCGATGCGGGACGCCACGTGTGTTGGGGATTTCTCCAATCAATTCCATCGAGCAGATAAGCGAGTTGCGAGCTCGAGATCGAAACGACGCCGGCAGTGGCCGATGGCCAAATGAACCGACCGCGCTCCAGCCGTTTGGCGTAGAGTGACATGCCCAGGCCATCGTGCCAGAGAACCTTGATGAGCTTGCCGCTCTTGCCGCGGAACACGTAGAGATCTCCGCCGTGAGGATCACGCTCGAAGCCCTCCTGCACCAGCAAGGCCAGCGCGTTCATGCCGCGACGCATGTCGGTATGGCCGGTCGCAATCCAGACGCGTACGCCGGAAACAATCGGGATCATCGCCGCCGACCCTCGACCAGCACCGCGACCGCCGCCGTCAAGGTCGCCGCGTCGACCGCGCCGGTGATCCGCATCCGCGCTCCGGTCGCAAACTCGATCTCGATCGTGCCGGCGCCGGGCAGACCGGCCAGCGCCTCCTCCGGCGCAATCCGAACTGCCGCAAAGCCGATTTGCGAAGTGGCCCGCAGCTGGCGCCGCCAACCATACAGCTGGCCTGGATGAATGCCCGCCTCCCGCGCAATCGCCGACACACGGGCGCCCGGCTCCAGCGATGTCGCCACCAAGCGCTGCTTCTCCGCCGAGCTCCAGCGCCGCCGCCGCTCTACAGATGTGATGACCTCAACCCGCCCGTTCGTCATGTGACTATTCCTATGAATAATCACATCACTCACACCGTCACTTAATCCGCAAGGCGGCCGCTACCGGATGGATACGTCTATCTAGCGTTGCTGACGGGTGTTGGGCATCTGTGGAGATGTCCTCATGTTTCGACAATCGATACAGTCGGACGCGAAGCTTGCCGATTCGATGCCGCTTGAAGCACATCGGCATGTCAAATGTGTAGCCACCGAAATCGAACTTCGGCTTGATGGCACTGTGAGAAGTGTTGGAGTTGTCTATACGGATTTGGAACTGAGCAGACGTAGTCCAGGCTATGATGCCAACGCCGTTGAACAGTTGGTTACGAGAGTTCAGATATTTCAAAAGGCTCACCATCAATTGGTTCGTCTCAG
>DATAYT010000201.1:0-6687 GCA_036272395.1 Xanthobacteraceae bacterium
GTCTGGAATATTCTCGGCCAGACTTACGTGCCGAAGGCGGTGAGCGAGAGTTCGTTTTCCTGGCACGCCACGTTTCCGCCCGGCACTTTCGTGCCGCCGCACATCCACCCGACGCAAGACGAATTCATCTACATGTTCGAAGGCCGCTTCGATCTTGTGCTCGACGGCAAGGACGTCGTTGCCACCGCCGGCGACCTGATCCGCTTGCCGATGGGACTGCCGCACGGCATCTTCAACAAATCGGACCAGCCGGTGAAATGTTTCTTCTGGGTGTCGCCGACGCGCAAGCTCTACGACTTGTTCTGGGCGATCCATTCGATGAAAGAACAAAAGCCCGAGGACGTCGTCGCGGTCTCCGCCAAGCACGAAGTGGATTTTCTGCCGCCGCCGAAGTGAAGACGATTGCCGCGCTTCAAGTCGGATTTTCCAGGCTGAACGTGCCGGAATCGTCGTCGTAAGCGAACACTTCCGCGTAACGTCCCCAGCCGATCACGGCGCGCAGCGTCAGCTCGGCGTCTTCGGTGCTCATATGGTCTTCGAGCTCGTCGAAGAAGCGGCTTTTTGGCGCCGTGTGATTGGCGCGCCCCTGCAATACGTCGCGGATGTGGGCGGCGAACGGCACATAGGATAACAGCTGGCGCTGGAACAGGCGCTTGCGGTCGTCGGTGCCGAGTTCGGCAAACTGCTTGCCGATGTCGGTCAGCTTAATATCGCCGCCTTCGGTTTCGGCGAGCCGCAGGAGTTGCAAAGCGTCGGAGACCGGAAACAGGTCGTCGATCTCGAGATGCAATTCGTCGGCGAGCACCGGCAGGTCGGCGCGGCCGTTATAGGGCGCCGCCGCAAGCGTCTCGACCAGGCCGGCCAGAAGGTTGGCGGAGACGCGCGGCAAGACGGTGTTGATGGTTGCCACCGGCCGATCGCTGATTCCGATCGGCGTCGGCGTGCGCGCCGTCATCGCCACGTAGATTTTCTCGACCAGATCACGAAATCGCGGGTCGAGCCGGTTGCGCGGCTGTTTCAAATCGACGGCGATTTCACTGATTATGCGGCCAGGATTGGTGGAGAACAACAGGATGCGGTCGCACAACAGGACCGCCTCCTCGATATTGTGGGTGACGAGAATGACGCCTTTGATCGGCAGTTTGCCTTCGCCCCACAGTTCGAGGAAATCGGTGCGCAGCGTCTCCGCGGTCAGAACGTCAAGCGCGGAAAACGGCTCGTCCATGAGCAGAATGTTCGGATGCACGACCAGCGCCCGGGCAAAACCGACGCGCTGGCGCATGCCGCCCGACAGTTCGCGCGGAAACGCCGACTCGTAGCCGTCGAGCCCGATCAGATCGATGGCCGCCAGCGCGCGTTTGCGGATTTCCGCGTCCGGAAGACCGAGCGCTTCGAGACCCAATTGCACGTTCTCCAGCACCGTCAGCCAGGGAAACAGCGCAAACGACTGGAATACCATTGCGATGCCCGGCGCCGGTCCGGTGACGCGTTCGCCGAGATAAGTGACCGTTCCGCCGGACGGCTGCGCCAGCCCCGCGATCAGCCGCAGCAGTGTCGATTTGCCCGAACCAGTGCGGCCGAGTAGACCGACGATCTGACCCTGCGCCAGCGAAAGCTCGACGCCGTCGAGCACCAAATGCTCGCCGCCGTCGGCGCGGGGAAAAGACTGGCGCAGCGAGTGGACGTCGAGCAAACCGGTGCTCATATCGATCCTCATCCCAGCCTGAATTTGCGTTCGGCGTAACGGTACAGCGGCCGCCAGAACACGCGATTGATGACGACGACGAAGAGGCTCATCACCGCGATGCCGAGCACGATGCGATGAAAATCGCCGGCATCGGTTTGCTCCGCAATATAGGCGCCGAGCCCTTCGGCCCGCAGATGCTCATTGCCCCAGGACGCGACCTCCGCGACGATGCTCGCGTTCCAGGAACCGCCGGACGCGGTGATCGCTCCGGTGACATAATAGGGCAGCACCGCGGGCAATGCGATGCGCCGCCACCACAACCAGCCGCGCACGCGCAAATTGACGGCCACCGCGCGCAGTTCGGCGGGAATTGCCGCAGCGCCGGCGATGACGTTGAACAAAATGTACCACTGCGTGCCCAGAATCATCAGCGGGCTTAGCCAGATATTCGGATTGAGCTGCCAGGCGACGATCCCTGAGACCACGATGGGAAACAGCAGGTTGGCCGGAAAGGCGGCGAGAAACTGCGCCACCGGTTGAACGAATAGCGCGGCGCGCGGCCGCGTTCCGACCCAGACTCCGATCGGCACCCAAATCAAGCTCGCGATCGCGATCAAAACGACGACGCGCGCGAGCGTGGCAAAGCCGAGCAGCATCGCCACGCCGACATCGCGCAGCGCAATGCCGGTCATCGAGAAGGTCGCGACCTGCCATAGCGCCGCCGCGGCCAATACAGGGACGACCACCGTAAACAGCAAAGCCAGGGCGCGACCCGCTCGCTGTGCCGGTGCGCCGGACGGCGCTTTGCGCGATCTGCGCCGGCGCAGCGAGGAGCGCCACAGCGCCGTTACGCGTTCCCTCAGCCGCTCGACGATGCGCGAACGGCGCAGCACGTCGAACGCCCAGGATTGCGGCGCCGGCACGCCGGGCTCCTGTTCGAAGCGGAAGCGGTCCGCCCATGCCACCAGCGGCCGGAACAGCACCTGGTCGTAGATCAAAATCACGACCAGCATGGTACCAATCGCCCAAATCACGGCGGCGAGGTCGCGATGTTCGATCGCGAGCGCGATATACGAGCCGATGCCGGGCAAAGTCACCGTGGTATTGCCGACGCTGATCGCCTCCGAAGCGACGACGAAGAACCAGCTTCCGGACATCGACATCATCATGTTCCAGATGAGCTGCGGGATGGCAAAGGGCACATCGAGCCGCCAGAATCGCATCCAGCCACTGAGCCGGAAATTGCGCGTCGCCTCTTCCAGCTCAACCGGCACCGTGCGCAACGACTGGTAGAAGCTGAACGCCATATTCCAGGCTTGGCTGGTGAAAATCGCAAAGATCGAAGCGAATTCGGCGCCGAGCACGCGCCCGGGCGCGAGACTCATGAAAAACACGACGGTAACCGAGATGAATCCGAGAATCGGCACCGATTGCAGAATATCGAGCAGCGGCACCAAGAGCCGTTCGGCGGACCGGCTTTTCGCCGCGAGCGTCGCGTAAGTGAAGGTGAAAACGAGCGATAGCATCATCGCAATCAGAATGCGCAGCGTGGTGCGCGCGGCGTATTCAGGAAGATTGCGCGGATCGAGCGAGGGCGGCTGCCTTTGCAGTTCGGCCAAAGGCTCGAAAAGATTCCGGCTTGCCTCACCGAGAAAAACCAGAAGCCCGAGGATCAGGAGAATGGCGAGAACGTCCCATCGGCTGAACAAACGGGTCCAGCCGCCAACTGAAATGGGGACGAATACACGCATGGTTTGGGCCAGCTATCGGAAACCGCGGTCACAAAACTGTCGAGAAAAGCGCGAACGCGCCGGAGCCGGCGGTCAGGCTTGTGAATTCCCCCCAATAACACCGGCCGCGCAGGGATCAAGCAATTCTTGTTCCATCGCGCACGAAAAAGCCAAGAAGGATCGCCAAGTGTCGCCACATGGCGCGAGGCGAGGTCGTGAAATCACCGCATTGTCAAACGATCAATCCCGCTCAACGCGTAACACTCGATCCCAATGGAGGGTTCCGTTGGCGTTGCAATCGGCAAGATTCGTAACCACGCTGGCAGCGTGTTTTTTGACGACCTCTCTGGCGATCGCGGCGGCTCAGTCCGCCGCGCCTACAGAGCCCGCCGCAGCCGGGCTATGGCAGAAACTGGACGACGAGACCGGCAACCCGGTCAGCTGGTTCCTGTTCGTCGAGCGCGGCGGCCTCTATGAAGGCGTGATTGCCAAATTGTTTCTTCGCCCGCAGGACTCGAAAAATCCGACCTGTTCCAGCTGCCGCGACGACCGCAAGGACCAGCCGCTGCTCGGGCTACCTCTGGTCAGAGATATGCAGCGCGACGGCTTGACCTATCAGGGCGGCAATATTCTCGACCCGCGCAACGGCAACATTTACAGCGCGATGATGCGGGTGAGCCCGGATGGCCAAACGCTAACGGTGCGCGGCTATCTCGGCATCGCTTTGTTCGGCCGCGACGAGAACTGGCAGCGGCTGCCGGATACGGCCGTGCGCCAGCTCGATCCTGTGATAATCGCCCGATACCTGCCCGGCGCGGCCAAGCCCGGCTTGACGGCGTCGGGACGACAGGAAAAAGGCAGGCCGCCCAGCGCTATGCGCTGATTCATCGCCGCACTGCCTGGCAAGAACAGACCTCAACGCCGGATGATGGCTGAGGACATCGGCGCTCGTTCCTCCCATCCCGCCTGTTCGAGCTCGGGCACAATATCCTCGGCCTCGGGATAGCCGAGACAAAAATAGCCGATGAGCTTCCAGGTCGTCGGCACCTCTAGAATGTTCGCGATCGCCGCCGGATCTAGGATCGAAATCCATCCTAAACCGATTCCTTGGGCGCGCGCGGCAAGCCAGATCGTGTGCACGGCGGTCACCGCCGAATACTCGATCATTTCCGGCATCGTTCGGCGGCCAAGGCCGTGGCCTTGCGCGGTGGCGCGATCGGCGAACACGGCGAAATGAACGGGCGCTTCGGCCAATCCAGCGAGCTTGAGCCGGGCATAAAGGCCGGCGCGCTGCAGCGCCTGCGCGCGCAAGGCCTGCGCATTACATGCCGCGAAGTTTTCGCGAACAGCGGCGCGACGCGCCTGATCCTCGACAATGACGAAGCGCCAAGGCTGGCTCAAGCCCACCGAAGGGGCAAGGCAAGCCAATTCGATCAGGCTCTCCAGCATGCCCGCAGGCAGCGGATCAGGCCGGAAACGGCGGACGTCCCGCCGCCACAACAACAGATCGCGCAAGCGCGCGCGAAACGCCGCGTCGAAATGGACCGCGCGCGGCGCGGATGCGAATCCATCCTTACGGCGGGTCAGGCGCATGGTCATGATGCAAGCCTAATGCGTGTCGGCATAAGCGGCCATCACCATCTGCAGCCGCGCCCAAGCCTGTTCGTTCCCGGGCAGGCCAAAGCGCAGCCACGATGGATGTTCCGGAAAGCTGCGGGCCAAAATGCCGGCGCGGCCGAGATGGGCAAACAAATCTGACGCGGCCGGTGTGCGCACCAGGTAAAACAGCGCGGTGCCCCCGACGATTTCAAGCCCGGCACTGAGGAGAATAGCTTTCAGTCGGTCCGCCGCCGCGATCAAACGCTTGCGCGTCTCTTCAATCCAGATGCGATCCGCCAAGGCCGTCGCGCCGACCGCGAGCGCCGGTCCCGAGACTGCCCACGGACCGAGCTTTGCGGATAGGCGCGCGGCGAGCGGTCGCGGCGCGAGCGCAAAGCCGAGCCGGATACCGGCAAGGCCGAAAAATTTTCCGAACGAGCGCAGTACCACGATCGCGTTCCCGCCGACCTCGCCGGCGAGACTGGCATCGGGCGGACCTGCGTCCACAAAGGCTTCATCCACGACCAACAGTCCGCGCCGGATCGCGAGCCGTTTTGCGAGCGCGAGCAGATCGGTCTTGCCGAATAGCCGGCCGTCGGGATTATTTGGATTGGTGACGATGACGAGCACTGCCTCGCGTGCGGCGTCGAGATCGGCAATCTCATTGACACGATGGCCGGCAAGCGCCGCCGCGCGCGCGTGTTCGCGATAGGTCGGCGCCACCACGGCGGCACGACCTGGGTCGACGAGAGCGGCGACGAGCGGCAGCAGGATCTGCGTGCCGGGCGCGGGGACGACATGCGCCGGCGAGGGCGCGCCATAGCTTTGCGCGGCAATGCTCGCGGCCGCGGCGACCGCTTCCGGATCGGGCAGTCGCGTGAATAGATCGGGCGCCAGTTGCGGCAGTGGATAAGAATAGGGATTAATCCCGGTTGAAAGGTCGATGAAGGGTTGCGGAGCGTCGGTGAACAGACGTTGCGCGGCGGCAAGCCCGCCGCCGTGCACAATCGGGTGATCGAGATCGTCAGAAAACATCATGTCGGCCGCACTCGCGCTTCTCGCCATGCTGATCGAACTCTGCATCGGTTATCCGGAACGGCTCACGCGCGCGATCGGCCACCCGGTAATCTGGATCGGCGGGCTCATTGCACGATGCGATCGGCTTCTCAACCACGAGCGGGCGCCCAGATTGCGGCGGCTCCTGGGAATCTTGGCGCTCATGCTCGTGCTCGGCATTGTCGGCGGAATCGCTTTCGTGGCGCAAAGCCAGCTGCTGCGTCTGCCATACGGTCTCATCGCCGTCGCCGTGCTGGCGAGTACCATGCTCGCGCAATGCAGTCTGCACCGGTATGTGGCCAACGTCGCCTCTGCGCTCGATAAAGATGGCATCGATCCCGCCCGCCTGGCAGTATCGCATATTGTCGGCCGCGATACTGCCGAACTCGACCGCGCCGGCGTGGCCCGCGCAGCGATCGAAAGCCTGGCCGAGAATTTCTCGGACGCAATCGTCGCGCCGGTTTTTTGGCTCCTGGCCGCAGGACTTCCCGGCATCGCGCTATACAAAACGATCAACACCGCCGACAGCATGATCGGACACCGCACGCCGCGCCACGCCGATTTCGGCTGGGCGGCGGCAAAGCTCGACGATCTCGTCAATCTGCCGGCGTCGCG
>DATAYT010000202.1:0-8292 GCA_036272395.1 Xanthobacteraceae bacterium
CCGGCGCCTTCGGGCTCGCCACCATGACGTAAGGCACCTCGGCGACCATCGCGACCGGCTCGAAGCGTTTCGGGTCGTATTCGACATCGCGATAAAGCGTCGGTCCGATGGCGAGCGTGGCGGCGCTGCCAAGAAGGAGCGTGTAGCCGTCGGGCTCGGCGTTCGCAGCGATCTTGCCGGCGAGCGTCGAGCCGGCGCCCGGTTGTCGACGTAAACTTGTTGTTCGAGCTCATTCGAAACCGCTTGGCTGATAAGCCGTCCCATGACATCGGTCGGCCCGCCGGGCGGGAAGGGAACGATCAGGCGGATCGGCCGACTGGGATAGGCCTCTTCGGCAACTGCGATCGGCGCGCTCGCCAGCACAGCCGTCGCGACGGCGAGCAACAGAACTGTCGAACGGCCTCGCGCAATCGCGGTCACGAGCGTCTGCATCATGACGAGCTCCCGGTCCGCCCCCACCGAAGCCCATCATGATGCGCGAAATAGGTTTTCGGCGGAAGGCAGAGAGAACCCCCTTCCGCCGTAATGCGAAGCCAGTGTTCTTGCGCTAGCGAAGCGAGGCCGGATCGGCAGTGCGATCCGCGGAAAACATTCGAACATCGCGCGGCTGAGCGAGCGGAATGCGCGCAACGCGCGTGCAGGCGGCATCGAAATAGGGCCAAGCCTTCTCACCGCATTCGGTACCCAGCGGACGGATATCGGCGCGGTCGCCCTTGGCGCCCACGACCGGGGCGCTGGCGCCGACCTGCGGCGACAAACTCGGGAAGGCCACAAACACAAACGCTGCGATCGCGGAGACAGCGATGGCATAAGCGGTCTTGATCATGACACCTGATACCTTGGTTCTACCCCGATTTGGATTGTCACTCGGGGCTGCATTTTTGAAGTGGCGGGATTTTGCCCAGAGCCTCAACTGACGCGTTGATCGGGGTCACAAATCTCACCATTTGGGTAAGTCTTTGTAAGATCTAAGCTTCTGGTCTGACCTGCTCTACATGAGATAAAACTGCCCACCGGCGACAGCGATTCCGCAGCATCTCCTTTTGCGACTCAGGGAGCCTGACCGTGCCTTGCCGGGACTCGGCGCGCGGGCTAGACCCGCGATCATGTCCGCCGCCGCATCGCGAACCAGCCAACGCATCGCATTGTTTGCCGGATCGTTCGATCCCATCACCAACGGCCATGTCGACGTTGTCGGCAAGGCCGTGCGGTTTGCCGATCGGCTGGTCATCGCCGTCGGCATTCACCCAGGCAAGACGCCGTTGTTTTCGGTCGACGAACGTCTCGCCATGATCAATGACGTCTGCGGCCCGCTTGCCCGCGCCGCGGGATGCGAACTGTCCGCTATCACCTTTGCCGATCTTGTGGTCACCGCCGCGCAGCGCGTGGGCGCCGCCATGCTGGTGCGCGGCGTGCGCGACTCGACCGATTTCGATTACGAGATGCAGATGGCAGGCATGAATGCGGCGATGGCGCCGGACATCCAGACGGTGTTCCTGCCGGCGGCGCCGGCGGTGCGCCCCATCACCGCCACTTTGGTGCGGCAGATAGCGGGGATGGGCGGCGACGTTTCGAGCTTCGTGCCGGCGCCGGTCGCGGCGCGGTTGAAGAAAAGATTCGCCAAGGTCTAAAGCCTCACTGACCTCTGTTGAAATTCATCATCCACTGAACCTCAACGCCGGGAGATGACATGACCCGTGTCCTTGCTCTACTGTTCGCGATCATGTGCGCCGCTTCAGCCTCCGCCCAGCCCGCCCAGCCATTGCCGGCCGGGCTCGATCCGCAAAACACGCTCGTCCTCGACACCACGCAAGGACGCATCATCATCAAATTGCGCAGCGATATTGCGCCCAATCATGCACAACGCTTAAAGCAGCTCGCCCGCGACCATTTTTACGACAACGTGCCGTTCCATCGCGTCATCGACGGCTTCATGGCGCAAACCGGCGATGGCCAATATGGCAACGGCACCGGCGGCTCAAAATACCCGCAACTGAAGGCGGAGTTCTCCAGCGTGCCCTATACGCGCGGCGTGGTCGGCATGGCGCGAACGTCCGATCCGAATTCGGCCAACAGCCAGTTCTTCATCATGTTCGCCGATGGCTCCTTCCTCAACGGCAAATACACCGTGGTCGGCGAGGTGGTGCGCGGCATGGACGTGGTCGACAAGCTCAAACGCGGCGAGCCTCCGGCCAGTCCGGACAAGATCATTCATGCGCAGGTCGCTGCCGACATGAAA
Source organism: Xanthobacteraceae bacterium (assembly GCA_036272395.1). Lineage (GTDB taxonomy): Bacteria > Pseudomonadota > Alphaproteobacteria > Rhizobiales > Xanthobacteraceae > BOG-931. The sequence continues at coordinate 2,240 of DATAYT010000202.1, forward strand.
TAGAGCGCCAACCGCGCTCCGCTTCGGTGCAGTGATGAAACGACGCTGCGCCGGTCCCCTGCTGCTGATGCCGTTGTCCGGCTTTGCTCACGCCGGCGGGCAGCCAATTCGTACCTGCGAGTTCGAAGTGAAGGCGCGTTGTGCCTCAGGCGATGCGCGCGTCACGCTCGCCGACGGGGTTGTGATAAGGGTCGAGGTGAATGTCTATTGGTGTGCCTTGCACGGGCGTCCGCCCTTTGCTTGCACGATTGATTCGTCTCGAACCGATCAAGCCTCGGTTTGGTCGGAAGAGGCAGGTGCGACGCTCGTCGCCAAGAAATCGCCCTGGAATCCGCAGCAACCGGACCGCGTGAAGGTGACCGTCGGACGCGATGTGTCGATCGATCTAAGCGAGGCGCAATCGCTCGGGAGGTGCGGCACCGGAGCGGAGCTGCCGCGCGCCATAGTCATTCTGGCGCGAGCGAAAGCCTGCCGTGTGCGGCTTGACGTACCTTAGTAAGGCAGCGCTGCGCTCATTGCCCGGTCAATGCCGACGGTTTCCGCCGCGTTAGATAAGGCGCGAGCCGCTCCAGCACCTGCGCCGGTGCAATCCGCGCCATGCCGCCGGGGCAGGGACCGCCCTCCGGCACGATGGCGCGGATGAATTCGAATAGGTCAAAACCGGCGTCGAGCCGAACAGGGCCGAAGGCGTCGGTGCCGCCCGCGGCGGCGAGGTTCGGGCCGACGAACAAATCGGCAAGGCGCAGCAGCGCGGCCGCCTCGATCAATCGCAGATCGCAGGCATTGATGATCTGGCTTGAACTGGACGCGAACACAAATTTCTCCGCGCGCGCGTCATTGCCGGCCCTCCGACCAGAAAGACAGTGCCGGGCGTCCGCAATCCACGCAGAAATTCGCACCAGGTGGCGTCGGGCCAGTCCTTGTCGGGATGCGAGGCGCCGATCCCGACCGGGATCCAGGGACGGGCGAATTGCACGAACTTTTCTCCGACTAAGCGCAGCATCGGTGTGGGCAGCTGCAAATCCGGTTCGGTGGAAACCAGCGGCACCTTCATCGCCGCCATCAAGGCGCGCAGCCAGTCGATCGGGTGATCGTGAAAATGATCCTGGCCGACGCCGTCATTGGTGATGAAGGCACTTTGCGGCCCAAGCCCCAGCCCGATCCGTTCTGGAATGCCGGCAAGCGCGGCGGCGAGCGCCGGCCGGATGGTGCGGTCGAGAATCCAGATCGATTGCGGGCGATGCCGGTGCAACAGCGCGACCAACCGGATCAAGTCGACGCCGCGCTGCAATTCCGATCCGGCATGCTGAAAATAAACCGTGGAGGCCCCACTCGGCTCCGCGGCAAGCAAATCCTTGGCCGCGCTCGTCGGAGGTGCAAAAGACGCCACTTGCCCATCTGGAGCGGCCGCCGCGATGGCGCGTACGAACGGCAAATGCCAGATGACGTCGCCGATTCCGGGCTTGACCTGAATAACCGCAAAAGGCGTCACATCGGCCGTCACTGTTCGAGATGGTTTGAGCGCGACTTTATGTCTACGACCTAACTAGTCCTTGAATGGGTCAAATTCTCCACTGCCCGCCATTGCGACCGCAAATGGGCACAGCGTGTGTTGGACTTTGATCGTGTGAGAATGCTCGGCAAGCACGTCGGGGGAGACGCCGATAAGCCATCGGGCCTTCATCCAGATCGGCGCCGACAAGCACGACACCGCGAGTTCTGAGCCAATCATCCATTTCGGTGCGTCGAAATCGGCGTTTTGCTTCCTTGCGGCCAAACAGGCGACCGGCCCCATGGATGGTGGAATAGAGCATGGCGGCACTTTCAGGTGGTTCGACACCTTCGATAATCACAGCGTCGTCGCCCATGCTGCTGCCGACAAAGCCGCGCTGGCCGGGGAAAGCCGGCGTCGCGCCCTTGCGGACGACCCAATAGGTTTGGCCGGCGTGTTGCTCACGCCAAGCGAAATTGTGATGATTGTGCACGCTATCGAGGACGGATCCGCCGACTATCTGGCGGACGCGTTCGACGACCCACTCCCGGCCGACATAAGCGTATAGGCCGCCAAGCTCCATGCCGGCGAGATAGGCGCGCCCCGCTCACTTCGCTCCCACAGGTCGGATTCGAATAGCGCGTGATCCACCCTCTCGCGACGAGGAAGGCCACGTTTGGATCGGCGTTCACTTTGGCTCGCGCGGTTTGGGCCACTCTACGGCGACCAAGTATTTGAAGCTCGCTGGCGGCAAGGACGGCATGAATGTGCCGCCCGCTATCCTCAATCGATTACAAGTAGAAGGCTCAAGCGTAGCTCGGCACGGTGGGAAGCGGCAACCATTATGTTGATCTGATGCGTTATTGGTCCGCCCAAGGCCAAACGAGATGGTCCCGACCGAATCTTTAATTTGCTCGAACTTGGTGTCGAGTTTTACCGCCATGTTCCCGCAGGCAATATCGAAGCCCACGCCCGATACGCTGATCTGATCCCGATAAGCAATCACTCCGCCGACCGGCTGGGCATAACCAAGATGGCCGTCAGCGCAGATGACACCCGCAGCCACGTTTCCATAACTCATGCAGTTCTTCATCTGGCCGACGGTGTTTTCGTCGTGTTGTCCAACGACGATCGGCGCGGGAGCATCGGGATTTTGTTTGGTCGTGGCGGCCAAGGCGGTTTGCTCGCGGGCGACCTTTTCCACCCGCGCTGCCTCGCGGTAATCACACCAAGCGGGTCGGCCGCGTCCTTGCCCAACCCGGCTTTCGGGATCGATGCCGGCGGCGGCGCAGAGCTCGCGAGCACGATCTTGATAGGGGTCTTTACGCATCATGGCCTCATGGAGCGCGCCTCACCGATGCGGCTTAAAGGGCCGCCGCACGGAGTGAGCCACCGCATATCGCGCCGGCGGCTGCAGATTTTGGCAGGCTGCCTTTCACATTTTTGCCTGGCGCCGCATTAACCAATAGATCGTGCTTAGAGACGCGTTTTTCACGCGCTTAACTGACTTGCTATTCAATGAGTTGCGATATGTTTCGTGTAATAAAGCTCAACGGTTGGAGGAAAGCCGCGCGCTTTCCTCCATTATCTGGCCATGCGCACCGATCTGTTCGACTTCGCACTCCCGGAAGAGCGCATCGCGCTTCGCCCGGTCGCGCCGCGGGATGTGGCGCAGCTTCTGGTCGTGCGCCCGCATGCGCCGGCCCAATTCGAAGACTGGACGCTGCGCGATTTGCCGGTGTTTCTGCGGCGCGGCGATGCGGTGGTCGTCAACGACACCAAAGTTATGCCTGCCGCCCTGTACGGCCGTCGCATCGGCCGCGGCGATCGCCAACCGGCGATCGAAGCGACGCTAATCAAGCGGATCGACGGTTCGCGCTGGCGGGCCTTGGTGAAGCCGGCAAAGCGGCTCGCGCAAGGTGACGTCGTGCGCTTTGGCGCCGAGGGCCGCGTCTGTTTCCTCGAACAGCTCGATGCCACAGTCGAAGACAAAGACGACGCTGGCGAGATCACGCTGGCCTTCGCCTTCACCGATGCCGTTCTCGACCAGGCGCTAGAGGAGCGCGGCGACATGCCGTTGCCACCTTATATCGCCAGCCGCCGCGCGGCCGATGAGAAGGATCGGAGCGATTACCAGACCATGTTCGCGCGTGCCGAAGGCTCGGTCGCCGCGCCGACGGCCGGATTGCATTTCACGGAACGCTTGACCGACGCCCTACGGAATGCCGGCATCACGCTTCACCGCGTGACGCTGCATGTCGGTCCTGGCACGTTTTTGCCGGTCAAGGCGGACGATACCGAAGGCCACACGATGCATCCCGAATGGGGGAGCATGAGCACCGAGACGGCGGCTGCCTTGAACGCGGCGCGGCGCAGCGGCGGGCGGATTGTCGCCGTCGGCTCGACGGCGCTGCGACTCCTCGAAACTGCGGCGGGCGACGACGGCGCGCTCGCGCCGTTTTCCGGCGAAACCGCTCTCTTCATAACGCCCGGTTATCGCTTCCGCGCCGTCGATGCGATGCTGACCAATTTTCATCTGCCGCGCTCAACCTTGTTCATGCTGGTCTGCGCGTTCTGCGGGCTCGATGTCATGCGCCGCGCCTATGACCACGCCATCGCCCGCAATTACCGCTTCTACTCCTATGGCGACGCTTGCCTGCTGTTCCGATAAATAAGCCTGCGATGGGACAGATCATGGCAAGCCCGTTCTCCTTCCGGCTGATCGCGACTGATGGCGCGGCGCGCTCAGGCGAAATTACGACCGCGCATGGGATTGTGCGCACGCCCGCTTTCATGCCGGTCGGCACGCAGGCTGCGATCAAGGGAGTGCATCACGACGACGTGCGCGCCGCCGGCGCCGATATCATTCTGGCCAACACCTATCACTTGATGCTGCGGCCGACGGCCGAGCGCGTCGCGGCGCTCGGGGGTTTGCATGAATTTATGCACTGGTCGCTGCCGATCCTCACCGATTCCGGCGGCTATCAGGTCATGTCGCTGGCGCCATTGCGCAAAGTCGCGGAGGCCGGCGTGACCTTCCGCTCGCATCTCGACGGCGCCATGCTCGAATTGACGCCGGAACGCGCGGTCGAGGTGCAGATTTTACTCGGCGCCGATATCGCCATGCAGCTCGACGAGTGCGTGCGGCTCCCGGCTGAACCGGCCGACATCGAACGCGCCATGCGGCTTTCGCTGCGCTGGGCCGAGCGCTGCAAGCGCGCCTTCGAAGGCGCGCCGTCCGGCCGCGCCTTGTTCGGCATCGTGCAGGGCGGCGATGACGAGCGGTTGCGCGAGGAGAGCGTGCGGGCCCTGGCTGAACTCGGATTTGACGGCTACGCGATCGGCGGGCTTGCCGTTGGCGAAAGCGAGGAGGTGATGCTGCGCGTGGTTGCCGCCACCGCGCCGGCGTTGCCGGTTGAGCGCCCGCGCTATCTGATGGGCGTCGGCACGCCTTCGGATATTCTCAATGCGATCGGACGCGGCATCGATATATTCGACTGCGTTCTGCCGACGCGCAACGGCCGCCATGGGCTCGCCTTCACCCGCTTCGGGCCGATCAATATCAAGAACGCACGGCATGCCGACGATTCGCGCCCGCTCGATCCGCAAAGCCGCTGTCCCGCGGCGCGGGATTTTTCGCGCGCCTACCTGCACCATCTATTCAAGGCCAATGAGGCTCTCGGCGGGACGCTGTTGTCGATCGTCAACCTGTTCTGCTACCAGGACCTGACCGCAGGCGCGCGTGAAGCGATCGCGCAGCGCCGCTTTGCCGATTACCGCGCCGCGATCGAAGAACAGTGGGCGGCGAAGCGCGATTTGGGGTGATGAGAAAACGGCGTCTCCCGCTCATTCCAGCGTAAGCGGGAAGCCAGGGCTGGGTCCCCGCTTTCGTGGGGACGAGGGGAAGTGGTTCGGGCCGGCACGAAAAATCGCCGGCCCGATAAGCGGACCGGCGCATAGTTCGAGCCGCCGGGACTCACGCAACGCGCCAGCGGCCGCGGGAATAGTCTACGCCTAAACGACTTACCCTTTGACGACTTGGCCGCGGATCTCGCCGCCCTTGTTCGCCTCGGTGTGGACATTGGCGTACCACAGGCCTTTCTGAAGATCGTCCGCCTGTGCATCCGTCAGCGTCGCCGTGCCCTTGAATGGGCTCGCCAGGTTTTGGCCCTTTTCCGAAATCCAAACCGCGGGAGCGGCGTTCTTTCCGACCTCGGCCGGGCCGTGGAAATGCGCGGCTGTAGCCGGACCGGACAGGCCGGAGAAGCTGCCCTCCCAGGTCAGCACCTTGGTGGCCGGGTCATAGGTCGCGGTGACCGTTCCCTTGCCGGCGCTCGTGGTTGGCGGGACCTCGCTGGTTCCATTCATGTCGGCTTTGAACTTCATCAGGGCGGCTTGGCCCGGCCTGGCCGAAGTCAACAAAACCGCGCCCGCGGCGCCGCCTGCCGCGTAACCCAATACCGACCGACGACTGAACTTTCGATCCATTTGGTCCTCCCTGGATGCATACTTCCGCGATGACAACACAAACACCGGCGTTCCGTTGTTATTGCCTGTGCGA
>DATAYT010000203.1:0-8373 GCA_036272395.1 Xanthobacteraceae bacterium
GCCGCAGACAGGAATGGCGTTTTTATTCTCGACCAGTTCGGCGAACGCGCCTTGTGGTAATTGTCATCCAGCGCATGCGCGAAGATCTCAGCGCCGAAATCGCCGCGGTTTTTTGCGAGCTCCTGGTCCGATAGAAATTCAGGACCACAAACCAGCTCGCCGTGCACGCGACTGCGCTTGCCGCGCTCACCGGCGCCGTATTGCACAGTCTTGACCTGCATGTCGTACCAGTTTTCCCAGAACGTGCAGACGATCCCGCCATGATGTGTCATGTCGCGATACCAGTCGGCGGCGCCCTCCCAGATGCACATGGCCGTGAGGTGCGGCGGTTGCAGGCTGGCGACGTGCCATTGATTGATGGCGTAGTAGGAAATGCCGTTGAGCCCGACTTTGCCGCTCGACCACGGCTGCGCCGCCGCCCATTCGATGCAGTCGTAAAAGTCTTTGGTCTCGCGCGGCGAAAAATGATCGATGTAGCCGGGCGAACAGCCGCAGCCGCGCGAATCGACGCGCACACAGGCGTAGTCGCGCGGTACCCATTTTTCCGGATCGACCACCTCCCAGCTCTGATAGAGATTGCTCGATCTGGCGGTGACATCGGGATGCCGTTCCGCCATGCGCAGCCAGGCGCTCGGGTAGCCGTCCTGGAAAGCAAGCCCCTTGGCGTAAGGACCATAGCTCAAAATAACCGGGTACCGCCGTTCGGCGACGGGACGAAAAACATCGGCGCGCAGCACCAAGCCATCATCCATCGCGATCGGCACGTTCCAGTCGATCCGCATGCCGTCGCGGGTTTCGCTGCGTTGCTCGAGACTGCTGCCGTCGCCGGCCACGGCCGCCATGCGGGCTTCGCCCTCGCGCGATGACATGCAGAACTCCTCCCGAGGTGCGGCTAGATGCTGGCGTTCGCCGCTCACGCCGCCTTAGCGCGCCCTTTTGTCCGTCTAACGCCCGCCATTTTTTCCAGGACGGCGCAAACGACCGCGGTGTCTTCGGCCGAGTGACCGCTCTTGAGCGCTTTGGCATAGATCGCCTTGCTGGCGTCAAACATTGGTGTCGGAACCGCGATTTTGCGCGCGTAAGAACCGATCACGTCCATATCTTTCTGCCAGACCGATATTTTCATTGTCGGATTGCCGTAGCTGTTTTTCACCATCATCGGCGCTCGCAGCTCGAAAATTCGCGAATTGCCGGCGCCGGTCTTGATCAAGTTGAAGATAAGCTGAGGCGGCAGCCCGGCTTTCATGCCCAGCACCATCGCTTCCGCGCTGGCGACATTATGAATAGCGACGAGAAGATTAGCGACGTATTTCATGCGGCTGCCATTGCCGAAGGCGCCGACGTCGTGGACGGCGCGCGTGAAGCCGGAAAACAAGCCGCGCAATTTCTTTATCTCGCGGGAATCCCCGGAAGCATAGACAACAAGATCCTTGGTCAGCGCTTGCGCGCCGGTGCCGCTGACGGGGCAATCGAGCATGACATGGCCGGCTTTACGCAGCACGGCCTCTGCTTTGACCTTATCTTCCAAGGCGAAGGTTGACATCTCCACGATGACCCGCCGCGGCAAGCCCGTTTTGGCGATGGCGGCGGCGGTCTCGACGAGCGCCGCGGGCTTGGGCAGGCTGGTGATGACGGTGCGGGCCCGCCGCGCCACATCCTCGGTATTCGCAGCAATGTCGATGCCAAGCTTGGCCATGGCGCGTCGCCGCGCCGGCGCGATGTCGTAGCCGATCACCTGCCATCCGGCCGCAATCAAATTTCGCGCAAACGCGACGCCCATAATTCCGAGGCCGATGATCCCGACGATATCTTTCTTTGCCCGAGGCATCGCGTCCCACTCCGATTTCCCACGGCCTGACGCTATCGCATCCGCTTGCAATGCGCGCAAGCGGCTTATCGGCCGGGCAATGCCGTGCGGCGTAAGGCGCTTGCAGACGAGGCGCCGGAATGCTGGTGTTGAACGGTTGTGGTCTAACAATACGCGGGTTAAAGCCGTGTACGCCAATAACTGTCGGGAGAGCGCGGTATGAAACTGGGTGTCGCCGGCATCGGTAAAATGGGCGCGGCGATTGCCGCGCGATTGATCGAGGTTGGCCATGACGTCACGGTTTGGAATCGCACGCCGGATAAAGCCAAGGCCGTCGAAGGAGCCAAAATAGCGGCGAACCCCGCTGAACTTGCCGAAAACAGTGAAGCCATCATCACCATCCTGACCGATGCCGCAGCGCTTAACGCGGTTTACAACGGCGGCTTAGGTCTTCTGCACGGCAAAGTCGCCGAAAAGCTATTCATCGACATGAGCACGGTTCTGCCCGCCACCGAAATCGCGCTTGCTGGCGCGGTACGCGCCAAAGGCGCTGCCTTCGTCGAATGCCCGGTAGGTGGCTCGACCGGCCCCGCGCGACAAGGGAAGCTGATCGGGCTCATGGGCGCCGAGCCGGCGGACGCGGCGCGGGCGCGACCGATCCTCGAACAGCTATGCCGCCGGCTGGAACATGCGGGGCCGGTCGGCTCCGGCTCGGTTCTGAAATTCACGATCAATCTGCCGCTGATGGTGTACTGGCAGGCGCTCGGAGAGGCGCTGGCAATGGCGCGCGCCGTCGCCATCGAGCCGGAGCGGCTCATGGATCTTCTCAGCGACACTTCGGGAGCCGCCAATGTCCTCAAAGTGCGCGCTCCCGGCATCGCTTCAATGCTCAAGGGCGACTCCGCCGGAGCCGTCACCTTCGATATCGACAGCGCCATCAAAGACATGCAATCGATGCTCGCGGAAGCTAAATCGCAGGGCATCGACCTGCCGCTGGTCGAGAGGACGCTCGGCTGCTATCAGGAAACCAAGCGGCACCGCTCGGGCGACGCTGAGATCTCCACCGTCTCGGTTTATTGGGCTGGCCGCGATCGTCAGTAAATTCTTCAAGATAAATCGGAGTTGTTATGTCCGTCCTCACGCTCGCACAAGCTTCCGTTATTGTGGATGCCGCGATGAAGAAAGGCCGCGAGAGTAATCTGGCGCCGCTTGCGGTCGCCGTACTCGACAACGGCGGGCATCTGATCGCGTTCAAGCGCGACGATAAAGCCGGGATTTTGCGGTTCGACATCGCCTTCGCCAAAGCCTGGGGCGCCCTTGGCATGGGGTTCGGTTCGCGCACCCTGGCGAGCCGCGCGGCCAAGACTCCGCAGTTTTTCACGATGCTGGCGGCAGCGAGCGGCGGACGCATCGTCACTAATCCGGGCGGCGTGCTGATCCGAGACAGCGCCGGCAATCTGGTCGGCGCCTGCGGCATTTCCGGCGACACTTCCGATAAAGATGAAATGTGCGCCGTTGCCGGTATCGAGGCGGCGGGACTGAAAGCGGAGCCGGGAGTCGACTAGCAGCCCACGAAAGGCGCGGCAGCCGGAAAATCGCTGCATTGAATTCGAAACTTTACGCTGCCTTGGGCGCCGCAAGCGACGCTCGGTACGAATACGACGACATAGGGAGGAATTATCCATGAAGCTCTTTTCGTTTTGGCGGTCGCTTGCGACCTATCGCGTGCGGATTGCGCTCAATCTCAAGGGCCTTGTCCCCGACGAGATCATCGACGTAAATCTCATGAAAGGCGAGCAGCGCAAGGCTGAATTTCGCTCGGTCAATCCAATGATGGCTATTCCGGCGCTGGTGGATGGCGAAGGGCCGGCGATGTTCGAGTCGCTTGCCATCATCGAATATCTCGACGAAACCCATCCCAACCCGCCGCTGTTGCCGCGCGATTCCCGCAGCCGCGCGCGCGTGCGCGGGCTGGCGCAAATCGTCGCCTGCGATTCACATCCGCTGATCGTGCCGCGCGTGCGCGAATATCTGGAGCACGAATTCAAGCTCGACGAGGCGACACGGACCAAGTGGTGCCAGCACTGGCACGTTGCCGCGCTCACCGCCCTGGAAGCGCATTTGCGCGGTCCCGCCACCGGCCGCTATTGCCACGGCGATACGATCACGCTCGCGGACATTTGTCTCGCCAGCCAGGCCGCCGGCGCCAAGTTCTTCAACGTCGACACCGCGCCATTTCCCAATTTTTCGCGGATCGCAAATTCGCTGGCGGCGATCGACGCTTTCGCGCGTGCGCATCCGTTGAAGCAGCCAGGAGCGCCTGCGGCAGCCTGATTACACCTACCACCGTTTGTGAAAGTGGTGCACCGGTCCGGAGCCGGATCCTATTTCGAGTTGGTCAGCCGCCTCGAGCGCGGCGGTGACATAGGCCTTGGCTTGGTCCACCGCGTCCTTAAGCGAAAGATTCTTGGCAAGCCCGGCGGCGATTGCGGCAGCCAGCGTGCATCCGGTGCCGTGGGTGTTGCGGGTCGCGATGCGGGGCGCGGCAAATCGGGTGCGGGACGTGCCCTCGACGAGGAGATCGATACTTTGCGGCCCGCTGCCGTGCCCTCCCTTGATCAGCACTGCACCGGCGCCAAGCGCCAGCAACTTCTGCGCTTGGGCATACATTGCCTCTTCATCGTGTGCCTCCTCGGCACCAATCAGAGCCGCGGCCTCGGGCAGATTGGGCGTGACTAGACGCGCTTGAGCAATCAAGCCGCGCAACGCATCCAAAGCGTCGTCGTGCAATAATTTTCCGCCCGCACTTGCGGTCATCACGGTGTCAAGCACGACGTTGCGTGCTCGGTGGCGACGCAATCCAGCGCCTACGACACTGATTGCGGCTGCGCTTCCCAGCATGCCGATCTTCACTGCACGCACAGCGAGATCGGAAAAAACGGCGTCCATTTGCGCTGCGATGAATTCGGCCGGCACTTGATGGACGGCGAAAACGCCTTTGGTGTTCTGCGCGGTAAGCGCCGTCAGGACGGACGCGCCGTAGATGCCGAGCGCGGCAAAGGTCTTAAGATCCGCCTGAATGCCGGCGCCGCCGCCTGAATCCGAACCGGCGATGGTCAGCGCGATCGGAACGCTCATTAGGTGCCTCGTTTGGCCAAGACTCCGTCGACGATATCGCGAAGCTGGCGCGCGGCGGTTTCGGGGCTGGGCACAAGCGACAAGGCGGAAATCACGGCGACGCCGTCGGCGCCGGCGGCAATGACCTCCGCGGCATTGCTGGGGTCAATGCCGGCAATGCCGCACACCGGCAAAACGGGCGCGCGCCGGCGAAGCGCTGCGACAACGCGCGCCAAGCCGGCGGGACCGATCGGCGCATTCTTCTGCTGCTTGGACGAGGTCGCATAGACGCCGCCGCTGCCGACATAATCGACGAGATCGAGGCGCGCCGCCTCGGCCTCCGCGACCGATTTGATCGACAGTCCGATGATCGCATTCGGGCCGAGAAGCCGCCGCGCGTCTTCGACCGCCATATCGTCCCGGCCGAGATGCACGCCATCGGCGCCCGACGCCATCGCTACATCGACGCGGTCGTTGACGACGAAGGGCACCGCAAACGGCGCCAAGGCCTGTTTGATTGCCCTCGCTTCTTCGATCAGAGCGCGCGTCTCGGAGTGTTTGTTACGCAACTGCACCAGCGTCGCTCCGCCGCGAGCGCACCGTGCCGCCAAATCGGCGATCGCATACCCGCCGGCGCGCTCGGGATCAACGATGGCGTTGAGACGAAGATCGAGCCGCATCAGGATGCCTTGATGCGGGCCCGCAGCGTGGCGCGATCGAGCCGATGCAATGCGTCGATCATGCCGACGGAAAAACTGCCAGGCCCCTGCGCCGTTTGTGCGGCAACTTCGCCGGCGACATCAAATGCTGCAAGCGCCGCCAGCGTCGCCAGCCAAGCATCGGCTTCGATGGCCAGCGCCGCGCAAACAAACGCCGCACCGGCGCAGCCCATGGCGGTGACCGCGGCCATCAGCGGGTCGCCGTTCGCAATCGCGATGCGCCGAGCCCCGTCGCTGACGATATCGACATGGCCCGTCAGCGCCACAATAGTTGCGTTTGCCTGGGCAAAACGCGCCGCCGCGTTGCTTTCGGCCTTATTGCCGGAAAGCGCGGCGAACTCGGCATGATTGAGACGCACCACCGACGGCCCCGCCGCAAGCAATGCGCGGCCGAATTGGGCTCGTCCGGGCGAGCGGTCGACGAAAACCGGGTCGAGCAGCCAAGGCAGTTCTTTCTCGGCAGCGGTCTTCACCGCCACCTCGATTGCCGATTTGCGCTCGCGATCGGAGGTGCCGAGATTGACCAGCAGCGCATCCGCGCCGGCGACGAAAGCGCCGATTTCGTCCGCCGAAATCGTCATGGATGGCACGGCGCCGGCGGCCAGCAGCATGTTTGCGGTAAATTGCTGAGCCACCGAATTGGTTATGCAATGCACGCGCGGCGCGCGCTCGCGGATACGCGCGAGTATATCGGCGGCAATGTCGGCAAGCTCGATCGGTGCATGCATTTTTTATCCAATGACGGCGATCCTACTACGCTTCGCCGGGCTCGTGCAGTCCTCCTGCTTTGGTATAAGCTATGCATCCTTCCGGAGGCGCGCATGGTCCCATTCTTCGTACAAATCAAATGCCAGCTCGGCAAATCTTATGAGGTCGCGAGCAAGCTGGCCGACGCTGAGATCGCTTCCGAAATCTATTCGACCGCCGGCGATTTCGATCTGCTGGTAAAATTCTATGTCGAGCCTTCGACCGATATCGGTCACTTCATCGCGGAAAAGGTCCAGAGCATCCCGGGCATAGCCGACACCCGGACTATCATCACCTTTAAGGCGTTCGGAGGGTCGTAGCCGCACCGGTCGGCGCCGGCTCAAGGCCGTCGCGGCGGCGCATCGTTGCGAGCTGGCGTTCGCGCCAGATCACGAACAGACCTGCCGCGGCGATAATCGCCGAGCCGCCAATGATCTCCACTGTCGGCGTTTCGCCGAACATCGCGTAGCCGAGCACCAGCGCCCAAATCATGGCCGTATAGTCAAATGGAGCGACTAGGGAGGCCGATGCATAACGGTAACTCTCGGTGAGGAAAATGTGTCCGGTGCCACCGAGAATGCCAATGCTGATCAATACGACGGTCTCGCCGACACTCGGCGTGATCCAACCGAACGGCAAAGTCGCCAAACCAGCCAGCGCACAGCTCAATGAAAAATAAAACACGATCGACGAAGTCGATTCGCTCTGCGCCAGGCGCCGGGTTTGAATCGCGGTTCCTGCATTGGTAACGGACCCGCAGATCGCATAAACGACGCCGATGAAACTCGTTGCGCCGGCGACCGCCGCGGTCAGTTCCTCACCTGAAAGATGGGGCGAGAGCACCACCAGAACGCCGACAAATCCGATGATGACCGCCGACCAACGGTAGACGCGCACGCGCTCGCCCAAGATGAGCGCGGCAAGCGCGACGGTGAACAGAGGTGAGCTGAACGCAATCGCGTTGGATTCCACGAGCGGGAGCCGTGCCACCGCACCAAAATTGAAGAACATACCGGCAATGCTCAACACACCCCTGCCCGCCTGTCCGAGCGGCCGCTCGGTGCGCACGACGGCGGCGAGTTCACCGCGCCAGGCATAGACCAGCACGACCGGAATGATGGCGAATACCGAGCGGTAAAACACCACCTGCCCGACCGGATAGCGCGCGCCGAGGTAACGGATCAGCGCCTGCATCACCGCGAACAACGCCGCGGAAATGACCTTGAACGCGATGCCTTTGGCTTGATTGGTCAGCATCGGGCTTGCGACAAAAAAAATCGGCTGCGCGTCATCTGTCTCGCCTCAATCCTTCTTGGGCGGCGGAGTGGGACCCTGACGCGGCGGCAGTGCGGCGATATAAGCGGCGATGGCATTGCGATCTTCGGCGGCGAGCAACGAGGTATTCCTGATCACCTCCGCCATCGCGCCGCCGGCAAAATCTCCGGACGGCGTCATCCCGTCTTCAAGAAAGCTGGCGATGTCTTTTTCGGACCAGTCCTCATCGCTTCCGTGCAGCCCGAGCGGCGTAATGTTGGGCGCCCATTCGGTGCCATCCGGCGACCCGCCGGCGAAACGCTGACCGTCGACAATTCCGCCCAGGATGTTGCGGGGGCTATGGCATTCCGCGCAATGTCCAGGTCCGTTCACGAGATAAGCGCCGCGGTTATATTGCGCCGACTTGGACGGATCGGGGGCGAAGGACCCCTCGCCGAGAAACAGCAGTTTCCACACGCCGAGCAGGCGCCGCTCGTTGAATGGAAAGGACAGTTCATGGCGCCGCGACTTGGTCTGCACCGGCGGCAATGTTTTCAGATAGGCGAAAAGATCGCGAACGTCGTCGAGCTCCATGTAGTGGTAGGAGGTGTACGGAAAAGCAGGATAGAGATTCGCGCCGTGTTCCGATGTACCCTTCCACAATGCGGTGACGAAATTCGCCTCGGACCAGCTGCCGATGCCGTCCTTGGAATCGGGCGAAATGTTCGG
>DATAYT010000204.1:0-10805 GCA_036272395.1 Xanthobacteraceae bacterium
CTTGGCGGTACAGACGCCGAGGATGCCATAGGCTCGGCCGTCGCGGCCGGCGATACTCACGGTCACGCCGCTCTTGCAGTTGTGATCCGTCAAATAGCTCGGCACCTCGAAACGCGCCTCCGCGTCGAAATCGTCCACGACAGTCGGAGTCGCCGAGTCAAGGGTGAAGCGCGCAAAACTATTCGGCGCCGTTGTGGTTAAAATTGAACCGACCAGATCGGATTTCCAACCATACCCGACTCGCAGCAACAGCTCGGTATCGCCGGGCAGCAATTCCAGGATCTTGACGAAATCGATATTGAGCGTCAGCGCAATCGTGCTGACCGCGTCGTTTAAGAGCCGCTCCAGATCCGACTCCGTCAATGCCCGCTCGCCAAGCTGCGCTAGGGCTTCTTGCTGCTTGATCCTGCTCCGCAACTCAGTTTCGAGATTGGCGCGCTCGGTCACGTCGTAGCACAACCCGACGACGCGTCTGGCGGCGCCGCCCTCGACGAAAACGGCGCCGCTCGTTGCGAGCCAGCGCTCGCCGGAATTCGCGGTGTGCGCAAGGCGATATCGGGTGCTAAAGCCGCTCTGTTTTTGCACGGCTTCTTGAAGAGTAGCATTGACCGCGGCGCGATCCTCTTCGTTGATGACTCTGAGGAAGCCGGCATGGCTGCCGTCAAAACCGCCGGGCGGTAAGCCGTGCAGCGCCGCAAGGTTGCTTGACCAACTCACCGCGTTGGTAGCGAGATCCCATGACCAGACGCCGAGCTGCGCGGCCTCGAACGCCTCGTGGACAGTCGTAACGTCCGGAAAAAATTCGGACGCTTGATCCTGCGGGGGCCGATGTTCCGAACCGAATTTTGGCCGCTTGATAACTCTATCCATGCCGTTAACGTCTCACTCCGGCACCTACCAAAATAGATCGTTATTTCCGGCTTGGTTGAAAAGGGGGTATGCGTGTTGAATCGCCGCCATCCGCCATGCGCGACGCCCGGATTTGCAGCGGCGGTGATTTGGGGCGTCAGGTCTGCCGATCAATAAAGGCCGGACGGTCCGCTTCGGCTGGAAACAAGGTCGCGCGGTTGCGCCGCCGGCCGCACTGGAATTTGTGCCGACATCCGGGCGCCGTTCGCTGCGTCTTGCATCACGAGGGGCTTGGCGTCATCAAGCGACACCCGCCGCGGGTCATTTGCTAACACGACTACCTTCGTTCCGATCCCGACGCGATTATAGAGATCGATGATATCGGCGTTCTGCAATCTGATGCATCCGCTCGAAACGTGCTTGCCGATTGAGCTTGGATTGTTGGTGCCGTGGATGCGGTATTCGGTATTGCCGAGATAGAGCGCCCGCGCGCCCAAAGGATTTCCGGGGCCGCCGCCGACCCAGCGCGGCAAATAAGGTTGACGCGCCACCATTTGCGCCGGAGGAATCCAATCCGGCCATTCGGACTTGCGCACGATCGTTTCTACGCCGGACCAGGTGAAGCCTTGACGTCCGACGCCGATGCCATAGCGCATCGCCATGCCACGGCCGAGCGTCAAGTAAAGAAAAGTATGTCCAGTGTCGATGATGGTGGTGCCAGGCGGCTCGTTGGTCGGATATGCCACCATTTGCCGGCGAAACTGCGCCGGCAACTGCTCCGTTCCTGCCTCGTCGTCCTGCTGTTGCGGCGCGTATTGGGACAATGGTTGATCGAAGCGAAATGCCGGCGCGAACGAAAGCGCCTGCGCAAAAGCGGGGCCAGCGGAGACCGCGACAATCGCGACCGTCGCGATCGCGTGGCAAACACGTGCGCGGCTGATTGCTGACACGACACACCTCCCGTGCAGAAATGCCGTTCTGATCACATCAACCATTGAAGGGAACTTAAAGTTCCATTTCGATATCAAACAAAACGCTCGAAGATGACAACTGGAAAGAGGAACAGAACAAACAAATAAACAACGCGGCCGCTGCGTGAGCCGCTTCGATTGCATTCTAATTTTATTTATCTAATTCTATTTATCAAAAATTCGAGCCGACGGAAAAGCCCGCAAGCCACAACATCACCGCTGCGATCGTATGTAGCAACAAATAAACCTAGGTGCTTCGATCACGTCATGCAGCGTCCCACGATGTGCGCCAAGCGAGGCGACGAGATCGGAGAAAACGCCCCCTCGCATCCCACTGGAATCTTCTGTGGCTTTGCTGATTGCTCCTGCGTACTCAGCCCCCGTCGCGCGACGCTTGGAGCACCGGGGACAGGCAGCCGGTCGCCTTTGAATTGCCGATTGACGGAGAACCCTGGCACCTTAGCGGCGATACCAGCACCGATGGTCGGATCGGCGAAGAATGGGATAAGCCCGACAAAGAGGAGGGCAAGCGCCGTTATGCCCAACGCGCCTGCGATGCGAGCGAACAGCTTGGCCATCGGATTGCTCCGCAGCGCTGATGCGACCACCCCTGCGATCGATCATGCACACGAAAATCCCCCGAGCTGACCACAACACCGCATCACTAACGCGTATGGCCCCGTCCGGTTCCATAGCCGGCCGCGGTCACCGGGTCGTGATACAGGGTAGATTCGACATCGCAATCGCGTTTGCGGCTCGTGCGGCACGTCGTGGGGGGAGGAACAAAGACGGGGCGCGGCACTTGTCATGGCGGACGGCCATCCTTTCCCCCTCCCCCCGTGCTTGGCCGTTCAATGTTGGGCGCAGTCGATATGCCGATCGGCTGCGCCCTAATTTTTTGTTGAAGCCGAGCGCGGGCGCAATCCACGCAATCTGACGTGCTTATGCACTGCGAGCTGCTGGCGGACGCGGCAGAATCGGCGAAATTAATTACCGTTAAAGCGTCACTCGGCCACAGCGTCGACGCCGCACTACAACGTCGCTTGGCGTTCGCTTGGCTTGCGCTCGCGCTGCCGCGCTTTGCGGCCGAAAAACAGTGCTTGACTGACAACGGCCGAGACCACGGCGACCTGGAACGGTTTTGCGATTAGGAAGGCCGGCTCGGGGCGTTGTCCGGTCAGGAATCGCTCCGGATAGGCGGTGATAAAGATCACCGGCACTTCAAACGAACCGAGGAGCTCATTCACGGCGTCCAGTCCGGAACTACCGTCGGCGAGCTGAATATCGGCGAGGATGAGCCCGGGCCGCTTCTGTTTCGCCAGAGCCAGAGCTTCGCTGTGGGTGCGCGCGATCCCGATGACATTGTGGCCAAGACTCTCGACCAGCGCTTCGATGTCCATAGCGATAAAGGTTTCATCCTCGATGACGAGGACGTCGGTGGCGATTTCGGCAGCAAGCTCGCGGCCCGATTCTTCGACCAGGGCGCGAAGCGTCTGCAGGTCGCAATCGAGCACTTCGGCGGCATCGTCTTCCGAGAAGCCTTCCAACGCCACCAGCAAGAAGGCTTGCCGCGGCCGCGGCGTTATTTGGGTCAGATGCTGCTCGGGCGGCAGAACGACGTCGGTGGCTTCCGCCTTGTCGTTCACGGCGACCGAATTCCAGATTTTGGTGAAGAGCCGATACAGACCGACCCGTGGGTTAGAACTTGATTCCAGCACCCGCGGACTGGCGATCAGAGATTCCACCGTGGCGACGACATAGGCGTCGCCGGACGCTTGGCTACCGGTCAAGGCGCGCGCATAGCGGCGCAACGACGGCAGATGCTGCAGTACGGCTTGCGAGGTCGACACGGAACACCCTCCCCTTCCATAGTACACTGAGGTTATTGGCAAAAACCTCGCAACGCAAAAAAAGTTCCCGTCGCGCTTGCCGCAGGGGAACTCCCGGGCCCGTCAGGGCGTTAGCGCACGTTAAGTTGGGGGTTTGTGAGAGTGCCGGCAATGGGCGAACGGGGGAAAGATGACGCGATGAAACACCGCAAGACCAACCTAGAGCCGGTTGCGGAGAAGCCGGAGAACCAAGACCCGATGGCGAGGCCAGCCACCACGTCCCCCCACAAGGAAGCCCGCTTAGGCCGGGAGGTCCAAGCCCGCATCGGGCAGCAACTGCGCGCCATGTACAACGATGTGGTCAGCCAGGGCGTGCCACAGCATCTCGCCGATCTCGTTCGCCGTCTAAGCGACCAAGACCAGGACTGAAGGTGGACAGAGCATGAAGCTCGATCCTGCGATTCGGGACCAAGTCCTAGCCACGGTGCCAAGCTTGCGCGCATTCGCGATCTCGCTGTGCGGTAACATCGATCGTGCCGACGACCTGGTGCAGGAGACTCTGCTGCGGGCGCTGGCGCATATCGACTCGTTCGAGCCCGGCACTAACATGCCGGCTTGGTTGTTCACGATCTTGCGCAACCTGTTCCGTTCCGAATATCGCAAGCGGCGCCGCGAAGTCGAGGATGCCGAGGGTCGCTACGCCGAAACCTTGAAATCGCATCCCGAACAGACCGGACGCGTAGAATTCGAGGAATTCCGCGCTGCGCTGGCCAAACTGCCGGCAGATCAGCGCGAGGCCCTTATCTTGGTGGGCGCCTCCGGCTTTTCCTACGATGACGCAGCGGCGATTTGCGGCTGCGCCGTCGGCACGATCAAGAGCCGCGTCAATCGCGCGCGCACCCGTCTCGCCGATCTTCTCGCCATCGACAGCGTCGACGATTTCGGTCCCGACCGCGCCACCCGCGCAGTGCTCGCCGGCGGCGGCCGCAACTGATGGCGAGCCCAGCTGTAAAGCAACCTAAATTCGGTCGTTAAAATCATCGCCGTGTCTAGTGTGCTTCCTTTACGCTGCTTGAAATTGGCGCGGTGCAGCAAGCTTGGCTTAACGAAGCGGCAGCAGTCGCGGGGCCATAAACTGCCGGACACAAGCAAGCGCCCAACCTACCGGGGCGTCAGAATGATCGCTCGCACCGCGGCGTGCGCCGCATGGCTTTTCGCATGGTCGGTCTGCGCTGAAATTCACAGCGGCGGGCTGTCGTTTACCGCGGCCGCTTCAGCCGTGGCGCAGGAAATCGCGCAAGAGCGGGTGATCGCTACTCTGGATCCAAACATCGTTGAGGGCACGACGCAGGTCGCGCGGCGGCAAGACGCCGACGTTGCCGCTCCAAGTGCGGGCACGGAGCCGTCACCGGTGAATCAGGTCGTTTTTCCCCAGCCCGCACTTACGCCCGAGGCGACGCCGTTCGGACTCGCAGCCGAACGCGTTTCCGAGGGAGAAATTCTGAGCAAATGGACGGGCGTCGAATCGGAAATTCGAAAAGACGGCAAATTTTGGCGCGCTGCCGCAAAGACGCATCCTCATGTCCGTTGGCGGCACAGCGTTTCCTTGCCATTGTCGATGAGGGCCGCGCGCGCAGCGGCCGCGCTCGCATTGGCGTGATTAATCGCGCGATCAACTTGGCGATTATCCCAACGAGCGACCTCGTACAATGGGGCGTCGTCGACCGCTGGAGCGCGCCGCTCGAAACTTTCACAACCCGCCGCGGCGACTGCGAGGATTACGCTCGCCAAATATGTGGCGCTCCGAGCAGCCGGCGTCGCGCCGCAGGACATTAAGCTCGTTGTCGTCCGCAACGTCGACATCAGCGAGAATCACGCGGTTGTGGCGGTGCGGATCGACAGCGCCTGGGTTATCCTGGACAATCGCTCGCTGGCGCTGGCGCCAGACCGAGAGATATGGCGCGCGACCCCAGTGTTTGAGATTGACGAGGACGGCGTGCGCCAGTTCCTGACCCCGACCGCGAATGCCCGACTGCAGGAAGGCGGCCTCGGCGCCGTTTCGACTGCGGTTCCCGGTCGTCGCCGCTAACCTACGGATCACTTCGTCTCGGCCTCGTAGACGCCATCCCAGTCCGGTCCCGGCGGCTGCGCGCGATATAGTTCTATGCGTTCCTCATACATGTCGTAGAGGCCGGAAAGATCGAAGCCGTTGGCGAATTTGCGGCAGCGCGCAATCAAGTCGACGGCGTCGCCCCATTGCTGCTTGCGGAAACGCCCCAGCATCTGCGCGTTGGCCCCGCGCAACTCCTGGCAGCGTGGGTCGGCTTCGACCTCCGAGCGGCCGATCACCGTGAACACCGCTTCTGGCTGCTTCTTGCCTTTCACCATGATCAAGTCGATTTCCATCACCGCGAATTTTTGCCTGGCGCCTTCGGCGGTACGTGAACCGATGACGACGGGAATGCGGTAATCCTTGGTCCGGCCTTCCAGCCGCGACGCCAAGTTCACGGTGCCGCCCAGCACCGAATAATTGAAGCGGAAATCGGATCCTATATTGCCGACCACGCAAGGCCCGGTATTGAGCCCGATGCCGATGCGCAGCGGCATATACACGCCGCCATTGGTTTCGGCCTCGCGCTTGAGCTCGTTGTTGAGCATTTCGGCGCGCGAGAGCATTTCCAGCGCCGCTTCGCAAGCATTTGCTTCCTGCTCCTGGTCGTCTACCGGCGCGTTCCAAAACGCCATGATGGCGTCGCCGATATATTTGTCGATGGTGCCCTTGCCTCGATGATGGCGTTGGTAAGCGGGGTGAGGAATCGGTTCATCAAGCGCGTTAGCCCTTGCGGATCGTCCTTGTAGTGTTCAGAGATGGTCGTGAATCCGCGCACATCGCTAAACAGTATCGTCATGCGCCGCTCTTCGCCGCCGAGCACCAGCTTTTCCGGCGAGCGGGCAAGTTGCTCCGCCATGTGCGGCGACAGGTAATAGCCGAACGCCGAGCGGATTTGCCGGCGCTGTTTCTGTTCGCGGAAATAATTCACGAATGTGAGAACCAGATAAATCAGCCAGCTCGAGATCAGCGGATAAGTGAAATCGATGAGCAGGTTGTGCTCGACGAAGAGATAGAGCGACAACCCGATCAGACCCGCGATCAAACAGCCGCCGAGCACGATGACGATACTAGCGGGCAGCATCGGCGCGGCGACAATGATCGCAAGCCCGAACAGGACGGCGAGGGCAAGCTCGGCGCCGATCGCGTAGTTCGGATTCACCAGACTCGACTTGCTGAGCACGCTTTCCAGAATTTGGGCGTGCACTTCGACGCCCGGGATTGCGGCATCGAGCGGCGTGGTCTTGAGATCCAACAATCCGATCGCCGAGGTGCCGATCAGGACAAGCTTCCCGGCCAGGCGGTCCGGCGGCACATTGCCCTGTAATACGTCCTTGGCCGAGATGTAGCGCTCCGGGTCGTGGTGGTTGATGCACCCAGAACTGGCCATTGCGATCGGTCGGCACTTCCAGACCAGGGACCGCAACCGACTGGACGCCGGCTTCATCGACGCGAACCAGGATCGCGCTCGAGCCGGTAACGACGCGCAGCATCTCCAAGCTCAAGGACGGGACCAGGCTGCCCTGCGCCGTCATGATGACCGGCACGCGCCGGATGATGCCGTCGCTTTCGGGATTGATTGAGAACAGCCCGCGACCGGCGGCCGCCTGCTCGATCACCGGCACGTTGCGCAACAGGCCGGCAAAGGTCACCATATACGGACGCGCATCCGGACCACGAACGGCAAAACCGGTCTGTAGCGCGGCATCCGCCGTGGTTTTGACTTCAGGAGCGGCCGCGCCGGCCTGGCCAATCACCACGCGCGAATGTTTTATGACGTCGGCCAGCGCCTCGTCGTTGCTCGGCAGGCTATCCAGCTTGGCCCGGGTTTCGGCATCGATGCCGCGAAAGCTTCGCTCCGCGATCGCAGGCGACATGCGGTCGGGCTCCGGAAAGATGATGTCGAATCCGATCGCGACCGCACCCAATTGCGTGATTTGGGTGACGAGGTCTGCCACCGTCGTGCGCGGCCACGGCCACTGCCCGGTCGCTTTCAGGCTCGCTTCATCGATATCGACGATAACAACCGGCCGAATCTCTTGCGGCCGCGGGCGAAGCACCTGAAAGAAATCGAAAGTCCGGGTGCGCAATTCCTGCAGCGGCCGCGGATCGGCGAGCCGCAGCGGCACCAACGCGAATAGCAAAAGGACGCAGATCGCCCGCGCCAAGCCAACCTGTTGCGCGCGGCGGATCAGGCTGTTCATCGCTGGCCGTTTCCCATCAACGCCCCCAATGAGGCGCGCCATTTTATCCCGCCGCAACCCGCAGGGGGAGCTTCATCCGCCCGATTGTTCCGCAAACGACGCCTGGCCGCGTTCGCCCGGCGGGAGAAGCTCGGTTATTTCTCGCGGAATGCGCGCATCAACTGATCGTGCAGGGGCTTGATCAGATAAGACAACATCGTGCGATCGCCGGTCTGAACGAAGGCTTCGACCGGCATTCCCGGAGTCAATTTTACATCGCCGAGACGTTTGAGTTCCTGCACCGGCATGGCGATCCGCACGAGATAGTAGCTCTGGCCGGTCCGCTGGTCGGTAGAGGTGTCTGCGGCAATGCGCGACACCGTACCGTCAATCTCCGGGGTGGTGCGGACATTAAACGATGTGAACCGCAGCACGACAATTTGCCCCAGCTGGATCTGGTCGATGTCCTTGGGATCGACCCTGACCTCGACCGTCAGGTTGTCGCTTTCCGGCACGATCAGCATGATCGGATCGCCGGCGGCGATCACGCCGCCGACGGTGTTCGCGGTTGATTGGAAGACGGTGCCGTCCTGCGGAGCGCGGATATCGGTGCGCTTGAGCTGATCCTCCGCCGTGATTTTGCGCTCGACATATTCGCCGATCTTGCTGTCGATTTCGCGCAGTTCCTTGGCCACGTCGCTAGACAGATCCTGATCCACTTGAATGATCTGCAGTTGGATTTCGGCGATCTTGCCCTTTACCTCCGCAGCCTGGGCGATGATTTGGCCGCGCTCGCCCTCAAGGCGCGCTTCATCGCGCTGCAGCGATGTCAGCCGGTTGAGCTGCACCAGATTTTTCTGCCACAGATCGCGCACGCCCTGCAGTTCCTGCTCGGTCAGCGCGATCCCCTTGTCCTTGGCCGACTGCTGCGCGGCAAGGCCGGTGATCTGCTGTTGCAACTGGGTAATGCGCTCCTGCAGCTGTTGCTTTTGGCCAAGACGGTCTTGGTGGCGCAATTCAAAAAGCTTGCGCTCGCTCGCGAGCGCCTCTTTGACGTCAGGTTCGTCGAGGCGGCCGGCAACCTCGGGCGGCACCGCCATGGTGTCCGCTCCGTCGCGCTCGGCGGCGAGCCGCGCCTTGCGCGCGTAAAATTCAACGAGGCCTTTGTTGACGATCGCCAAATTGGCGCGGGTTACGGTCTCATCGAGGCGGAGGAGAACATCGCCGGCTTTGACATGATCGCCATCGCGCACGAAAAGTTCACCGACCACGCCGCCGGTCGGATGCTGCACTTTCTTCACATTGGTATCGACGACGATCGAGCCCTGCGCAATCAGCGCGCCCGATATCTGGGCCGTCGATGCCCAGCCGCCCAGTCCGATCACGAGCACACCGACTAAAATGGATCCCGCAACAACGTGCCGCTGGATCGATTCGCTGGCGCTGGTCGTGGGGCCTGCCTGACCGAGGCCCCACGGCAACGCAGCCGCGATCGTCCTCGCTCGCTCGGTGACGGCGCCAACAAGGCGATATAGGTCCGCGCTGAGCTTTGCGATCAACCTGCGCCTCCCTGTTCGGCAACCTTGAGCGAGCGTGGCGCGCTGGCCGGCTGAACCACCCGGCTAAGAACCTCCTCTTTCGGGCCGAATTGCCGCTGCCGGCCCTTCGCCATGACCAGGATATAGTCGACGCCGGCGATGGCGCTCGGCCGGTGCGCGATAACGACGGTGACGGGCCGCGGGCGCGCAGCCCGAGAATGGCGCGGGTCAGTGCTTCATCGCCTTCGGCATCAAGATTCGAGTGGGCTCATCCAGTACGACCAAGAACGGATCGCGGTAGAGCGCGCGGGCGAGCGCGACGCCTGTCCGGCCGAGAGCGCGCTGCCGTGATCGCCGATCACGGTGTCATAGCCGTCGGACAGGTTGATGATGAGGTCGTGGACGCCGGCCGCCTGGGCCGCCGCGATTACGGCATCGGGGTCCGGCGGATCCTCGAAACGACAGATGTTTTGCGCGACCGTACCGTTGAACAATTCGACGTCCTGGGGGACGTAGCCGATATGCCGGCCGAGCGCTTCGGACGACCATTGATCGAGCGTCGCGCCATCGAGCCGCACCGTGCCGCGCAGCGGCCGCCAGACTCCGACCAGCATGCGGGCCAGCGACGACTTGCCCGAGGCGGTCGGGCCGATCACGCCCAAAGCCTTGCCGGCTGCAAGCGTGAAATTGACCTCCTGGCAGACCACCTTTTGCACGCCGGGTGGCGCCACCGCGCCGTTTTGAACGACCAGCGAACGCGACGGCGGCTTTAACGGCATCGGATCGGCCTTGGGCGGCAGATGAGCGAGCAGTTTGGACAGCCGCTGCCAGCTTTGCCGCGCGGTGACGAAGCCGCGCCAATTGGCGATCGCGAGATCGACCGGCGCGAGAGCCCGCGCGCCCAGAATCGAGCCGGCGATGATGATGCCGGGCGTTGACTGTTGGTTGATCACGAGCCAAGCACCGACCGCGAGAATTGCCGATTGCAGCAACAGCCGCAGAACTTTCGACGCGGCGCCAAGCCCGCCGCCGACATCGCTGGCCCGCCCGCTGGTCGCGACGAAATTGCGATTGAGCTCATGCCAATGCTTGGCAATGCGGCCGACCATGCCCATTGCCGTAATCGCCTCGGCATTGCGCCGGCTTGCTTCGAGAAGCGAGTTGCGCGCCGCGGCAAATTGGGCGGCGCTGCGGGTCGGATGGCGGGTCTTGATCTCGGTAATGATCGTCAAAGTGACGAGAACGATGGCGCCGAACAGCGCGGTCAAGCCAATGAAAGTATGAAACAAAAAACAGATC
The DNA here is from genome assembly GCA_036272395.1 of Xanthobacteraceae bacterium. Classification (GTDB taxonomy): domain Bacteria; phylum Pseudomonadota; class Alphaproteobacteria; order Rhizobiales; family Xanthobacteraceae; genus BOG-931. The sequence goes on from DATAYT010000204.1 coordinate 10,780, forward strand.
GCGAGATAGACCGGCATCCAAGGCAA
>DATAYT010000205.1:0-20748 GCA_036272395.1 Xanthobacteraceae bacterium
GGGCCGCCACGTCGCATGTTCGCCGATTTCGAAGAAGGTCGCTTTGATGCAATTGTCTTTGAGCGCCTTCAAAACCATCGGCGTGTTTTCGGGCCAAGGGCCGTCGTCGAAGGTCAGCACGACTTCTTTGTCGCGCAGGAAATCGTATTGCTTGAAGTGTTCGGTGCCGAATGCCGGACCGCCGGTGGTGTCGATTTCGACGACACGCGAAAGACCAATGGCGTCGGGATTATCGCAAGCGGGAATGGCTTTGGCGGCCGGAGGAGTCGGCACCGGCGCCGGCGCGGCCGGCGCCGGTGTTGCCGCTGTCGTGGCGTTCTGAGCAAGCACGGTTGGTGCGGGCGTGTTTGGCGCGGGCGCGTTTGGCTGAGCGGCGGAGGCCGGCGCTTGCGCAACCTGAGCCACAGGCGAGGCTGGTCGAGCCTGCTGCGCCGCAACCGGCTGGCTCACCGGCGCCGCGGTGTTGCTTTGCCCCGGCGAGATCACGTGGGCGGCAAGTGCGATCAGCGAGTCGGGTCCGGCGGCGCGTTGCGCCGCGACGACGCCAAACGCTGCAAGCCCCAATGTCATTAAACCCGCAAAGACAATCACCACGACGCGCATGGCGCCCTCCGCTGTGTTCTTGTCGAGCTTGCTTAAAGTGAAAGCGCAATTGGGGGCTAAGTCAATGAAAACCGCACGCCGATAGTTGAAAGATTGGCTTTGTGGTTTCTACGAGGGATACGCGGGTAATTTGCTGTTTTTAGCTGACAGGATTGTCGGTCAACGGCCGAATTTATCCTTCCAGCTTGGCAGCGGATCTCCCCGGAGAGCTTCTGCCGCAAAAACGCCACGCGCGATCGCGCGCGTCACCACATTTGCGGCAAGAGTTCCAAGCTGTGTCAGGGCAAATACCGGGTCGGCCAGCGGCCGTCGTCCAGTGGCAGCCGCGAACAGAGTGTCGCCGTCAAGCGGGCTGTGGACCGGATAGATCGCCCGCGACATGCCGGTTTGCGCCATAACCGCAAGGCGATTGGCCTGGGCCTTGGTCAAAATCGCGTCAGTCGCCACCACGACGAGCGTCGTATTCGCGCCGGGCACGCCCTTGATGACGGGTTCGAGCATTTGCGGCGAAACCTGCTCAGGCAACCCGCGGCCGCCGAATTCGCGATCAACTTCGAATGGGGCGGCCCAGAACCATGGCCCGCCGCCAATCACCACGCTGCCGACGGCATTGACGGCGGCGAGCGCGCCGATCGTTATCCCGTCCGCCGTTCGTGCCGCGGCCGAGCCGAGTCCGCCTTTGTAGTTCACCGTCGTCGCGCCGGTTCCGGCGCCGAAACTGCCAAGCCCAAAATCGAGCGCGGCACTGGCGGCGGCGGCATAACCAAACTCGCGATAGGGTGGAAATCGTCCCCAATTCTTGTTGCCGCCACTTAACAGATCGAACAGTACGGCGCCGGGTACGATGGGAACACGCGCCGGACCGATGGCGAAGCCACGGCCCTGTTCGCGCAACCAGGCCTGCGCGCCTGAAGCGGCATCGAGGCCAAAAGCCGAGCCGCCGGATACCACGATGGCGTCGATGCCGGGAACGGTCTGCGCGGGATTGAGAAGTTCGGTTTCGCGGGTGCCAGGACCGCCGCCGCGCACGTCGACCGAGGCAACGGCCGGTTCATCGAAAACGATGACCGTCGTGCCGGAGCCGAGACCGAGGTCCCCGGCGTGACCGACCTTAAGACCGGCGACATCGGTGATCAGATTGCGCACTACCCGATCCTCTCAAATTGGATGAAGCGGAGTGGATTTTTATGGGAAGGTCAATCGTTTAGATCACTTAATGTAAACCGCAATTGAGCGATTTGTGCTCCGAATTCACAACTTCGCGGGTCAGGCAAGCCGCGCTTGCGCACCGAGAAGGCGCCGGGCATGTGTGGCCGCTAGCTTGGGAGTGCGGCTTTGCCGAATGTGACAATCCTCGCCGCGCTGGTCGCGGGCATGTTGAGCTTTTTATCGCCCTGCGTTCTGCCGCTGGTGCCGCCGTATCTTGTGTATCTCACCGGCGCGTCGCTCGAACGCTTCGCCGATGCGGAATCCGAGCCGCGCGTGCGGCGGGAGGCGCTCGCTGCCGCGGCATTGTTCGTGCTCGGGTTCACGACGGTGTTCGTGGCGCTCGGCGCCAGCGCCAGCGCGATTGGCGCGGTACTGCGCGCCTATTCCGGGCAGCTCGCTGTGGTGGCCGGCATCGCCATCGTGGCGATGGGTCTGCATTTTCTCGGCGTGACGCCGATTGCCTGGTTGAAGCGCGAGAAGCGGGTCGCGATTGCCAAGCCGATGGGCTTGTGGGGCGCCTACCTTATGGGGCTTGCCTTCGCCTTCGGCTGGACGCCGTGCATTGGGCCGATCCTCGCCGCGGTTCTTGCGCTGGCGGCGGCTGAAGCGACGGTGCTCAAGGGTGTCGGTCTGCTCGCGGTCTATTCGCTGGGCCTTGGCATTCCATTTGTCGTTGCGGCATTGGCGGCGGAGCCATTTGCGGCCTTCCTTGCCCGATTTCGCGCGCATCTCGGGTTGGTTGAAAAAGCAATGGGCGGACTCCTGGTGCTCACCGGTATTGCCTTTCTCACGGGCGCGATCAGTGAAGTGAGCTACTGGCTGTTGGATACTTTTCCGATGCTCGGCAAAATCGGCTAGGCTTTCTCCGCAATCGGAAAAATGCGCTTGTTCGCAAAAAAGCCTGCCGCGAGGCGGGCTTTTTCTTCTGTCGAGCGAGGCAGTCTACATGCTGCATCCCGAAGCGGGACACTCGACGTAGCTGATTTTGCCGCTCGGGTCCTTTTTCCAAATGTACATCACATAATCGAGCTTGGTGATGTCGCCTTTCTTGTCATAGGCCATATCGCCAAGGACGGTGGAGAAATGCATGCCCGAATGCATTTGCTCGGCGACTTTCTTCGGGTCGGTCGACTTCGCCGCTTCCGCCGCTTGTTTGATGATCTGCACGCCGGCGTAGCTGTACAGCGTGTAGGCCTCAGGCTCGAAACCCTTCTTGCGGAATTCCGCGACGACTGCTTTGGCTTCGGGCCGGTTGCGCGGGTCGGGACCATAGGTCATGAGGGTCCCTTCGACGCCGGGACCGCCGACGGTTGCGAATTCGTCCGACGTGATACCGTCGCCGCCCATCAGCGGCGCCTTGACGCCTTGGTCGCGCATCTGGCGCACGATCAACCCGCCCTCGGTGTAGAGCCCGCCGAAATAGACGAGATCGGGAGCGGCTTGCTTGATCTTGGAAGTCAGCGCCGAGTAATCCTTGTCGCCGGTATTGATCCCTTCGTACAGCACCTCCTTCATGCCGCCGGCTTGAATTGTTTTTAGCGTTTCGTCGGCAAGTCCCTTGCCGTAGGTGGTCTTGTCGTGGACGAAGGCGATCTTCTTGCCCTTAAAATGGGCGAGGATGTAGCCGCCGGCGACCTTGCCTTGCTGGTCGTCGCGGCCGCAGGTACGGAAGATGTTCCACATACCGCGCTCGGTGACCTTCGGATTGGTCGAAGCCGGCGTGATCTCGAGGATGCCGTTCTCTTGATAAACTTCCGAAGCGGGGATGGTCACGCCAGAATTGTAGTGGCCGATAACGAATTTGACTCCGTCGGCGGAAAAATTGTTGGCGACCGATACACCTTGCTTCGGATCGGAAACATCGTCGCCGAACTCGACGGTTAGTTTATTGCCAAGCATGCCGCCCGCGGCGTTGATGTCGGCAGCCGCCTGTTCGACGCCGTTTTTCATTTGCGCGCCGGTGGCGGCATTCGGACCCGTGATCGGGCCGCCGACCCCGAATTTTACTTGCGCGCTGGCGGGTGATGCGAGCGCGAGCGCGAAGCCCAGCGCGACGCCGAGCGTGGCGATTCTCTTCATCTCTGACTCCCCTTGAACGAGTGACAGTCGGCAGGTTCAACCTTGCCGCAATGTTATGTCAACGCGGCTTGCGGCGCCAGCGCAGCGGACCGTCCAGCTCGTTGATCCAGGGATATTGAGCGACCATCCGGCGGGCGCGCGCAGCCTGAAATCCGGCAAAGCCGAAGCCCATGCAGAATAGGGTGTCGACCGCATAATAATGGATTGAGAGTAGGGTGCCCGCGAACAACGCGAAATGAATGAACCGAACCGCGGCGCCCAGCATCAGCATGTAAATGACAACTTGCCACCACGGACGCCAGGTTAGGGCTACGGCGCGTCCGGCCAGTGCCGCCGCGCCGCCACCGAGAACAACGGTGACCAAAAGGAATACGCCGAGTGAATCTTCCTCGTACAACAGTCCGCGGATGAAACTGACCAGGCTCACCGTTATTCCACCTGCTGGCGACCGCCCTCGAGATAGGCGGTTTTGACTTCCGGCCGGTCAAGCAGCTCGCGGCCGGTGCCAGTCATGGTGATAAGTCCGTTGACCATCACATAGCCGCGATGCGCGAGCTTGAGCGCGTAGAACGCATTCTGCTCGACCAGAAAAACAGTGAGACCGTGCTCGGCATTGAGCGCTTTGATGGCGTCGAAAATCTGCCGCACGATCAAGGGCGCCAGGCCGAGCGAAGGTTCGTCCAGCAGAAGCAATCGCGGCCGGCTCATCAGCGCCCGCGCGATCGCCAGCATTTGCTGTTCGCCGCCAGAAAGCGTGCCGCCGCGCTGATGCAGGCGCTGGCGCAGACGCGGGAACACCGCGACCACGCGTTCGAGATCGCGCTCGAACTCGGCCGGCTCGGCGACCAGCGCGCCCATCTGCAGATTTTCCAACACCGTCATGCGCGGGAAAATCCGGCGCCCTTCCGGCGCCTGCGCCAGTTTGAGCCGGGCGATTTCATGGGTCGGCAGGCGGGTGATATCGCGGCCCGCGAACAGGATCTGGCCGGCGCGAGCGCGCGGATTGCCGCAAACCGTCATCATCAAAGTGGATTTGCCGGCGCCATTGGCGCCGATCAGCGCGACGATCTCACCGTCATCGACGTCGATGTCGACGCCCTTGAGCGCCTTGACGTGGCCGTAATAGGCGGTCACGCCGCGCACCGAGAGGAGCGGGGAGCTCATAGCCCAACCTCGGCTTCGACGCGCGCCACTTCTTCGTCGCCGACACCAAGATAAGCGCCGATCACTTTGGGATCATTGCGGACCGCTTCGGGCGCGCCGTCGGCAATCTTGACGCCATAGTCGAGCACGACGACGTGGTCGGAGATATTCATCACCACGGACATATCGTGCTCGATCAAGAGCATCGACATGGCGCATTCGTCGCGGATGATGAGCAACAGCTCGTTGAGTTCGGCGCTCTCGCGGGGATTCAATCCCGCGGCCGGCTCGTCGAGGCACAGCAGTGCCGGATCGGTGCACATGGCGCGGGCGATTTCGAGCCGGCGCTGCGCGCCATAAGGCAATTCGCCGGCCGGATCATCGGCCCGGTCGAGCAGATTGAAGCGCTCGAGCCAGTGCCGCGCCTTGTCGAGGGCCGCGCGCTCGGCGGCGGCATAGGGCGGCAGGCCGAGCAGCCCGAGCACCGTATAGCCGGACGCGAGCATCAGCGGGTTGTGCTGTGCCACCAGTAAATTCTCCAGCACCGTCATCCCGGCAAACAGCCGGATGTTTTGGAATGTGCGCGCGACCCGCGCCCGTTGCGCAACGAGGTAATCTGGCATGCGCTCCAAGAGAAACAGCGCGCCCTGCGGCCGCGCCACACCGCGCTGGCCGCTGTCGGTCAACGCTTCGAGCGCCTGCCAGACCGCAGGATCGCCGCGCTGCAGCGCAAGCCGGCCCTCGGTCGGCCGGTAAAAACCAGTAATGCAGTTGAAGACGGTCGTCTTACCGGCGCCGTTGGGCCCGATCAGCGCGGTGATCGTGCCACGCTGCACTTCGAAACTAAGATCATCCACGGCGACGAGCCCGCCGAAACGCATTGTCAGATGCTCGACCCGCAGCACGGTGGAGCCGTCGCGCGCCGTCAACCGCGTCCCTCCGTGACCAGATCGACCGAGATATCCCGGCGCTTCTTGAGAAACACCGACGGCGCACGCGTGGCGACCAGACCGCGAGGTCGCCAGCGCATGATTGCGACCATTGCCAGGCCGAAAATCAGCATGCGGTACTGCGTCGGGTCGAATGTGGGTCCGAAAATCTGCTTGAGGAAGGTGATCTGGCGCATGATCTCGGTGCCGCCGATCATGATCACGGCGGCGATGGCAACGCCGATCTGGCTGCCCATGCCGCCGAGCACGACGATCGAGAGGATCGTCGCGGATTCGAGAAAAGTGAAGGATTCCGGAGAGATAAAACCCTGCCTTGCAGCAAAGAATGAGCCGGCAAAGCCCGCGAACATTGCGCCCATGGCAAAGGCCGTCAGCTTGGTATTGGTGGTGTTGATGCCGAGCGACCGGCAGGCGATCTCGTCCTCGCGCAAGGCTTCCCAGGCACGACCGATGGGCAGCCGGCGCAGCCGCACGTTGAAGAAGCAGGTCACGAGTGCCAGCGCCAGGATCACGTAATAAAGAAAAAGAACGCGATAGAGCGGCGAAAATTCGAGGCCAAAGACCGAGGCAAAGCCGTTATCGTCGGCAGTGAAGGGAATGCCGAAGAGGGTTGGGCGAGGGATGGAGCCGATTCCGGCATAGCCGTTGGTCACCGGTACCCAATTGATCAAGATGAGGCGGATGATTTCGCCGAAGGCGAGCGTCACAATGGCGAGATAATCGCCGCGGAGCCGCAGCACCGGGAAGCCGAGCAGGATTCCCCAAAACGATGCCAGCGTGCCGGCAAGCGGCAACAGAATCCAGAATGACAGGCCGAAGGTTTTCGCCAAGAGCGCGTAGGAATAAGCGCCGACCGCGTAAAAAGCGACATAGCCGAGGTCGAGGAGTCCGGCGAGGCCGACCACGATATTGAGCCCCCAACCGAGCATCACATAGATCAGAATCTGTATGCCGAAATTGTCGATCCATTTTACTGCGCTGCCGAAACCGGCGCCAATAATGACAAGCGCCGGATAGACGATCACGAAGGCGACGGCGAAAGGGACGAACCAATTGCGCAGAATACTCGCCGCAGTGGCCGAGGCCCGTGGCGGCAAGCGCAGCGCGCCGCGCTCAAGCCGCGGCGCCAGCATCAGCGCATAGATGAAACGGACAGCAGCGATGCTGCCGACCAAGGCGAACAGCAATGGCCAGCGCGTTGCCAGGATCAGGACATTGTTGATATCGGTGACGGTTTCAAAACCAACGAGCGGCAGAAATACGCCAAGCGCAATAAGCGCAGTCAGCCCGGTATCGCGCAGCGCTTCACCCAAGCGCGTGCGGATATTTGCGCCTGCCAACTGCATGTCCCCCATCTCAGACCTTCTCGACGTCAGGCCGGCCCAACAGCCCCTGCGGCAGGAAAATCAAAGTGATTGCCAGCACCGAGAAAGCGGCGACATCTTTGTAGTCGATCGAAAAATAAGCCGACCACAGCGTTTCGATCAGGCCGATGAGAAGCCCGCCCACGACTGCGCCCGGCAACGAGCCGATACCGCCAAGCACGGCGGCGGTGAAGGCTTTCACGCCCGGCACAAAGCCGTCGGAAAACGAGACCACGCCGTAGTACATCAGGTACATGGTGCCGGCGACCGCGGCCAAGGCCGCGGCGATGACAAAAGTCGCGGCAATTGTGCGGTCGACATCGACCCCGACCAAAGCCGCCATTTTCTGGTCCTGCTCGCAGGCCCGCTGCGCGCGCCCGAGCCGGGTGCGCGCCACCAAATACCAAAACGCCAGCAGCAGGACGGCGGTAACGCCCCAAATGATGAGCTGCTTGTAAGATAACGTGACGGGAAAATCGTTGCTGTTGGACAAGACGAATTCGCCCTGCACCAAGGGCGGAATGGATTTATTGCGCGGTCCCTGGGTCACCTGCACGAAATTCGAAAGCGTAATCGACATGCCGATTGCCGAGATCAGCGGCGCCAGGCGGAACGAGCCGCGTAATGGCCGGTAGGCCACGCGCTCGATCACCCAATTGATCAGCGAGGTGAACAGCATCGCCACGATGAGCACGATAAACAGCGCCAGCGGCACCGAAACGATACCGAGCCACGCGGTCAGGATCAGGAGTGCGATCAGCGCGATAAAGGCCGAGACCATGAACACATCGCCATGGGCGAAGTTCACCATGCCGATGATGCCAAAGACCATCGTGTAGCCGATCGCGATCAGGCCGTAGATCGAGCCAAGCGTGATGCCGTTGATGAGCTGCTGGGCGAAATAGTCCATGCCTCGAAAGCCTTTGTCGGACCCACAGAATTCTTAACAGCGGCGGCTTGGAGCGGCAACGCCACGCGCGCCGATGAGGGGGCGGCGCGGTTCGGCAATCCTTACCTGTGCGATAATCGGGGCCGCGACGGGTCACTTGTCGGCTCGGTCGCGCCGGGCTAGGCGTGGCGGCAATAAAGGAGAGACCCTCATGAAACGGGTCAAAAGCGAGGACGCCATCGGGGCCAGGGGCCGGCCGTTCATCGGCGCCGAATATCTCGAGAGCCTGCGCGACGGCCGCGAAGTCTACGTTTACGGCGAGCGCGTCGCCGATGTCACCGCCCATCCGGCCTTTCGCAACGCCGCGCGTTCGATCGCGCGGCTTTACGACGCGCTCCACGACGAGAAGACCAAAGCTCTGCTCACTTGCGAGACCGACACCGGTTCCGGCGGCTTCACTCACCGATTCTTCCGCGCCGCGCGTTCGCGCGAGGAGCTGATGCAACAGCGCGACGCCATCGCCCAGTGGGCACGCATGTCCTACGGCTGGATGGGGCGCTCGCCCGATTACAAAGCCTCGCTGATGAATACGCTTGGCGCCAATTACGATTTCTACGGACGGTTCGCCGACAATGCCAAGGCCTGGTACCGGCGGGCGCAGGAGAACGTGCTGTTCATGAACCACGCCATCGTCAATCCGCCGGTCGATCGCTCAAAGCCGGTCGATCAGGTCAAGGACGTTTTCATCACCATACAAAAGGATACCGACGCCGGCATCTATGTGTCGGGCGCCAAGGTGGTCGCCACGTCTTCGGCGCTCACGCACTATAATTTTCTCGGTCAGAATGCCGCAGTGCCACTGCACGACACCGATCTTGCGGTGATGTTCATCGCGCCGATGAACGCGCCGGGGGTGAAGCTTCTCTGCCGCACATCCTATGAGATGATGGCGAGCGTGATGGGCACGCCGTTCGATTATCCGTTGTCCTCGCGCTTTGACGAGAACGATGCGATTTTCGTTTTCGACAACGTCTTCATCCCCTGGGAAGACGTGCTGCTTTACCGCGATCTGGAACGGCTGAAGATATTTTTTCCGCAATCGGGGTTTCTCGCCGGCTATCAGTTTCAGGGTTGCACGCGGCTTGCGGTGAAGCTCGACTTTCTGGTCGGCGTTCTCGCCAAGGCACTGCACGCGGCGGGCTCCGACGAATTTCGCGGCAATCAGGCCATGCTTGGCGAGGTCATTGCTTGGCGGAATCTGTTCTGGGCGCTCACCGATGCGATGGCGATGAATCCGACGCCTTGGGTGAACGGCGCCGTACTGCCTAATCTGCAATCCGGCTCGAGCTATCGGGTCTTCGCCGGCGACGCCTATGGGCGGGTCAAGGAGATCGTCGACAAGATCGTCGCCTCGTCGCTGATTTATTTGCCGTCTTCGGCCAAGGATTTCAAAAATCCGGCGATCGATCGCTATCTCGCCCGTTACGTGCGCGGCTCCTACGGCATCGGGTACAAGGAGCGCATCAAAGTGATGAAGCTCTTATGGGATGCGATCGGGACCGAATTCGGCGGCCGCCACGAATTGTATGAGCGCAATTACGCCGGCAACCACGAAGACATCCGCATCCAGGCGCTGTGGAACGCGCGCGGTTCCGGCGCGCTCGATCAGATGATGGCCTTGGCCGACCAATGCATGTCGGAATATGACGAGAACGGCTAGACCGATCCGGCTTGGCTCGATCCGGACGATGTCGCCTCTTCTGGACCGCCGCCAAAGGCGAGGGCGGCGGAGTAGGCGGATGTCCGATGTCGGAGCACAGACGTCGGATCACCATGATCTGACCTCTGACATCCGGCCTCCGACCTCTGATAGAATCGCCGCATGAGTTGGATCGACCAGCGTCCTGACGATGCCATGGACGGGGCCTTCACGGTCGTGGGCCCGGGTCCGATTACGAGCGTCGAGCCGCTCTTATTTCGCGAGGCTATGAGCCGGCTCGGCGCCGCCGTGCACGTCGTCACGACGGCGGGAATAGCCGGAAAGACCGGGTTCACCGCGACCGCCGTTTGCCCGGTCTCCGATCAGCCAGCGATGCTGCTTGTTTGTCTCAACCGCCGCAGCACGAGCGCGCCGCTCCTTGCACAAAACGGCGTCTTCTGCGTCAACACATTGGGCGCGGACGAAGAGAAGCTTGCCGATTTGTTCGCCGGGCGTAGCGGTGTCCACCTGCATGAGCGATTTTCCGCCGGCGAATGGATCACATTAAAGACCGGCGCTCCGGTTCTGGCGTCGGCGGTTGTGTCATTAGATTGCCGCACCATCGAGACCAAGGCGATGGCCTCGCACAATGTGGTGTTCGGAGCGGTGGAAGCGGTGCGAATGGGCCAAAGCGGCCCGGCGCTGGTTTATCACGAGCGTGGTTATAAGCGTGTCTGAACGCGTAGGGTGGGTTATATCCCCATCCCCAACATCGTTCGCTCTGGCGCGGCAACGCATCATTGTGTGCAAATCCTCTTGGCCGCTTGCGATGAAGCTTCTCCTTGGGCCTGATCGGCTTATGCTTGGGGCATGATTGGCGAAGACCGGTCGCTGCCGCTGTTCCATCTTTACGGCGATCCGCCGGACGATCAGGCGTTCGACTTTATTCATATCGAACAGATTGCATCGCGCGCGGCGATGCACGATTGGACCATTCGCGCCCATCGCCATCGCAATCTGTTTCAGATTCTCCTGATCGAGCGCGGCGGCGGCGAGATGACGTTCGATGTGGCGAAGCTCGCTTTCGCCGCACCCGCGGCCATTCTCATTCCCGCCGCGATCGCACACGGCTTTCGCTTCGAGCCGAACGCCACCGACGGCTGGGTGATCAGTTTCACCGAGGATGCGGCCGGTGCGCTCGCCGACCGTTCCGGCGAAGCCTTAAGCCGGCTGCGCTCGCTGGCGGCGGAGCCGGTCATTCCGCTTGACGACGAGACCGAGCGCGGACGCCTGTTCGCCTTGGCCGCGGAATTATTCGACGAATATAGCCTCGCGCGTGAAGGCTATCGCTTGGCGATGCGCGGCGTTCTCATCCTGATCGCGGTCGCGGTAGCGCGGCTTGCTGCGAGCCGGGCGCGCAGCGGCAGTGTAACCCTGCGCCCCGCCGATGCGACGGTTTCACAATTGCGCAGTCTGCTCGATGAATTTTTCCGCGATGAGCGGCTGCTGGCGTTCTATGCCGAAAAGCTCGGCATGACGGTCGATCGGCTCAATGACCATGTGAAGCGCGCCACCGGCGTTACCGCCGGTCATTTGATACGCCAGCGCGTTTTGAGCGAAGCCAAGCGTCAGCTCGTTTTTACCACGCAGCCGATCCACGATATCGCCAAGGAGCTTGCTTTCGCCGATCCGTCGCATTTCGCACGGTTCTTCCGCAAGCAGACCGGCACGACGCCGCACGAATTTCGCGAGCAGCGGGGAGGGTGATGGGTACCCCGGCGCGGGCCCGTCATCCTGAGGTGCGAGCAAAGCGAGCCTCGAAGTATCGACGGCCGGGGTCGTCACCCTTCGAGGGCCGCTTCGCGGCCGCCTCAGGGTGACGGTTATTTATTCAACAAAAACTTCAGCACCGTGTCGGCATAGATCTGCGGCTGCTCGACATTGGCGATATGGGCGGCATCGAGGACCGCGATTTGCGCGTCCGGGATGTGATGGCAGATGAATTCATTGGCTTCGAGCGGCGTTGCCGGATCGTGCTTGCCGGCGATCACGAGCGTCGGCGCGCTGATTTTGGCAAGCAGCGGACGATGATCCATGTCGCGGATGCCTTCGCCGCAGCCGATATAACCTTCAGGTTTGGTGCCTAAGAACATCTCGCGCATCCGCGCCATCGCTCGCGGATTGCGGTCATGGAATTCCTTGGTGAACCAGCGCTCCATATTGGCATCGACGATCGCCGCCAAACCTTTTTCGCGCACGGTCTTGACCCGGCCTTCCCACAGTGATTTGTCGGCGAAATATGAGGACGTATTGGACAGAACAAGCTTGTCGACGCGGGCGGGCGCGTTGGCGCCGAGCCACTGTCCGACCATGCCGCCCATCGATAATCCGCACCAATTGATTTTGGCGATACCGAGCGCGTCGATCACCGCAAGCACATCGCGGCCGAGCCGCTCCATCGGATAGGGTCCCTTCGGCACGCTGGAGTGGCCATGACCGCGTCGGTCGTAACGCACCAGGCGGAAATGACGGCTCCAGGCCGGTACCTGGTCGTCCCACATGTGCAGATTGGTGCCGAGCGAGTTCGACAGCATCAATACCGGGGCATTCTCCGGCCCTTCGACTTCGACGTAAATATCGGAATTATCATCAGTTTTTATCTTTGGCATTTTCGTCCTCCCGGCCTGATCATGAACATTTCTGCTTCCCAGAAAATGGCGCTGGGAAGCACATGGGAAGCAGCGCAGAAGAAAAACCCCCCGGCGCGGTGCCGGGACTATAGTCGTTCGCGCGCGCGTGTCGGACGATCTCAGCCGCCACAGTGCGCCACATGCGGCGGCTTGATCGGCCATCGGTGCTTCCTTTTGGGCGGTGGCGCTGTTATTTAGATCACTATGAAAAAGCAATCCGCGGGTCCTTTCCGTGGCAAGCGACACTCCGCGCGAGCGGATGCCGTGGTTGGAAAGACTTTGCACGGCACGCGCGAGGTTTGGCGCATTTCGTCGGGCGGTAAAATAAAGAACATCGCGACTAGCGCCTCTTCTACTGCGGCTATGGACGAGGCGATGGTGATTTATGGCCGCGCCTTAAAGCGACTCGCCAATCGCTAAGCGACATTACCGGATCACGTTAGCGGACGCGCTAAGCGCCCATGACCGTGCGCTTGCGACAGGCGGCATGGCCGGCTTGATCCGCTGGCAGCAATCTCACACAACTAACAAAACGCCGCCACGCGGCCGCGGCATCGCGTTTTAGATCGGCAGGGCATTTACCGTTGCCGTGATTAAGTGACGCTCGCCAGCGTCGGACATTTGACAGCGGATGAACAAGCCGCTTGCGTTGCCGTTCCGGCAATGTCGCTCGCGACGCTTCGATAGTATTGGCGTTTTCGTGAAGCTCAATAGCAACGGAGCGGGTTGATTTTAGCATCCGATCGAAGCCGTGCGCTTTCATCCATTTGCTGAATTCGCGGGAATAGTGCTGGCCCCATGCCGCATTCGCGCCGTTTCCCGCCGTCTTGGACTGTCGAGGCATTGGAGGCCTGCTTTGTCGTGACGGACAGCGCCGGGCAAAAGCTCGCTTATGTCTATTTCGAGGACCAGCCGGGGCGTAGGGAATGAGCTTGTCACCACCTGTCTGGTGGTGCCGGACCAGCGTTACTGCAAGATGGGCCGCCATTCGCCGGACAGCCGATGTCGGGTGCCATGTTATAAATCGCAGGATGAGCGTGGGTGACGCGATGATGTTGTTTGGGCGCGGCCAATGCCAGTGAGGCAGTGCCGATCAGCGTCAAAAGAGTACCGAGAAGAAGTATTCGAGTGATCGCCATGTCGCCCTCCTGAGAGCAAGGACGATCCCCTCACAACCTCAATGTTCGCTGACGAATGATAGCAGACAGAGGCTTGCTCAGCTACGCTTTGCTGTCATGCCCGCACGCCGCTTCCAGCCGCCGTGGTCTGCCAAAGAAAGAAAGCGCCACACACAGCAAAGCCGTCGGCCATGCAGTGAACCGGCGGCTTTGCCTTTTCCCCGATCAAATACCGTTAGGGGTCGGTATAGACCGGGGTTAGCCTCACGTTCGTCCCCAAGTGTTGCCTCGCTTGCCAAGGGAGGGGGACGCTCCGTGCGACTTGCAAAGCATACGCCCGCCACATGCGCCCTCAAGCGGCGATTTTGCGACAATGGAACTAAGTTATGTCCGCCCGCCGCTTCCCGCCGCCTTGGTCCGTCGAGGAACAGTCCGTGTGTTTCGTCGTCCGCGACCACAACGGGCAGGCGCTCGCCTATGTCTATTTCGAGGATGAGCCGGGACGGCGCTCAGCGGCCAAGCTGCTCAGCAAGGATGAGGCGCGAAGGATCGCGGCCCTTTAGGCTCGCATCGACAGAGTTGTGACAGTAGAATTCTGCGAGCAGGGTTACGCCAATGGAAGATCTTACCAAATTGGTGCACGAGCTATTCCCGCCGGAAGGCGCGGCCGTCAAGAACACGACCGACGCAACCGAAACGCCAAGCTCTATTTTGCTGGAGTCGATCTTGGCGCTTGCCGCCGGAAGGGCAGGCTTGGCTCAATGGCCTCAATCCCTTTTGCCGACGGGCGGTCGAGCATGATTTGCGCTTCGGCGGTCCGGACTTATTCGTGCAATATTGGGAGTCACTTCGCGACACCCTGCACAAACTCGAACGCGACTTCGGTCCATCCGATAATTGGAAGTAGCTTGCCGCGACAAAGGCTGTCTCCCGCACCCGCATCCTCGGGCAGCAAATTGCTCACGGCTAATATCGCCAAGCTGCCGGAGCTTTTGCGGAAGCCCTAATCAGATCAGTGGAATTGATAGTTCAGCCCGACGCGCACGATGTTGTCGGTGAAATGATTGCTGACCAAGATGGTGCCCAAAAGTGGATTGCTAAACGTGTAATTCGCGGTGCCAAGGTCCATGTAGAGATATTCGACTTTCCAAGTGACGTGGGTGCTCGGCACGGCACCCTCGACGCCTCCGCCGACCGTCCAGCTAGTCTTTGTAAGGCTGATTGAGCGAACCGGGCACCGCGACTACCGGACCACCCAGCAAAGCGATGCCCTCAGAGCACGGCGGGACATTAGTCGTACGCACCCTTTTCAGCCGCCGCGCGAGGCGGTAAGCGGATAGCTTAAGGAAGCCAAGCGGTCCCGCGTGCAAGGAGCCCTCTGCAATGGCAATGACCATGAACGGCGAATACGAGTTGGCGGTACCGCCGCAAACAGTTTGGGAAAAACTGAACGATGCGGCGACATTGAAAGCGTGCATTCCCGGCTGCGAGCAACTGGACAAGACGTCGGATACCGAGTTTCAGGCGGTCGCCACCATCAAGATCGGCCCGGTCAAAGCAAAGTTCAAAGGCAGGGTGACGCTGTCGGATCTGGATCCGCCCAACGGTTACAAGATTTCCGGGCAGGGCGACGGCGGGGTTGCCGGCTTCGCCAAGGGCGGCGCCACGGTGAAGCTCGCGCCGAAAAATGGCGGGACGCTTTTGTCCTACAATGTAGATGCCCAGATTGGCGGCAAGCTGGCGCAGCTCGGCCAGCGACTGGTCAACGGCGCCGCGAAGAAAGTCGCCGACGACTTTTTTGCAAATTTCGCCAATGCGGTGAACCCGAAGGCCGCATAGGCGTCCCTGCCGGCGGCCGATATCTGCCGTATTGCGTGGCTTCTATAGCTGACACGGCGCTGGACCCGCTTGACCGGTGACGGTTTGGAGGTTCAGAGTAAATGCTGTTCGCGCGTAAAAACCGCCAAAATCGGCTTGATTTTGCGTCCGAACCCCACCGGCGGCCACGCTCGGTTGGCAAATCGCGACGTTTTTGACCGCAATTTCGAGGAGGAACCCCATGGCAGGCGAGACGGCAGCCGTATCCATGACGGTGAACGGCAAGCCCATCACCGCCAATGTCGATCCGCGTACGCTGCTTGTGCAGTTGCTGCGCGAACATTTGCGGCTCACCGGCACCCATGTCGGCTGCGACACCTCGCAATGCGGCGCCTGCGTCGTGCACGTCAATGGCAAGGCGATCAAGTCCTGCACGATTTTGGCGCTGCAGCTTGAAGGCGCCAATGTGCTGACGATCGAGGGGCTCGCCGCGCCCGATGGGCCGCTACATCCGATGCAGGAGGCATTCCGAGAGAACCACGGGCTGCAGTGCGGCTTCTGCACCCCCGGCATGATCATGACCGCGGTCGATATTGTCCGCCGCAAAGGCAACGAGCTCGACGACCGCACCATCCGCGAGGAGCTTGATGGCAACATTTGCCGGTGCACCGGCTATCACAACATCGTCAAGGCGATTGCGGCGGGGGCGCGCGCCATGCGCGGGGGCGGTGCAACGAGCCAAGCCGCCGAATAGGCGATCCAAAAAGCGATTGCCGGGAGGGCGAGAACCATGAGCGCGACCGGAATCGGCGCCGCGGTGCGCCGCAAAGAAGACCGCCGCTTCATCACCGGGACCGGTCATTACACCGATGACATCAACCGGCCCGGCCAGGCCTACGCCTATTTTCTTCGCTCCCCGCACGCCCACGCCACCATCAAGTCGATCGACGTCAAGCCTGCCGCCCAGATGCCGGGCGTGCTTGCGGTTCTCACCGGCGCCGAACTTGCCGCCGACAAGATCGGCAATCTGATCTGCGGCTGGATGATTCATTCCAAAGACGGATCGCCGATGAAAATGGCGCCACATCCGGCGCTCGCCAACGCCAAGGTCTGTCATGTCGGCGATCCGCTCACGGTTGTGGTTGCAGAGTCGCTGGCGCAAGCGCGCGACGCCGCCGAAAAAATCGTCGTCGACTATGCTGTGCTGCCCGCCGTCGCCGATCCCGCGGCGGCGCAGAAACCGAGCGCGCCACGCATTCACGATATCGCACCGAACAACACGATCTATCAGTGGCACCTTGGCGAGGCCGGCGCGGTCGAAGCCGCATTCCGCGCAGCCAGGCACGTGACCAGGCTCGACATCGTCAACAATCGCCTCGTTCCGAATGCTATCGAGCCGCGCGCAGCGATTGGCGATTACGACGCCGGCACCGGCGCTTTTACATTATGGAATACGACGCAAAATCCACACGTCGCCCGGCTTGTCATCGCCGCGTTTGTCGGCATGGCGCCCGAGCACAAGCTGCGCGTCATCGCGCCGGATGTCGGCGGCGGCTTCGGTTCGAAGATTTTTATCTATCCCGAAGAAGTCGTTGCGTTGTGGGCCTCAAAGCGCGTCGGCCGTCCGGTGAAGTGGGTCGCCGAGCGCTCGGAAGCGTTCGTCGCCGATGCGCATGGGCGCGACCATGTTACTCACGCCGAAATGGCGTTCGACGCCGAAGGCAAGATCTTGGGACTTCGCGCCAAGACCGTCGCCAATCTCGGCGCCTATATGTCCACTTTCTCGTCGTCAGTGCCGACTTATCTTTACGCGACGCTGCTGTCCGGCCAATATGAAATTGCGCAAATCTATTGTGAGGTCGATGCCGTCTACACCAATACCGTGCCGGTCGATGCCTATCGCGGCGCCGGGCGTCCGGAAGCGACGTTCGTGGTGGAGCGTCTGGTTGAGGTCGGCGCGCGGGAAATGAGCCAGGATCCGGCCGAGCTGCGGCGCAAGAACTTCGTCAAAAAATTTCCGCATCAGACGCCGGTCATCATGGCTTATGACGCCGGCGATTATAATGCCTCCCTGAAAAAGGCACTGGAGCTAGCCGATTATAAGGGCTTCGGCAGGCGCAAGCGCGAATCCGCCCGCGACGGCAAGCTGCGCGGCATCGGCTTTTCCACCTATATCGAAGCTTGCGGGATTGCGCCGTCACAGGCCGTCGGCTCGCTCGGCGCCGGCGTCGGCTTGTGGGAATCCGCCGAGGTCCGCGTCAATCCGACCGGCAGTGTTGAAATCCTGACCGGTTCTCACGCCCACGGTCAGGGCCACGAGACCACCTTCGCGCAACTTGTCTCGGAACGGCTCGGCATTCCGATCGACAATATTTCAGTCGTGCACGGCGATACCGACAAGGTGCAATTCGGGATGGGCACTTACGGCTCGCGCTCGGGCGCGGTCGGCATGTCGGCGCTGGCGAAGGCGCTCGACAAGATCGAGGCCAAGGCCAAAAAAGTCGCCGCCCATATGCTTGAAGCCGCCGAAGGCGACATCGAGTTCAAGGACGGAAAATTCAGTGTCGCCGGCACCGACAAATGGGCCGCCTGGGGCGACGTCACGCTTAATGCGTATGTCGCCCACAAATTTTCCGGCCAGGAGCTCGAGCCCGGCTTGAAAGAAGGCGCCTTTTACGATCCGACCAACTTTACTTTCCCGGCCGGTTGCCACATCTGCGAAGTAGAGGTCGATCCAGAGACCGGAAATACTGAAATCGTCGCTTGGATCGCCGTCGATGACTTCGGTGTGATCGTCAATCCGATGATCGTCGAGGGCCAGGTCCATGGCGGGATCGCCCAAGGTGTCGGCCAGGCCTTGTGCGAGGGCGCGGTCTACGACAAGGACGGGCAGCTCGTCACCGGCTCGTTCATGGATTATTGCATGCCGCGCGCCGATCACCTGCCGACGCTCAAAGTGGATACCACCGTGACTAAATGCCCGTCCAATCCGCTTGGCATCAAAGGCTGTGGCGAAGCCGGCGCGATCGCCGCGCCTGCCGCCGTGATCAATGCCATCACCGACGCGATCGGCACGGAAGGGCTAACGATGCCCGCGACGCCGCCGGCGGTATGGGCGGCGCTGCAAAAGGTAAATGGGATTCCAAAGGCGGCATAATAGTTTTGGTGCGAGAATTTCTCTCCTGCGCGGGAGAGACGGAGAATAGACGGAGGACTAATCGATGTACGCTTTCACCTTTCATCGGCCGCAGACGGTGCGGCGAGCGGCGGGGCTGCTCGCCAAGAATCCGGACGCCAAGCTCTTGGCCGGCGGGCAGACGCTGTTGCCGACGATGAAATTGCGCCTCGCCGGCCCGCCGCAAATCATCGACATGTCGCTGATCGAAGGCATGTCGGGGATCGAGCTGAGCGGCCGCTCGCTCACAATCGGCGCGATGACGCGCCACAATGAAGTCAATACCTCGCCCGTCGTTGCGCAGGCCATTCCGGTGCTGGCGAAGCTCGCCGGGATGATCGGCGATCCGGCGGTGCGTCACATGGGCACCATTGGCGGCTCGATCGCCAACAACGATCCCAACGCCGATTATCCTGCCGCTTGCCTCGGGCTAGGCTCCACCATCATCACCAACAAGCGGCGCATCAAAGCCGACGACTTTTTTACCGGCATGTTTTCGACGGCGCTCGAACCTGCGGAGATCATCACCAAGGTGAGTTTCCCGATTCCGAAAAAAGCCGCCTATCAGAAATTCCGCAATCAGGCTTCGCGGTTCGCGCTGGTCGGGGTCTTTGTCTCCAAGCGCGGCAGCGACATCCGGGTCGCGGTAACCGGCGCCGGTGCCAACGGCGTGTTCCGGGTGCCGTCTTTCGAAGAAGCATTGAAAAAGCGCTTTTCGCCGAAATCGCTCGAAGGCATGAGTATTCCGGCCGACGGTATGAACAGCGATATTCACGGCAGCGCCGAATATCGCGCCCACCTGGTCGGCGTATTGGCGCGCCGCGCCGTGGCGGACGCCATTGGCAAGCCGATTGCCTGATCTGAAAGTACGAATTTACCAACTGTGATGCCCGGTCTTGCGCCGGGCATCTATGTCTTTACATGCCAGACAGACGTGGATTACCGGGACAAGCCCGGCAACGACGGGCTAGATTGAGACGATGAACAAAACGTCCCCGCGGCCGTTGCCCCCCTCGATTGATGCCACCGTCGATCTGTTGGCCGAAGCCGATTATCTGGCCGCCCGCTCGCTCGGCACCGTGCTTTATCTCGCGTTGAAGATGGGCCGTCCGATTTTTCTCGAAGGCGAGGCCGGCGTCGGCAAGACCGAGATCGCCAAGGTCCTGGCCTCCACGTTGGGCCGGCGCCTGATCCGCCTGCAATGTTACGAGGGCCTCGACATCGCCGCGGCGGTTTACGAATGGAATTACGCCGCGCAGATGATCGCGATCCGCGCCGCCGAAGCCGAAGGCAAACACGACCGCGAACGGCTCGAACACGACGTGTTCTCCGAACGGTTTCTGATCAAGCGGCCGCTCCTCCAAGCCCTCGAACCGGACGCCGCCGGCGCGCCGGTGCTGTTGATCGATGAGATCGACCGTACCGACGAGGCGTTCGAAGCCTTTTTACTCGAAGTACTCGCCGACTTTCAGGTTACGATTCCGGAATTGGGCACGGTCAAAGCCGCACAGCCGCCGATCGTCGTCATCACCTCGAACCGCACGCGTGAAGTGCACGACGCGCTCAAGCGTCGATGTCTTTATCACTGGGTCGGCTATCCGAGCGCCGAGCGAGAATTGGCGATCGTACGCGCCAAGGTTCCCGACGTCAGCAAAAGATTGTCCGAGCAAGTCGTCGGATTCGTCCAGGGCTTGCGCAAGCAGGATTTGTTCAAGGCGCCCGGCGTGGCCGAAACGCTCGACTGGGCCGGCGCGCTCTGCGAACTCGACGTCACCGCGCTCGATCCGGCGACGGTGTCCGACACACTCGGCGTGTTGCTCAAATATCAGGACGACATCGCGCGGCTCGAAGGCTCGAAGGTCAAGGACTTGCTCGATCAGGTGAAGTCGGAGCTAAGGGCGGCGGAGTGAAACGCATGCCAGTCGGGTTCAGCCGATTTTTTGCAATCGTCATGCCTGGGCTTGACCCGGGCATCCATGCAGCGTTGCGGCTCCATGGATTGCCGGGTCAA
>DATAYT010000206.1:0-49108 GCA_036272395.1 Xanthobacteraceae bacterium
TGGTTACAGCTCGCCGCGACCAAGGGCCATTGCCGCGCCGAAGTTGCGCTTGGCGATCTCTTATTTCAGGGACAGGTCGTGCCACGCCAGGCGGCGCGCGGTTTGATGTGGCTCACCTTGGGCCGCGACTGCGCCGGCGCCGACGAACCATGGGTCAAACCGGTTTATGACAGCGCATTCAAGCGCGCCAGCGACGACGAACGCGCACTCGCGCTCGTTTATCTGGAAGATTGGCTCAAAGGCCGGCGGGATTAGTCGCGGTCGAAAGCTCTGACTATTTCGCCTCGATCTCCAGGTCGATCCACACCGGAACGTGGTCGGACGGCTTCTCCCAGGTGCGGACGTGACGATCGATCCCGGCAGCGCTGAGCCTGTCTGCGGCAGCGGCTGACAACAGAAGATGATCGATGCGGATGCCGTTATTCTTTTGCCAGGCGCCGGCTTGATAATCCCAGAACGTGAACAGCCCGGGATCGTCGCTGGTCGCGCGCAGCGCATCGGTCAGTCCGACATTGATCAGGCTGCGGAATTGATCGCGCGTACCCGGCAGGAATAAAGCATCGTTCACCCACGCTTGCGGATTGCGGGCATCCGCCGGAGTCGGGATCACGTTGTAGTCGCCGGCCATGACGAGCGGTTCTTCCAGGCGCAGGCGTTCGCTGGCATAGGCGGAAAGACGCTTCATCCACGCGATCTTGTAGGCGTATTTTTCGGTTTCCGGCGGATTGCCGTTCGGCAGGTAAATGCTCGCGACGCGCATCGCGCCATTGGCGGTGGAAACGACAGCTTCCATAAAGCGGGCGTGATCGTCCTCGTCGTCTCCTGGAAGTCCGTTACTGACCTCGTCGAATGGTAATTTCGACAACAGCGCGACGCCGTTGAAGGTCTTTTGTCCGTGCACGGCGACGTTGTAACACAGCGACTCGAACGGCTCGCGCGGAAAAGCGTCATCCACGCATTTGGTTTCTTGCAAACAGACGATGTCCGGCTTGCGCTCGGCGAGCCACGTCAGAGCGGAATCAAGGCGTTGCTTGATCGAATTGACGTTCCAGGTGGCGATGCGCACGACAGTTTTACAGTGCGAAGCTGGTGCCGCAGCCGCAGGACGCGGTGGCCTTCGGATTGTTGACCTTGAACGACGAGCCGATCAGATCGTCCACGAAATCGATCTCGGATCCAGCCATGTAATTGAGCGACACCGGATCGATCAGCACGGTCGCGCCGCTTTGCTGGATCACGATATCGTCGTGGGCGCGCTCGCGCTCGGTGTCGAATTTATACTGGAAGCCGGAGCAGCCGCCGCCTTCGACGCTGACGCGCAGCATCGTGCCGGCAGGTTCCTGACGCAGGATCTCGCCGATTCGCCGCGCGGCGCGCTCGGTTACGATGACGTTGACGCTCATTTACTCTCCGAATCGCAATCGGCCCGATTGCAACACTGCCAACACGATAGTTAAGTGCGGTGAAACCGAAGGTCAATTGCTGGCCGATTCAGTAGAAACCAATGGATTTGGCTATTTACCGTGCGCCATATGCCTGCGATCCGGAGCGAAGCCGCGGCCGGCTTTATCCCGAGCCGCCGAGCACAAGCCGCAGCGCCTTTCGGCGCGATTGCGACCGCATCATCCATGCCACCGCGTTCCGCCGCCTCAAGCACAAGACTCAGGTCTTCGTCTTTGACGAGGGCGATCACTATCGGACACGGCTGACCCATACACTCGAGGTCGCGCAGATCGCGCGCGCGCTGGCCCGGCGGTTGCGGCTCGACGAGGATCTGGCCGAGGCGCTGGCACTCGCACACGACCTGGGCCACCCGCCATTCGGCCATGCTGGCGAGCGCGCGCTCGATTCCTGCTTATCGGCATTCGGCGGTTTCGATCACAATGCCCAGACGCTGCGCGTGGTGACGGCGCTGGAGCGCCGCTATCCCGCGTTCGACGGCCTGAACCTGACCTGGGAAACGCTCGAGGGCCTGGTCAAGCACAATGGTCCGCTTACCGACCGCGCCGGCGCGCCGCTTGAGCACTATCGGCGGCACGGCGTTCCGGCATTCATTCTCGACTATTGCCGTCTGCACGACCTCCAGCTCTGGAGTTTTGCCAGCGCTGAAGCGCAGGTCGCCGCCGTGGCCGACGACATCGCTTATGACGCTCACGATATCGATGACGGGTTGCGCGCGAAATTATTTGATCTCGCAGAGATCGCCGCCGTGCCGCTGCCGGGCCGGATTGTTGCGGCAATTCACGAGGCTTATCGCAAACTTGACCACGATCGGCTTGTGCACGAGCTCGTTCGTCAGCTCATCGGGTTGCTTATCAACGATGTCGTCAGCGAGAGCACCGGCCGGCTCGCCGCGCTCGATCCGCATTCGGCGGACGATGTGCGCCGCGCCGCTGCGCCGATCGGCGCTTTCTCGCGCCAAGTGGGCGAGGAGGATCGCGCGATCAAAAGCTTCCTCAAACCGCGCATGTATCGGCACCCCCGGGTGATGAAAGTGATGGACCAGGCCGCAGACGTGGTGCGCGACCTGTTTGCGCGTTACAGCGCCCGGCCGCAGGACATGCCGGCCGAATGGGGCGAAGGCGTTGCCGGGCTCGACGAGGCTGCGCGGGCCCGCCATATCGCCGATTTCATTGCTGGCATGACCGACCGCTACGCGCTTGCCGAACACGCGCGGCTCTTTGACTCGACTCCGGAATTGCGTTAGGCGCGCGGCGCGATCCAGTTACAAAGCGCGTGCAGGCATGCCGTCTGTCAATATCTTCGCCGAAATGCTCGAACGCGTTCGCGCCGCGAGCGAAGCATTGATTGCCGCGGGCGTATTGCTGTCCGGCATCGATCAATCGCGGGTTACCGTGGAGCCGCCGCGCGATCCTGCGCACGGCGACATGTCAACCAACGCGGCCATGGTTTTGGCGAAGGATGCCGGGCGCAAACCGCGCGAGCTCGCCGAAGCGATCGCGGAAAAACTCCGGGCCGACGTGCTGGTGGCCAAGGCCGAAGTGGCCGGCCCCGGATTCGTGAATATCACGCTGCGCCCGGCGGCTTGGGCCGACGCCTTGCGTGCCGCCGTGAGGCTGGGCTCGGTTTACGGAAAAATCGACCTCGGCAACGACGCGCCCGTCAATGTCGAATACGTATCCGCCAATCCGACGGGGCCGATGCATGTCGGCCATTGCCGAGGCGCGGTGTTCGGTGATGCGCTTGCCAATTTGCTGGCATTCACCGGATTCAAGGTGACGCGCGAGTACTACATCAATGATGCCGGCGTGCAGGTCGATCTGCTCGCCCGTTCCGCTTTCCAGCGCTATCGCGAGGCGCTGGGCGAAAAGATCGGCGCAATTCCCGAAGGGCTTTACCCCGGTGATTATCTCAAACCGGTCGGCGCGGCGATTGCGGCCGAATATGGCAACGCGCTCGCAAAGCAATCGGAGACAAGTTGGCTGCCTATCGTCCGCGACAAAGCGGTCGCCATGATGATGCAGGCAATCCGCGATGACCTCGCGGCGCTTGATGTGCGACCCGACGTGTTCTTTTCCGAGCGCTCGCTCTTGATGAGCGGCGAGGATCGCGTTGGCGCGGCGATCGAACTCCTACGCCAGCGCGGCTATGTCTACGAAGGACGTTTGCCGCCGCCGAAGGGAGCGCCAGCCGAAGATTGGGAGGATCGCGAACAGACATTGTTTCGTTCGACGGCCTTTGGCGACGATGTCGATCGTCCGCTGAAAAAATCGGACGGCTCGTACACCTATTTCGCGTCCGATATCGCTTATCACCGTTCGAAGCTTGAGCGCGGATTTCGCACGCTGATTGACGTTTGGGGAGCCGATCACGCCGGATATATCAAGCGCATGCAAGCCGCCGTGGCGGCGTTGAGCGATCGCCGCGCCGAGCTCGATGTCAAGGTCGTTCAGCTGGTGAAGCTTTTGCGCGCGGGCCAGCCAGTCAAAATGTCCAAGCGGGCAGGGGAGTTCGTCACGCTTCGCGAGGTGGTGGATGAAGTGGGGCGTGATCCCGTCCGCTTCATGATGCTGTTTCGCAAGAATGATGCCGCGCTCGATTTCGATCTGGTGAAAGTGCGCGAACAATCCCGCGACAATCCGGTCTTCTACGTCCAATACGGACACGCCCGTGCGCAGTCGGTGTTTCGCAACGCCCGTGCCGCTTTCGCCGGCCTGCCGGACGATGTCGCGGAATTGGCTGAACGCGCCGATCTCTCGCGCCTTAACGATCCGGCGGAACTTGCGCTGATGCGGCAAGTCGCGCTCTATCCGCGCCTCCTTGCAGGTGCAGCGGCGGCACACGAGCCACACCGAATTGCCTTTTATTTGTTCGATTTAGCAAGTGAATTTCATGCACTTTGGACGCTGGGTAATGCATCGCCACATTTACGCTTCATTATCCAGAATGATCGAGAACTGACCGAAGCCCGGCTTGTGCTTGTTCAGGGGGTTGCCACCGTGCTCGCATCGGGGCTGGCACTGCTCGGGGTCGAGGCGCCAAACGAGATGCGATAGTCCACTCGGCTATTGGTGTTGCCGCTCGGGCGTTGCCGGCGGCGAATGCGGGTCGAATGTTTCGTTGAATGTCTCTTGGCTTGGTTTCCCTGTGCACGGCTGAACGAGTCGAATCTGATGGCTGAAAACGATCAGCGTTCCTATCGCGATCCGCCCCGTTGGCGCAGCGCGGAGGAGGCGACGCCCGCTCAGGCTGACGATCCGCTTGCCGAATTAGCGCGGCTCATCGGTCAGAGCGTGCCGATGAACAAACGAGATCGTAGACCGGCGGCGCCGGAAGCTGCGGACGATCGGCGCGGTCAGGCCAGTCAGGCCGCCAGCCATGCCGCCAGCCATGCCGCGCCGGACGAGGTCCTACGAGCACCAGTCGATGATCGCTATTCGACGCCCGGGGATGAGCAACAACAACAATATGTACGGGACGTCGATCCCGATTACCGCGCGGACCGAGACGACCGTTACGAGCGGGCTACACGCGAACATCCTGCACCGCCATCGCGCTCTCGTTTTCGGCGGGAGCCCGATTTCGTCGTGGAGCCGGCACGCGATGTTGCCGATGGCGAGGCGCACGAAGCTGCGTACCAGGAGACGGCAGACTGGCACGACCGGTCACCGGATGAACGCGATAGCCATTATCAGAGCGAATACGAAGACGAACGGTATGCCGCCGACGATCATGGCTATGGCGATGAATACAGCGAGGAGCAAAACACGGTTCGCCGCAGCGGTTTCATTTTTGTCGCGGCAATATTTGCCTTAGCTGTGCTTGGCACCGCTGGCGCCTTCGCCTATCGCGCCATGTTCGGCGGTCCAATGCTGCCGGCCCTGCCGCCGATCATCAAGGCTGAGAGCGGTCCGAACAAGATCGTACCGAGCGGCGTAGGCTCTCAAGACGGCTCCGCGCGTGACGCGGACGATAACAACGCGGCATCACGCGAACGGCTGGTGTCCCGGGAGGAGCGGCCGGTCGATATTCCGCCGCCGGTCACGACCACGGCACCGCGGTCGGTTTCGACGGTGCCAGTCTTCCCCGACCCTCCGTCGGTCAGCGGCTCCGGCGCAGTGGTCGGCTATTCGGGCGGCCCGTCTTCGAGCAATCCTGCAATGTCGACGCAGCCGGCTCCGTCCGCTCCGGCGATGCCGGCCACGACCGCATCGAACCCGAGTGCTGGCCAAGCCCCCCCGCCGGCAGCCATGCCGTCAGTTTCTACGGTCGCGCCGGTCGCGCCTGGGCCGAAAAAAATCCGCACCGTCACAATCCATACCGACCCGTCCAGCGCCCCCGACGGCACTGCCGGTTCGCCGGCTAGCCAAGCCGCCGCGCCGCGCCCGGGAACGCAACCGCCGCAAGGGAGCAACGGCCCACTCTCCATCGTGCCTTCCACCACGGAAGCCGCGGCCGCAGCTGCGCCGGCGCGTCCGCGGCCCGCTCCCGCGCAACCCGCACTGCCGAGCAGGCCGCCGGCAAACGAGACAGCCTCAGTAGCTCCGGCGCCTGTAGCGACGGGCGGTGGCTATGCCGTCCAAGTTTCCTCGCAACGGAGCGAAGAGGAGGCGCAGTCTTCGTTCCGCGACCTGCAAGCCAAATATCCGGACCTGCTCGGCGGCCGTACGCCGATCATCCGCCGCGCTGACCTCGGCGCCAAAGGCATCTTCTTCCGCGCAATGGTGGGGCCATTCACCTCGGCGGACCAGGCCACAGAACTGTGCTCGAACCTCAAAGCCGCCGGCGGCAGCTGTCTCGTACAGAAGAATTGATCGGCATCGGATCGGGACGAGACGCGCTTGCATTCGCAGGCACGCGCGCCTCTAGTTGGGGCATGATCCATTTTGGATGTTCCTACCGGATTAGGCCTGTAGCCCCGGCCGGCACCGGATCCTCATAGCCGTAAATGCGCGCGTTCATCACTGGTCTTGCGGGGACCACTCTCACAACGGCAGAGCGGCAATTCGTGCAGGAGGCGGCCCCGTGGGGGCTGATCCTGTTCAAACGGAACGTGACCACGCCCGACGTGCTGCGCCGGTTGATTGATGAGTTTCGCGCGGCGGTCGGCCGTCAAGCGCCGGTCCTGGTCGATCAGGAAGGGGGGCGGGTGCAGCGCCTGGGCCCCCCGCATTGGCCGGCCTATCCGCCTGGGGCCGCGTATGGAGCGGTATTCGACCGCGATCCCGAGGCTGGGCTTAGAGCAGCGCGGCTGGGCGGGCGGCTGATTGCCAGTGATCTGGCGCAGCTTGGCATCGACGTCGACTGCGCACCGGTCGCCGACGTACCGGCCGCGGGCGCCGATCCGGTGATTGGCGATCGGGCCTATGGCGCCAATCCGTCCAAGGCAGCCGCGCTCGCTGGCGCTTTCGCCGCGGGCCTGACGGAGGGGGGCGTACTGCCGGTGCTCAAGCACCTGCCTGGGCACGGCCGCGCAACGGCAGACAGCCATCAGCGCCTTCCGGTCGTGACAGCCGATCGAGCAACCCTCGATGCTACCGATTTTGCCGCGTTCCGGCCTTTATGCGGTCTGCCCCTGGGGATGACCGCCCATGTTGTGTTTACCGCAGTCGACCCGGTCGCGCCGGCGACCACTTCGGCCAATATAGTGAAGCATGTGATTCGCGATTCGATCGGTTTTACCGGGCTGCTCATGAGCGACGACATTTCGATGGGCGCACTATCCGGCTCGCTGTCCGAGCGCAGCCGCGCGGCAATCGCGGCTGGCTGCGACGTCGTGCTCCATTCCAACGGGGTGTTGTCCGAAATGGTCGAAGTCGCCGCAGAAGCGCCGGCGCTCGCAGGCGACGCCGCAGGCCGGGCCGCGGCGGCTCTGGCCGCACGCAAGCCGCCGGCGCCCCTCGATATTGCCGGAGGCCGCGCCGCGCTGGCCAGGCTCTTAAGCGACGTTCGCCCCGAGGCAGGGTTCGCATGAACGCTGAACAA
This sequence comes from Xanthobacteraceae bacterium, assembly GCA_036272395.1. Classification (GTDB taxonomy): domain Bacteria; phylum Pseudomonadota; class Alphaproteobacteria; order Rhizobiales; family Xanthobacteraceae; genus BOG-931. The sequence continues at coordinate 7,447 of DATAYT010000206.1, forward strand.
GAGTTTGAAACCGAATTGGCCGAGCGCTCGGGCGACGAGCCGTCGCTGATGGTCGACGTCGAGGGCTTTGAGGGGCCGCTCGACCTTCTGTTGACGCTGGCGCGCCAACAGAAGGTCGATCTCGCCAAGATTTCCATCCTGGCGCTGGCCGATCAGTACCTCGCCTTCATCGAAGAGGCGCGCAAGATGCGCCTGGAACTCGCCGCCGATTACCTCGTGATGGCGGCGTGGCTGGCCTATTTGAAATCCCGCTTGCTGCTGCCTGAACAGCACCCCGCCGAAGGCTTAAGCGCCGAGGAGATGGCTAATGCGCTGGCGTTGCGGCTGCGGCGGCTTGAGGCGATCCGCAAATTCGCCGAGCAATTGATGAACCGGCCGCAGCTTGGCCGCGACATTTTCGAGCGCGGACAGCCCGAGCCGATCGCCGAGATCAAGCATCCGCAATGGTCGGCCACGCTCTATGACCTGCTCTCAGCCTATGCGTCACGGCGGCAAATCCAGTCGCGATCGGTCGTGCGCGTCGCCAAGCGCACGGTCTGGTCGCTTGCCGAAGCGCGTGAAGCGCTGGAGCGACTGATTGGCCAAAGCATGGACTGGAGCCCGCTCGATCAATATCTGGTTGCCTATCTCACCGATCCTGCAATGCACGCCACCGTGCTGGCTTCGAGCTTTGCTGCGGCGCTCGAAATGATCCGGGAGGGCCGGCTCGAAGCGCACCAGCAAGGCGCTTTCTCGCCACTCTATTTGCGCAAGAAACAGAATGCCGACGGCGCCTTCTCGCAGGGCGGAGCCGCGGAATCGGGGAATGGTTAAGAGGGGGAAGAAGCCAATGGGGAAAGTCGCGGAAATGCGGGTGATCGTCGGCGACAAGAAGGATCCCGACCGCGCCGCACAGTCGCGCGCTGAAGAGCTGCGCATCCTCGAAGCTTTGCTGTTTGCCGCCAGAGCGCCGCTCGATGAGAAAATCCTTGCCTCGCGGTTGCCGGCCGGCATCGATGTGCACGCATTGCTCCAGCAATTGCAGCGCGAATATGCGCCTCGCGGCGTCAATCTCGTGCGCATTGGCGGCAAGTGGACCCTGCGCACCGCGACCGATTTGGCCTGGCTGTTGACGCATGAATCGGTGGTCACGCGAAAATTGTCGCGCGCGGCGATCGAGACGCTCGCGATCGTCGCTTACCACCAGCCCGTGACCCGCGCCGAAGTCGAGGAAATCCGCGGCGTGAGCACGTCAAAAGGAACACTCGATGTGCTTCTCGAAACCGGCTGGATCCGGCTGCGCGGCCGGCGCAAGGCGCCGGGCCGGCCGGTCACCTATGGGACCAGCGAGGAATTCCTGTCCCATTTCGGGCTCGATGTGCTGGGCGATTTGCCCGGGCTCGACGAGCTCAAGGGCGCCGGTTTGGTCGATGCCACGATGCCCGCGGATTTCGCCGTGCCGGTTCCCTCCGACGATCCAGCGCTGCGGGACGACGAAGAACCGCTGGGCCCGGAGGACGTCGATCTCGGCTTGGCGCCGCGGGTCGAACGCACCGAGGAATAAGAGGCGGCGGTTATCGATCCTTGGTCAGTTACGGGCCTCTTAGCCGCGCGTGAGGCGCGTTTAGCCGGCGCCATTACCCGATGCATTTACCTGCGGCGTGGCAACATTGTCGGCGTGCTTGTTTTTAGCGGTCCCGACGCCTAGTTTCTGGCTTAACTCGGCAAACAAGCCGACATGCGCCGCCTCGTTAAGGAGTCTGCGTAAGCGTCTGGCGGACGGAGGATTTTATGGGTTCCTTGAGCATCTGGCACTGGTTGATCGTCGGCGCCGTCGTCCTGCTGGTGTTCGGAGGCCGCAACAAGATTTCGGACATGATGGGCGATGTCGCGCGCGGGATTAAAGCCTTCAAGAAAGGCATGGCCGACGACGAGACCGCCGATGCCGCGAAATCCGACGCACCGAAGACGATCGATCATCAAGCGTCCGCGGAGATCAAGCGTCGGGCCGAATCCGAGAGCAAAGTCTAGCCTCGGGTGCTCTGGCGCCGTTCGCGGCAGCTTCACATCCTGATCGGCCGTCTCTGCAGAAGGCGCGGCCGGGGACCTCTTCATGTTCGACATCAGTTGGACCGAATTCCTGCTCATCGGCATCGTCGCGCTGATCGTGATCGGGCCGAAAGAGCTGCCGACCGTGATGCGCTCGCTCGGGCAATGGACGCGCAAGATCCGCAGCCTGGCGGCGGATTTTCAGAATCAGTTTCACGAGGCCATGCGCGAAGCGGAAATGGCCGACCTGAAAAAGCAGGTCGACGACATGGCCTCCGACATCAAGACTTACGATCCGCTCAAGGATGTGCGCGCCGATGTTGAGGCCATCGGCAAGGATTTAGACGCGAACGTTAAGAGTTCGGATAAGGCAGCGGACAAAGACGCGGCCAAAGAGGAGGCCAATACACCGGACAGCGCTGTCACCGCGTCGGCCGCTGAGGCGTCTCCCATTCCCCAGGCCGCAACCGAGCTTCGCGACAAAGAGGTGGCTGGCGCCGGCGTCAGCCCGGTCGCTCCGGAAGTGGCGGCAGAACCCGCGTCCTCCGCTGGCGGAGGCAAGCCGCAATGAGAAGCGACGAGGAAGAAAAGGAGATAGAGGCCACCAAGGCACCTTTGATGGATCACTTGATCGAGCTGCGCTCGCGGCTCATCAAGGCGCTGGCCGCGTTCGCGCTGGCCGCGATTGTCTGCTTTTTCTTCGCGCGCCAGATCTACAACGTGCTCACATGGCCTTACATCTGGGTGGCGGGGCCGGAAAATTCGAAATTCATCTATACCGGGCTCCTTGAATATTTTGTCGTGCAGCTGAAGCTTGCGCTGTTCGGCGCAGCGTTCATTTCCTTTCCGGTGGTGGCGACACAGATCTATATGTTCGTCGCGCCCGGCTTGTACCGGAACGAGCGTCAGGCGTTCCTACCGTATCTGATCGCGACGCCCATATTCTTCCTGCTCGGCTCGATGGTCGTTTATTTCGTGGTTTGGCCGATGCTGGCGCGCTTTTCGCTGAGCATGCAGCAATTGGGCGGGCCCGGCCAGGCGACCATCGAGCTTCTGCCCAAGGTCGAGGATTATCTCTCTCTGATGATGAAGCTGATCCTTGCCTTTGGCATTGCCTTTCAGCTTCCGGTCATTCTGACGCTGCTTGGCCGTGTCGGTATCGTCACCTCCGAGCAACTGAGATCGAAGCGCCGCTATTTCATTGTGATTGCCTTCGTCATTGCAGCGATTCTGACCCCGCCGGACGTGTTGAGCCAGATGTCGCTCGCCTTGCCATTGGTCGCGCTTTACGAGGGCTCGATCTGGTCGGTGCGGATGGTGGAGCGCCGCGTCGCCGCCGAGCGCGCCGCCGCGGCCGCCAAGCCCGCCGAGTGAGCGTTTAATTCGTCGTTGCCGGGATGCGCGGGTCACGGGGGTCCCCGGGACGCCCGCGTCGCGGGGTGCCCGTCCCGCGCATGACGCGTTGGAAGTGCTATAACCGCGCCCCAACTAATTGGGACTCAGCAATGCACGACATCCGGTTCATCCGCGAGCATCCCGACGTCTTTGACCGCGCGCTCAATCGGCGACTATTGAGTGGTCAGGAAAAGCACGAGTTTTCATCTCTAAACATACTTTCAATTGATAGCCACCACCGAGCGATCATTCGCACGCTTGAGAGCTGGCAGGCCCGTCGCAATGCTGCGTCCAAAGCAATCGGAGAGGCAAAGGCGAAGAGGGATGAATCGAAGGTCCAAGAACTATTGACTGAAGTTGCGGACTGCAAATCCTCGATTTCCCAACTAGAAGGCGAGGAAAAGGAGGCTCGCGAAAGGCTCGAAAAGCTTCTTGAGCAGATTCCTAATTTGCCACTCGATGATGTACCTGGTGGAGAAGACTCCAGCAGCAACGTCGAGCATCATCGCTTCGGCGCCAAACGAGAGTACGCTTTCGCACCGAAGCAACATTTCGAGCTTGGCGAAGCGCTCGGGCAGATGGATTTCGAGCTAGCGGCCAGACTCTCCGGCGCGCGGTTCGTGGTTTTACAAAAGGGCTTGGCGCGACTTGAGCGTGCGCTCGGGCAGTTCATGCTCGATATGCACACGGGTGAGCATGGCTACACCGAAGTCGCGCCGCCGCTTTTGGTACGCGACGAGGTGATGTTCGGGACGGCGCAACTGCCGAAGTTTGGCGATGATCAATTCAAAACGGCGCTAATTCGGGACAAAAAACCGCGTCAGGAGTTTGAAACGAGAATCCTTCCTCAGACTACGGTTACCGTTGAGCAACTCCTTACTGGACCCGCCAAGGTTATATTCGCTGACGAAACCGGCATGGTGAGGGTGACAACCGGGAGCACGGCTTCTGACGTTTCGCTTTTTGTGAATACTGCAATCGCCAATACGGCGCCTACAATTTTAAGAGCCGGACTGGATGATCCCGAGCTAAATGAAAGACTTTGGCTAATTCCGACTGCGGAGGTTTCTCTCACGAACTTAGTTCGCGACGCGATTTCCGATGAGAGTAAGTTTCCGATGCGGTTGACTGCATGCACTCCCTGCTTTCGACAGGAGGCTGGCGCCGCCGGCAAGGACACCCGCGGCATGATCCGCCAACACCAGTTCACCAAGGTCGAGTTGGTCTCCATCACCACTCCGGAGCAATCGCGCGACGAGCACGAGCGCATGCTCGCTTGCGCCGAGGAAGTCTTACGCCGGCTCGATCTGCACTATCGCGTGGTCACGCTCTCCACCGGCGACATGGGCTTTGCCGCACAAAAGACCTACGACATCGAAGTCTGGCTGCCCGGGCAGAACATGTATCGCGAGATCTCATCCTGCTCGGTCTGTGGCGATTTCCAGGCCCGGCGCATGAATGCACGCTATCGCGGCAAGGATCGCAATGTCCGTCACGTTCACACGCTCAACGGTTCGGGCGTCGCCGTGGGCCGCGCCTTGATCGCAGTCATGGAAACCTATCAGCAAGCCGACGGATCGATTGCGGTGCCGGACGTATTGCAGGCCTATATGGGTGGAATGAAGAAGATTGAGCGGCAATGATTGCATTTGTGGAATTGCTCTAAGACCATGCGCATCCTGGTCATCAATGACGACGGCATTCATTCGCCGGGTCTCGACACCTGCGAGGAAATTGCCCGCAAGCTCTCGGACGACGTGTGGGTGGTGGCGCCGGAACATGATCAATCCGGGGTCGCCCATTCGCTCTCGCTCAACGATCCGCTGCGGCTGCGCCAGGTGGATGAGCGCAAATTTGCCGTGCGCGGCACGCCGACCGATTGCGTGATCATGGGCGCGCGCCATGTGCTGCAAGACAAGCAGATCGATCTCGTGTTGTCCGGCGTCAATCGTGGCCGCAATGTCGGCGAGGACGTGATCTATTCCGGGACCGTTGCCGGCGCCATGGAAGGCGCGGTGCTCGGCATTCCCTCGATCGCGCTGTCGCAATCTTACAAATCGCGCAGCGCGCAGCCGACATTCTGGGAAACCAGTTTGCACTTCGCACCCGATATTATTCGTCGCTTACTGGCCGGCGGCGTGCGCGAGGGCGTGCTGATCAACGTCAATTTTCCCGATTGCCGCCCGGAAGAAGTCAAAGGCATCACCGTCACGCCGCTGGGGCGCCGCCGGCAGGAGCGGTTGCACATCGACAAGCGCGTCGACGGCCGCGGTAACCCGTATTACTGGATCGCCTATTCGCGCTTAAGCCCATTTCAGGCGGAGCACGGCACGGACATTGCGGTGCTCGATGAACGCTGCATCGCGCTCACGCCGCTGCGGATCGACATCACCGACGAGCCGACCATGACCAAGCTCGCCGAACTTTTCGCCAAGCAGATATAGCGCGGCACTCAGTTTGCGCAATTTGCGACGGCCTGGATCGCTTCCTCAAGCGCGTCTGCCTGAAACGGCTTCTGCAGGATCGGCGCTTCGCGATAGGCTTCCGGAAGGCCGCGCTGACCGTAGCCGCTGGCAAATATGAAGGGCACGCCGCGCGCGACGAGAATCTCAACGACCGGCGTCACCGGCGTGCCGTTTAAGTTGACGTCGAGCACTGCCAGATCGAAATCCGCCTGCTTTGCGAGCGAAATAGCCTCGTCGAGGCCGCCTGCCTCCGCTGCGACACTGTGACCGAGATCCGTCAGCATGCCTTCAAGCAGCATGCGGATCATCAGCTCATCTTCGACGATGAGAACGCGTTTGCCCCCGGCAATCTTCCCTTGACCCATCACGCGGAACCCCCGTGCTTGCGCCCTAACGCCCGAGACTGTCCCTGGTTCCGGCTAAGAGACCCAATTGCCATGAGATAATCGGCAGTGGGGTTCACGATATGCAGCAGAGTGTAACAGACCGTGCCGGGTGCTAAAAACGGCGGCGCCAGACCGATAAACGAGGCAATCGTGGCCGTGAAGCCAGCCGCCGACGACGTTGAGCGCATGGAGTTTCAGCTTTCGCTTCGCCGGCGCGGGATCAGCGATCAAGGCGTGCTTCGCGCGATGGAAGAAGTGCCGCGGGAGAATTTTGTCAGCCCGGGTTTCGTCGAAAGCGCTTATGCCGACCAGGCGCTGCCGATCGAGTGCGCACAGACGATCAGTCAGCCTTTCGTCGTGGCCTATATGACCGAACAGCTCGAGGTCGGCCCCGACCATCGCGTGCTCGAAATCGGAACCGGCTCCGGCTACCAGGCCGCCGTTTTGTCGCGCCTGGCGCGCGAAGTGGTGAGCGTCGAGCGTTACCGGACGCTCGCCGACGCGGCGCGAGAGAAACTGAAGGCTCTCGGCTATGGCAATGTCACGATCCGCGTCGGCGACGGCACGGCCGGCGCACCGGATTTGGCGCCATTCGATCGCATCATGGTGACCGCCGCAGCCGAAAACGTTCCGCAGGCGCTGCTGGCGCAGCTTGCCGAAGACGGCAAGATGGTGCTGCCCGTCGGACCGCGGCATGACGCGCAGTACTTGGTCAAGCTCACCAAGCGTTCGGGTGGCGGATTAACCCGCGAAGAGCTTATTGCGGTGCGATTTGTGCCGCTATTATCGGGTCAAGCGCGGGAATTGTAGCGGCGAAGACACACAATCAATTATTTCGAAATATCTTCCGGCGCTTAAAACCCTGTTTACCGCAAGGTTGTTTATTCGCTCTTCCTTGTATTGCGTGCGAGTGAGTAACCATGCGCGTATCGCCTCGGACGGCCCTTTGGCCGCAACTGGTTGCTATTTCGTTAATCGGATTGGGGGTCGCTGGCTGCGCCGACACCACGCGCTTCGGCGACTTATTCGGCTCGACCGGTTCGACGAACACATCCGTTTCGCGCAGCGACGCCTACGGTCCAGCGCAGAGCGGATCCGCAGCGCCTATTGAAGCAAAACCGCTGCCCCATTTAGCGAGCGCCGAGCAAGGCGTCCCAGGAAGCGGGGCAGGGTGGTCCCAATCCCAAACGGCCAATGGCGCGGCCCGCGCCTCGGCGCCATCGCGGTCTCATGCACCCTCGCAGGCCCACACCGTTCCAGCGAGTCCAAAAGTGGCTTCCACGCCGCGCGGCGGGCTCGTTGCTCCGGCCGTGGTGCACGTTGTGAGGAAGGGTGAAACACTGAAAAGCATCGCACGGATTTATCATAAGCCGGTTGCGGTGATCGCTCAGGCGAATAGTCTCGCGGTCAAGGCCAAGGTGCGCCCGGGCGACCGCATCACGATTCCCGATATCAAGGAGGCGTCACAGGCGACGCAAGCGCGGACTGAAGCGTCCGTCTCACCGCCGGCCGACAATGTCGCCATGGCGGAGTCGTCGCAAACCGCGCGCGTTGTGGGACCCGCTCCGATAACGTCCAGTCAGGACGCCGTGAAAAACGCTGAGCCCGCCGGTAGCCTGCCGGGATTCCGGTGGCCGGTGCGTGGCCGCGTGATCGCGGCCTTCGGACCCAAGCCAAACGGCGTGCAAAATGACGGCATCAACCTTGCCGTGCCGGAGGGCACCCCGATCAAGGCCGCGGAAGACGGCGTCGTGGCTTACGCCGGCAGTGAGCTCAAGGGCTATGGCAATCTGGTCCTGGTCCGCCACCCCAACGGTTTCGTCACCGCCTACGCGCATGCCAGCGACATTCTGGTCAAGCGCGGCGAGACCGTGAAACGCGGCCAAGTGATTGCGCATGCCGGTCAGACCGGCAGCGTCACCTCGCCGCAATTGCATTTCGAAATCCGCAAGGGCGCGACCCCGGTCGACCCGTCGCAGTATTTGAGTGGGGCGTAGATCGCAGGACGGTCAGATGTCAGAGACAACACTCTGCATCTGACATCTGAGCTTTATCATCCATCCTCTGACATCTGCACGCCTAAGCGTCCGGCCAAATCCTGAACGTATTGCCACGCCACGCGGCCAGACCGCGCGCCGCGCGTCGTCGCCCATTCCAGCGCCTCGCGGCGTAATTCGGCGCCATCGAACGGCACCCGGTAATGGGCGACGTAGCCCTCGACCATGGCGAGATATTCATCCTGGCTGCAGCGATGAAAGCCAAGCCAAAGTCCGAAGCGATCCGACAACGACACTTTTTCTTCGACGGCCTCGCCGGGATTGATGGCGGTGGCGCGTTCGTTTTCCATCATGTCGCGAGCCAACAGGTGCCGCCGGTTGGAAGTTGCGTAAAAGATCACATTCTCGGGACGCCCCTCGATGCCACCTTCGAGCATCGTTTTCAGCGATTTGTAGGACGTGTCCTCGGCGTCGAAGGACAGATCGTCGCAAAAAACGATGAACCGCTGCGGCGAGTTGCGCAAAAGACTCATGAGGTCCGGCAGCGACTCGATGTCTTCACGGTGGATTTCAATGAGCTTCAACCCGGCGGCGGGACGGGCCTGGCCGATCGCGGCGTGGGCGGCTTTCACCAGCGACGACTTGCCCATGCCGCGTGCGCCCCACAACAGCGCATTGTTGGCCGGCAGCCCGCGAGCAAAACGTTCGGTGTTCTCGACCAATAGATCGCGGACGCGGTCAATGCCTTTGAGCAGGGACATCCCGACGCGATTGACGCGTCGCACCGGCGTCAATCGCCGGCCCTCGGGATGCCACACGAAGGCTTCGGCGCCGGCAAAATCGGTCGCCGCCGACGCAGTCGGCGCCAATCGCTCCAACGCGCCAGCGATGCGGGCAAGAAGGGCGGCGTCGGCCTCGCGCGCTTGGGCTTTGTCGGTGACCGCGCGAGCGGCCTTGTTGGGCGAGGTTTTGCTTGGTCGCGCGGGAGATTTAGCCATCTTTGCACCGACTGGCGGCCTTCCCTTAGCCGGGCGGGCAAGCGGCGGCAAGCCAAGGAGCGACGCGGGGTTGACGGCACACTAAAGCGGGCTTTCGCCACGTTGCAATTGAGCCAACGGCGGCTATAGTCCGCGCCGATTTTGCGCGCGAAATCGGCCCATCGTGCCAGGCGGCGCGCCTTTTCCTGCGGCCCTAATTCACGCGGCTTTTGGAGGAACAATGTTCATTACGCCCGCATTCGCGCAAAGCGGCCTGTTTGGCGGCGATTCAACAGGCATGATCACCTCATTCATGCCGCTGATCCTGATCATCGTGATCATGTATTTCTTGATCCTGCGGCCGCAGCAGCAAAAGGTGAAACAGCATCAGGCGATGGTCAAAGCCTTGCGGCGAGGCGACACCGTCGTGACCAATGGCGGCCTCGTCGCCAAGGTCACCAAAGTCATCGATGACGACCACATCGAAATTGAAATTGCCGACGGCGTGCGGGTGCGGCACGTGCGTGCCATGGTGAGCGACGTGCGCGCGAAAGGCGAGCCGGTAAAAGACGACAAGGCCGCGTGACCTGCCCGGTGATTGGATCGCGCGAACACGACGGCGCTGCAAGGTAAGGAAAGCCTGATCCATGTTGTTTTTCACGCGCTGGAAGGCAGCGGCGATTCTGCTCTTGGCTCTCGTCGTATGCCTTTTCGCCTTGCCCAATTTCTTTTCGGAGAACGTGATCCGGCATTGGCCGAGCTGGGCGCAGCGCCATATTGTGCTCGGGCTCGACCTGCAAGGCGGCTCGCATCTGTTGCTGGAGGTCGATTCGGCGGCGGTGCGCAAGGAGCAATTGCAGTCGATCAACGACGAAGTGCTGCGCGTCTTGCGGCAGGCGCGCATTCCATTCACCGGCCGCGCCATTCGCGGTAACAGCGTCGAAGTGCACGTTACGCGCGATCCCGACATCGGCACCGCGCTCGCCAAGCTGCAGGAGTTGTCGCAGCCGCTCTCCGGCTTTGCCGGCAGCACCGGGCAGCGCACCATCACGGTGACCGCGAACGGCAGCACCATTACGCTGACCCCCACCGACCCGGCCATCACCGAACGGGTGCGCCAGGCCGTCGATCAATCGATCCAGATCGTGGAGCGCCGCGTCAACGAGCTCGGCCTTGTCGAGCCGACGATCCAGCGCGAGGGCACCGATCGCATTCTCGTTCAGGTGCCGGGCCTGCAGGATCCCTCCCGGCTGAAGGAAATTCTCGGCAAGACGGCGAAGCTCGACTTCCGGATGGTCGACCTGTCGATGCCGCCCGATCAGGCGGAGCAAGCCCATCCGGCCGATTCAGAGATCCTGCCCGGCGAAACGCCCGGCCAGAAATACTTAATTGAGAAGCGCGTCCTGGTCTCGGGCGCCGATCTCACCGACGCGCAACCGGGCTTCGATCAACGCACCAATGAACCGGTCGTGAATTTCCGCTTCAATTCTGCGGGTGCGCGCAAATTCGCCGAGGTAACGCAGGCCAATGTCGGCAAGCCGTTCGCCATCGTGCTCGACAACAAGGTCATCTCAGCGCCGGTCATCCGCGAACCGATTTTGGGCGGCTCCGGGCAGATTTCCGGCAATTTCACAGTTCAGTCAGCAAACGATCTTGCCATCCTTTTGCGGGCGGGCGCGTTGCCGGCGCCACTGACAATCATCGAAGAACGTACGGTGGGGCCCGGCCTCGGCCAGGACTCGATCAATGCCGGCGAGCACGCCGCCTATGCCGGCGCCGCGCTGGTGGTCATTTTCATGCTGGCAACCTACGGATTGTTCGGATTGTTCGCCAATATCGCAGTCGCAGTGAACGTCGCGATGATTTTCGGAATACTGTCGGTGTTAAGCGCTACGCTGACGCTTCCGGGCATTGCCGGCATCGTGCTCACGGTCGGTATTGCAGTGGACTCGAACGTGCTCATTTACGAGCGCATCCGCGAGGAAGTGCGCGCCGGCCGCAGCGCAATCAATGCGATCGACGCCGGATTTTCGCGGGCCCTCGCCACTATTCTGGATTCGAACATCACCACCTTCATTGCCGCGGCGGTTTTGTTCTATATCGGCACCGGGCCAGTGCGTGGATTTGCGGTAACGCTTGGCATCGGCATTATCACTACCTTGTTCACGGCCTTTACCTTGACCCGGCTGATCGTCGCTTACTGGGTCCGCCTGTGGCGTCCCCGCGTTGTGCCGATATGAGCACGGTCGCGCTACGCGCAGCGGTTACCGGAACAGTTCATGCCTCACTGTAAAAATTCCTACGTGAAAGTCTAATCGTGCGCCTCCTACGCATCGTTCCCGACGATACCAAATTCGATTTCATGCGCTTTCGGCGCATCAGCTTTCCCGTATCGGCGATGCTGTCGATCGCGGCGATCCTCTTGTACTTCTTCCATGGGCTCAATTTCGGCATCGATTTTATCGGCGGCACGCTGATTGAGGTGCAGACCAAAGCCGGTCCGGCTGATCTCGCCAAAATGCGCGCGACAATCGGGTCGCTGCAGCTCGGTGAGTTTCAGCTACAGCAATTCGGTTCGCCGGACGACGTGCTGATCCGCATCTCCGAACAGCCGGGGGGCGACGAAGCGCAGCAGGCTGCGGTGCAAAAGGTTCGCGGCGCGCTGGGTAACGATGTGGACTACCGGCGGGTCGAAGTCGTGGGGCCCAGCGTTTCCACCGAGCTTTTGGCCTACGGCACGATCGGCCTGGTTTTGGCGATCGTGGCGATCCTGATCTATCTCTGGTTCCGTTTCGAATGGCAGTTTGCACTCGGCGCCATGATCGCCAACGTGCACGACCTCGTGCTCACCGTAGGATTCATGTCGCTCACGCGGATCGATTTCGATCTCACCAGTATCGCGGCTTTGCTCACGATTCTGGGCTATTCGCTTAACGACACCGTCGTGATCTACGATCGAATCCGCGAAATGCTTCGCCGCTACAAGCGCATGCCGATGCCGGACCTGTTGAACGCGTCGGTCAATGCCACCCTGTCGCGCTCGATTGTCACTCACGTCACGGTGGCGATGTCGCTTCTCGCGTTGTTGTTGTTCGGCGGTCAAGCGATTCACAGCTTCACTGCTACAATGATGTTCGGTGTGGTGCTTGTGGGTACCTACACGTCGGTGTTCATTGCGTCGCCGATCTTGATTTATCTCGGCGTCGGCCGCGGCCGCGTCGGCGGAGCCGAAGAACCGGAATCGCCGCCGACGGCGCCCGCGGCAACGATTTCGGCCGCGACGGCTTCGCAGCGGACCAGAGCTCGGCGCTAGTGGACGAGCCCCATCTCCCGCGGCAGGTCCTGATCGATGCGCACGGCGCCGGCGGCTTTCGCTTCGGTGGGATGTCGCATCGCGGCTCGGTGCTTTGTTTGCCGCAGGGCGTTTGGGCCTGGGCGGTGGCTTCTCCCGGCGACATCACAAGCGAGACGCTGTCGCGTGTCTTCGCCTCGGCCACTGATCTCGATTTCTTCATTATCGGCAGCGGCACGGCGCCATGGCGGCCGCCAGATGAGTTACACGCGGGATTTCGCGAAGCCCACATCTCACTCGACGCGATGTCCACCGGGCCTGCGGTGCGCACCTATAATGTGATGTTGATGGAAGGTCGCCGCGTCGGCGCCGGACTGATCGCCATCGAATGATGGTACGGTCGCATTATGCAAGAGGCGGTTTCATATTGCGCCGAGCTTGCGCGCAGTGCCGATCGCGATCGCTATATCGCAACGCTGTTTGCGCCCGCACATAATCGCAATGCGCTTTATGCATTATATGCCTTCAACGTCGAGGTCGCGCAGGTGCGCGATCGCGCGCGTGAAGCGGCGCCGGGAGAAATCCGGCTGCAGTGGTGGCGTGAAGTTCTTCAGGGCGAACGCCAGGGTGAGGCGATGGCGAGCCCGGTGGCTGCATCGCTCCTGGATGCGATTGAGCGGTATCGGCTGCCGGTGAGCGCAATGTTGGCGCTTCTCGAGGCGCGCCGCTTCGACCTTTATGATGAGCCGATGCGGACAATCGCCGAACTCGAAGACTACGCGCTCAAAACCGCATCGGCTTTGATCGCGATGGCGGCGCAGATTCTCGGTGTCGATGCTGCGACGGCGGCTCGGCCGGCGGGAATAGCCTGCGCCCTAACGCAACTGCTGGCCGCGTTGCCAGAACATGCGGCGCGACGACAGCTTTATCTGCCGGTCGAGCTCCTTGATCGTCACGGAGCTCATGCCGGGGACGTTTTTGCTCGCCGCTCATCGTCGGCGCTCAACCAAGCCGCGGCGGATTTGCGCCGCTTGGCGCGGGATCATCTCGCTGCCGCTGCGAATAACTTGCGCGCAGCGCCCCAGCAGGCGTTGCCAGCATTTCTTCCGATCGCTCCGCTGCGCAGGTCGCTCGATCGCTTGGATCATTCCGACATTTTTTCGCCAAAAACGCTCGCGCCGTGGCGGCGCCAGTGGTTGATTTGGCGCGCCGCACGCAATCCAAATCTGTTGGCGCCCTGATTAGCCGCGGCCGTTGCCAGTTTGGGTTAGGCGGCTTCCAGTCCGGATGAATTTCTGGACATCGGCAAATACGTGATTGCTATCCTCGACACATCGCTGCATGCGCTGATTGAACCAGTCCTGATAGACGGTGGTCATATCGGGCATGGATCGTACAGCTGCGAGCTTGTTGCCATGGCGGTGGCGAGCTCAGCTTCTGATTTGGCGCGCGCGAACCAGTGTTCGTTGATCTGTTCAAGAGCATTGAGAAGTTCTTTTTGAGCTGCGAACACCGATTTGGCTTGCTCCTGGGCCTGATCGAACTGCTGAATGAAGTTGGCGGAAAGAGAACTGTCGGATCTGGATTGCGTGGCAGGCATAACAACGCTCCCAATAGTTTTTGGGATCTCAAGTGCGTGAATTGGCAGCGACACCCCTTCAGTGGCCTCAACACCGCAATGGTGCGAACTTGGTGCGGGCCAGATGGCAAACGCAATGCCAAAAATCTCGCCCGCGTTCGCGCAAAGAACGCGCGCAGGTCTTCTCGGTTCCCGCGGCAGAAAAATTTGAGAGAAAACTTGCCTGCCTGGGCGTTCAGGACGGGGCTCACAGTTGAGCCGAATTCATCGCAAAGTCAAAAAGCGAACCGGTCGCGCAAATTGCGCCTGCCGGAAACGATGCGGGAGACGATGGCGCGTTCGGCCTCGGTTCCGATCAGCGTATCAATCAAGTCAAGCTGATTCATCGCGACCAATTCGAGAATTTCGCTGCGGACTTCGCCTTGCTTATTGCGCGGCAGATTTTGGACCACCTGCAAATGCTCGGGCTTGGTGTTGCCAAGAAAATCGAGCAATTCGTCTTCGGCAGCGCTGGTCTCGACAAAGGCGTAAAGTCCGGTACCGGTGCGGCGATCGGGAAAAGCGACGATTGCAACATCGCCAACGCGCGGATGCGCGCGCAACCGCGCCGCGATCGCCGGGGCCTGCCGCGTGAAGCGGATGCCGCGACCTTCGCGGTCAGTGAAATTCAATCCGCGCGTGATCGCGTAATAAAGCTTCTTGCCGCTGGCCATCCATACCCGCGTGAGCAGCGTCTTGCGCCCCAACACACGGCGTTCCGCGGCCGTCAGCGCAGCCGGCGCGTAGCGGCGTTTATGTTTGAGAAGGTGGCGCAAGTCCTCGTAGCGCGCCAACCGGAACAACAAGCTGCGTCGCGGAAAGAATTCCGCAAGCTGAAAGTCGGTCAGATAAGCGCGGCCCTGCGCGTAGATCCAGTTCTGTTCTTTAGCCAGATCGTTGTGCGTGATGCCGGCCCGGTGCAGGAGCCGCAGCGCGGTCTTGGCCGAGCGGAAAAAACCGGCATCACCGTAAGGCTTGGCTATGTGCAGCGGCACGCCGTCGATCCAGCCGCGCACCAGAAATCGCTTTCCGGCGAGTAATGGCTGAGGCGCAATGAGCAGCGGTCCGGCAATGGCAAGCGCGCGGCATTCGCGCCGGAACAATTCTTTCGCAAGAAAGCGGCTCCACCACGGCACGTCATCGAGATGCCGGAGCACCGCATCGACCTCGCCGCGCTCGGTGCGAAACCGCCCGCGCTCGATCGTTGAAAACAGATCGCGCTTGAGCACGGCGGTGCTTCGCCATCGGCTTGCGAGTTCCTCGCGATGCGCGGTCATGCCGACGATATATCATGTTTTCAAACATACGGCTGTTCATTCCGCCGCAAGCGGAAGGCGACCGGACAGCCAGTTTTCAAGATCATCGAGTGCGCGCGTGCAAAGCGCCCGCCTTTTCGAGGCGGTTTTGGCCGCGCCGCGGAGGCGGCCGCCGCCAGGATCCCTGGCGGACCTCTGGGCCAGCGGTGGGAACAATCCGAAATTGACGTTCATGGGCTGGAACGAGCGCGGACCCGCATCGATGGTCTCGATATGGCCACCGGTGATGTGGGCAAGCAGCGCACCATGAGCGGTTGTGTGCGGCGGCGGAATTATGCCTTCGCCAAGATGCTCTGCGGCTCCGAACCGACCGGCCAAGAGCCCGATCGCCGCGGACTCGACATAGCCCTCACAGCCGGTGATCTGTCCGGCGAAGCGCAGCCGCGGCGCCGATCGCAACCGCAGCGTTCGGTCCAATGATTTCGGAGAATTAATGAACGTATTGCGATGTAAGCCGCCGAGCCGCGCAAATTCGGCTTTGGCCAGAGCCGGAATAGTCCGAAAGATGCTCAGCTGCTCGCCATGTTTGAGCTTGGTCTGAAAACCCACCATGTTGAAGAGCGTGCCGAGACGGTTGTCCTGGCGCAGCTGTACGACGGCGTAAGGTTTGACCTCAGGATGATGCGGGTTTGTCAGCCCGAACGGTTTCATCGGCCCATGCCGCAATGTTTCGCGCCCGCGCTCGGCCATCACCTCAATCGGCAGACAACCGTCGAAATACGGCGTTGCCGTTTCGAAGTCGTGAAATGACGTTTTCTCGGCCGCGAGCAGTGCGTCGACGAAATCGTCGTAATCGGGGCGTGTGAGCGGACAATTGATGTAATCGGCCCCCGAACCGGCCGGACCGGTCTTGTCATAGCGCGATTGGAACCATGCAACGTCCATATCGATCGAGTCGCGATAAACGATCGGCGCAATCGCATCGAAAAAAGCCAGCGCGTCTTCGCCGGTCAACGATCGGATCGCATCGCTCAGCGCCGGTGAGGTCAGCGGACCGGTGGCCACGATGATGCTGTCCCAATCGTCGGGAGGCGTCACGATTTCTTCGCGGCGGATCTGGATCAGCGGTTCGGCCTCAAGCGCCGCGGTGATGGCGGCGGCAAAGCCATCGCGATCGACCGCAAGCGCGCTGCCCGCGGGCAGCTTATTTGCGTCGGCGGCGTGCATAATGAGCGATTGCAGCCGACGCATCTCGGCATGCAGGAGACCAATGGCACTGCCTTGCGCGTCGTCCGAGCGAAACGAGTTCGAACAAACGAGCTCGGCCAGTTGCGCGGTCTTGTGGACCGCGGTCGGGCGAGCGGGGCGCATTTCGTGCAACACGACCGGAACACGCCGGTGCACCAACTGCCAAGCGGCCTCGCAGCCGGCGAGCCCGCCGCCAATGACGTGAACCGGGCTCATTCTTCTTGTCATTTCGGTAACCTAGGCCGCTCGCCGAGGAACGACAACCTCACGGGAATAAATCCGGGTTCACGACGCTATTACAAAGATGCGGACGATCCGGCGAAATCCGGTGTTAGTCATCTCAGTAGTGAGCGCCAAGGAACTCCTGCATGCTTGATGTAGTCAGGTCCGCAGCACACCGGCGGGCCTTGGCGGCGGCGTTTGACGTTGAAATCTTGTCGCTTGCGACGGCCAATCCGCCGTTCCGTCTGCCGCAATCGGAAGCCGCCGTCTACGCAAAGCAACTTTATCCGCAGCTCAGCAAACTGTGGCAGCTCTACGACAACACTGGGATCGAGTGCCGGTACAACTGCGAACCGATCGAGTGGTATTTAAGGCCGCATAGTTGGGAAGAGCGCACCCAATCGTTCCGCCAGCACGCGCTCGATCTCCTTGAGGAAGTCACGGTCAAAGCGACGGAGAGAGCCGGCGTTGCGCTCAACGACATCGATATGATCGTGACCAATACGATCACCGGACTTGCCATTCCAAGCCTCGACGCCCTTTTGCTCAACAGGCTCAAATTAGCGCCGACGATTGAGCGGTTGCCGATGTTTGGGCTCGGTTGCGGCGCCGGAGTGGCGGGCCTCTCCCGCGCGGCGCGCCTCGCTCACGCCAAGGATGGCGCACTCGTTTTGTTTCTGACGGTTGATCTCTGCAGCTTGTGTCTGCGAGTCAACGATCCGAGCCCTGCGATGTTCGTCTCCACCGCCTTATTCGGCGACGGTGCTGCGGGTCTGTTGCTGCACAACACCAGAAATGGCTCGGGGGCCGGGCCGCGCATTCTGGCAAGTGGAGAATGGTGCTGGGGCAATACCGAGCACATCATGGGATGGGACATAAAGGACGACGGCTTCGGTATCGTGCTCAGCCCGGAATTGCCGTCGCTGATGAAAAGATCGCTGACGCCGGCGCTTAACGATTTTTTCGAACGCAACGGACTTGCACTTGGCGATTTCAACGGCTTTTTGTTTCACCCCGGCGGCCGCAAATTGCTTGAGACGATGGAGGAGGTCCTGGGGCTTAGGCGCGACCAGCTCAACCACTCTTGGGAGGTGCTGCGCCGTTACGGAAATATGTCCTCGGCGACCGCGTTGTTTGTTCTGGAGCACGCAATCCAGAGCGGAGCACGCGGCCCGCATTTGCTGGCGGCGTTCGGTCCGGGTTTTTCCGCGTACTTCGCTGCGGTGGAGCTGTGATCGAATTCGGCTGGGGCACGGCGCTTCTCGGTTTTCTCACGCTCCAGCGGATCGCCGAGTTGTGGTGGGCGAAACAGAACGAACGCGGATTGCTCGCCGCCGGCGGCGTGGAATATGGCCACTCCCATCTTCTGTTGATCGTGTTTCTTCACGCCACTTGGCTGATCGGAATGTGGGTCTTGGCCTACGGTCGTGCGGTCGAGCCTCTGTTCCTTGTCATCGTGGTAATTTTGCAAATCGCGCGCTTTTGGGTTCTGGCGACGCTCGGACGCCGCTGGACGATTCGCATTATCGTCGTTCCCGGCGAAAAGCTGGTGGCGCGAGGTCCGTACCGATGGCTGCGTCATCCAAACTACGCGGTGGTGACCGGCGAGATCGCGGCGGTGCCGCTGGCGCTGGGATTGCCGATTTATGCGCTCGTTTTCTCTATTCTCAATGCCGCGGCTCTCGCGATTCGCATTCCCGCGGAAAACGCCGCCCTGGCGGGTGCCGCTTCCGGCCGGGCCCGGTAAATCGCTCGGCGCTGTTGGCTGGCGATAGGCCCTCTGCTATAGGACCGCGCGTGCACCTTACCAAGGCAGCGGCTCATGTCAGTCGATAATGACACCGTCCGCCGTGTCGCCCATCTTGCCCGAATCGCGGTCGCCGAGGGCGAAGTTGAAAATCTTCGCGGCGAACTCAACGCAGTTCTCGCCTTCGTTGGGCAACTGGCCGAAGTTGAGATCGAAGGTATCGAGCCGATGACTTCGGTCACGCCAATGACGCTGAAGATGAGGAAGGACGAAGTCACCGACGGCGGCGTGTCCGACGCAATCATTGCCAATGCGCCGGCGCATGAACATCACTTTTTCCTGGTTCCGAAAGTGGTGGAATAAACGATGTGCTTGGCTTGCGAACAAGACGCGATCTGGATCGCTTATCTGGAGAGTCAGGGCCTGCTGCAGCCGGACGATCCGGCGGCTGTCGACGCCTTGTTTGCCGGTTTTCCGGTGCAGCCGGTACCGGTGCGATCAGAAGCCGCCGTCAAAGCCGACGACCGCGCGTCTTCGGCGGCTAGTTCGGCGGCGGAGCCAAACCCGTTCTTTTGTGACGATCCAAAAACTGGATGACCGATCTCACCTCGCTCACGCTAGCGCAAGCACGCGAGGCGCTGCGTAAGAAAGAGTTTTCCGCGACAGAACTGGCCGAAGCTCATCTTGCCGCCGTGGAACAGGCGCGAGCGCTGAATGCTTTCGTCGTGGAAACACCGGAACGCGCCCGCGCCATGGCGCGTGCGTCGGATGCGCGGCTGGCGAAAGGGGAGGGCGGTCCGCTTGAGGGACTGCCGCTCGCAATCAAAGACTTGTTCTGTACCGAAGGCGTCCGTACCACGGCTTGCTCGCATATCCTCAACAATTTTGTCCCGCCTTATGAGTCCACGGTCACTTCGAAGCTGTGGCGCGCTGGAGCAGTGCTCATCGGCAAAACCAACGCCGACGAATTCGCCATGGGCTCGTCGAACGAGACGTCCTATTACGGCCCGGTCGTGTCGCCCTGGCGCCGGCGCGGCGCGCAGACCAAGCTGGTCCCGGGCGGCTCTTCGGGCGGCTCTGCGGCTGCGGTGGCGGCGCGCGTCTGTGTCGGGGCGATCGGGACCGATACCGGCGGCTCGATCCGCCAGCCGGCTGCTTTTTGCGGCGTTGTCGGGTTAAAGCCGACCTATGGCCGTTGCTCGCGCTGGGGGATCGTCGCATTCGCTTCGTCGCTCGACCAGGCCGGGCCGTTCGGACGTACGATTGGCGATTGCGCGATCTTGTTGCGCGCAATGGCGGGCCATGACCCGAAGGACACGACCTCCGCCGATGTAACTGTGCGGGACTACGAAGCGGCGATCGGCCGTTCGGTCAAAGGCGTGCGCATCGGCATTCCCAAAGAATATCGCGTGCCCGGCATGCCCGCCGAGATTGAAGCGCTTTGGCAAAAAGGCGCCGATTGGCTCAAAGAGGCTGGCGCGGAACTCGTCGAGATTTCGCTGCCGATGACCAAATATGCGCTGCCGGCCTATTACATTGTTGCCCCGGCGGAGGCTTCGTCGAATCTCGCGCGCTACGATGGCGTCCGCTACGGCTTGCGCGTCCCGGGGCGCGATATCATCGAAATGTACGAGCAGACCCGCGCCGCCGGTTTTGGCAAGGAAGTGCGCCGGCGCATCATGATCGGCACCTACGTGCTCTCCGCCGGTTATTACGATGCTTACTATCTGCGGGCGCAAAAAGTGCGCACGTTAATCAAGCGCGATTTCGAGACGTGCTTTGCTACGGGTATCGAGGCGATCCTGACGCCGACGACGCCATCGGCGGCCTTTGCCATCGGCGAAAGGGGGCGGGCCGATCCGATCGAGATGTATCTCAACGACGTGTTCACGGTGACGGTAAATATGGCGGGCCTGCCGGCCATTTCGGTGCCCGCCGGGCTGGACAGCCAGGGCCTGCCGCTTGGGCTGCAACTCATCGGCCGTCCATTTGCCGAAGAGACACTGTTTACGCTCGGCGCGATCGTTGAGAGCGCCGCCGGATCGTTCACGCCGGAAAAATGGTGGTAGTGTAAGTTTCCATGACCCCGGCCGCTTTCAGGCAGTCGCTGAAAGGGAAAACGCCTCCGGCGGGTGCTTCGGGGGCGCTGCAGGCCTTGTGGTGGGCGGCCAACGAGAATTGGGACAAAGCGCATACCATCGTCATGAACGGACACGATCAGGATTGCGCTTGGGTGCACGCCCATCTGCATCGCGTCGAAGGCGATCTCGACAATGCCAATTATTGGTATCGACAGGCGCGCCGGAAACCAGCAACGCACGGATTATCGTCGGAATGGAATGAGATTGTGGCGGCGCTGCTGGGGCACCGCCGCTAGACCACAATCATTCAGTACCGGCCAGGCCGGCCGACTTGACCACCTTGCCCCAGCGCACCAATTCGCTGTCGATAAAACCTTGCAAAGTCTCCGGCGGCGGGCTCGTTTGCGGTGTCAGACCGAGAAATATTAAACGATCGCGAACGTCTGAACGCGATTCGACCGTGCGGAATGCGTCACGCCCGGCGCCAGTTCGCGGCATGTCGTGTCGATCGCTCCGGCGGGCGGCCATGGCGCAATCAAGGTAATGCGCCGCGACGGATAATCGCCGCCATGCGCCGCCGCCAAGCCGAGCGCCAGACCGCCGACAATGAGCAAGGTTTCGACAATGCGGCGCAGATTTCCCCCTACCTGTTTCTCGAACAACGGCGCTAATGAACGCTTTCAAAGAGCATAATTGCGATCGCGGCCCGGCCGCAATCGCCCTATGGTTTTCCGCTCTGGACAGCCGCGCGATCAACTGGCAATGACTATTTTAACGCCGCATCGACCAATGGCGGTGCGAACGGCTTATTGAAGAACTTAATCTCCGGCCTCCATCAATGAAAACTTTCCTGCTGCGTCTGTTCACTTGGTGGAACAGTCAGACCTTCGGAACACAATTGTGGACCTGGCTATACGGCGAGTTCGTCGGCGAAGACGAATTCGGCAATCGCTATTACCGGACCAAGAACGGCAAGATCGATCCCGCGCTTGGTTTCGATCGCCGCTGGGTGATCTACAAGGGGCTCGCCGAGGCGTCTTTGATTCCGCCAAGTTGGCACGGCTGGCTGCATCACATTGTGGACACGCCGCCGACGCTGGAAACGGCAAGAACTTATCGATGGGAAAAGCCGCACGAGCCCAATTTGACGGGGACGCCGGCTGCACGCCGTCCGAGCGGCTCAATGCTGGCGCAGGGCCGCAGGCCGAAAGCGACCGGAGATTACAAGGCTTGGAATCCGGGCGATCAGTGACCAAACCTCGGCGTGGAATGACCGCCGATCAATCGCCTCGGTCCGTACATCCGGCGCCCCCGTTTTCGCCGCATTCCACATGTTAACCCACTGCACAAAAGCAAAAACCTGCACTAACAAGTCTGTCATGGCTCGAATCGCCGCACTCTCCGTCGTGATCGGCGCCACGCTCGCGGCCGGGCCGGTTGCGGCACAATTTGGCGGCACTTTCGGCGATTCGCCGCCACGGCCACCCGCCGATGTGCCAGGCGGACCATTTCCACCGCAGCCGCCGCCAGTCCAATATCCCGGACAGAATCCGGCGCAACAGCAATTCCCCGGCCAGCAAAATCTGCGCTCGCAACAGAATCCGCCGCCGCCGAGCGCGCCGCGAGGTCCGGCCGGAATCCAGTCGCAACCGTTACCGCCGCCCGCGGGCGCATCTCTGGCGCCCGCTCCGCAGAACCGTGCCGCGCCGGCACTGCCGACACCAGCGGCTCCGGCGCCGCAGCAGCCGGCCGATGCCTCAACGCGGCCAGACGACACGGTGGTCACGGAAACGCCCACGCAGAAGATAGAAAACGCCCGCGCGGTTTTCGCCGGACTCGACAAGATCACCGGGCGAACGATCTCCTTTGATGCGGGGATCGGCGAAACGGTGCAATTCGGCGCGCTGCAGGTCACCGCGCGCGCCTGTTACACGCGCCCGCCGACCGAGGCGACGAATACCGACGCTTTCGTGGAAGTCGACGAGGTGACGCTGCAAGGCGAGATAAGACGAATTTTCGCCGGCTGGATGTTCGCCTCAAGCCCGGGCCTGCACGCCGTCGAGCATCCGATCTACGACGTCTGGCTTACGGATTGCGCGCAACCGGCCGGCGGCGCGGTGGCTCAGGCGCCTCCACCTGCGTCGCCGTCCGCCACAGCGCCGGTCGGTTCGGGACGCAGACCTACAGCGCCGCGCGTTCCCGCGATTCCGCCCTCGCGGACGCCGGCTCCGGCGACCGACGATTGAATCCTGATTAGCTCTGCGCCAGCCGTGCCAGTACGGTCTCGCCCGAGATCGGATGGTCGACCGGGAGCGCGGCAAAGTCGGCTTCACCGACGAGCGCGGCGTCGAGCAATTTGTGATAGATCGGCCGTGACACTTCGGTGGCGCCGAAGCTTCGCAGATGTTCGGTGACAAACTGCGTGTCGAGCAAACGATACCCGCCCGCTTTGAGCCGAGCGACCAGATGAACCAGCGCGATTTTTGAAGCGTCGCGCGCGCGATGAAACATGCTTTCGCCGAAAAACGCGCGGCCGAGGCTGACCCCATAGAGACCGCCGATCAAGCTTTCGCCGTCGTAAACCTCGACGGTGTGACAATCGCCGCGTTCGTAGAGCTTGCGATAGAGAGTGCGGATGCGACTGTTGATCCAGGTACGGCTCCGCCCCGGTTGCGGCTGCGCGCAGCCTTCGATCACCGCGTCGAAGTTCCGGTCAACGAATACGGTGAAGGCAGTGGAGCGGACCGTGCGCGCCAAGCGGCCGGCAAGGTGAAACCGATCCAGAGGAATAATTCCGCGACGCTCGGGCTCGATCCAATAGAGCGCGGGGTCATCGGCGCTCTCCGCCATGGGAAATATCCCGCAGGAGTAAGCCTTCAGCAGCACCTCCGGCGTGATATCGATGAACGCGGACTCGCGGCTTGCCATGGATTCGTTTAACCGTTCGGTACCTTTGCCTTCAAGAGGCGGGCGCTTCCCGCAATTGTTAACCGCTTGCAAAGCATAAGTGGCTACAGTTTTTGCCAATTTGAACGCTTTCTAGCGCAACGCATTAGGCGGCTATAGACCGGTGGGTGGCTGCCATGAACGTACACACAGGCGTAAATACAACGGACGCTGAACGAATTCGCGTCTTGTTCGTCGAAGACGAATTCTTCATCCGCGAGTGGATCGCGCAGTCGCTCTCGGAGCAGGGCTTTGCCGTCGAGAGCGCGACCAACGCGGCTGATGCTCTCCTGCATATCGCGCGCGCGCCGATCGACGTTCTGCTGACGGATATCAACCTGCCGGGCGGGATGGATGGGACGGCGCTGGCGCGTCTCGCCCGTGAAATGCAGCCGAATTTAGCGGTCATCTACGCTTCCGCCCGTGCGGCAACGCTCCGGCAAGAGGCGCGGGTGCCTGGATCGATGCTGCTGCCGAAGCCTTACGAGCCCGCCGTCCTCGGACGGTTGGTCGCCGCCGCAGTGCGCGCTACGCCAGTCGCCGTGCCTGCGTGAGGCTTACTCTGGCAAGCCGCCGCGGGCCAGGAATTCCTCGAGCCAATGGATGTGGTATTGGCCGTCGATGACGTCCTTTTCCCGCGCCAGCGCGCGAAACAACGGCAGCGTGGTCTCGATGCCATCGACGACGAATTCGTCCAACGCGCGCTTTAGTCGCATCAGGCATTCGCTCCGCGTCTTACCGCGGACGATCAGCTTACCGACCAGCGAATCGTAGTACGGCGGAATCGTGTAGCCGTTATAGACGGCGGAATCGACGCGTACCCCCAAGCCGCCGGGCGGATGATAATGCACGATCTTTCCGGGCGAGGGTCGAAACGACACCGGGTTTTCGGCATTGATCCTGCACTCGATGGCGTGGCCGTAAAACTTGAGTTCATCCTGCGTCAATTGCAGGTCGCCGCCGGCCGCAACTCGGACCTGCTCCAGGATGAGATCGATATCGGTGATCATCTCGGTCACCGGATGCTCGACCTGAATCCGCGTATTCATTTCGATGAAATAGAATTTGCCCTTCTCGTATAAAAATTCGACCGTGCCCACGCCGAGATATTTGATGGCGCGCATGGCCTTGGCGACGGTCTCGCCGATCTCGTCGCGCGTGTTGCTGTTAAGCGCCGGGGAGGGACCTTCTTCCCAGACCTTCTGGTGGCGGCGCTGCAATGAGCAGTCACGCTCGCCAAGATGAATTGCGCCGCCCTTGCCATCGCCGAGGACCTGAATCTCGATATGACGCGGTCGGGAGAGGTACTTTTCGACATAGAGCGTGTCGTCGCCGAAAGCCGCCTTCGCTTCGGCGCGCGCCGATGCCAGCGCTGAAGCAAGTCCGGATTCCTCGGTCACCACGCGCATGCCGCGGCCGCCGCCGCCCGCAGCCGCTTTGAGCATCAGCGGATATCCGATCTCGCGCCCGAGCTGCTGCGCGTGAGCCTCGCTGCCGACGTCGCCGTCGGAGCCTGGCACGACAGGAATACCGAGCTCCTTTGCGGCGCGTTTGGCTGCGATCTTGTCGCCCATCAGGCGAATGTGCTCGGGGAGTGGACCGATGAAGTGCACGTTGTGCTCGGCGAGGATTTCGGCAAATCGGGCGTTCTCGGAGAGAAAACCGTAGCCGGGATGCACGGCGTCCGCGCCGGTGATCTCGCAGGCTGCGAGAAGGGCAGGGATGTTGAGGTAGCTATCTTTGGCGGCGGGCGGCCCGATGCAGACGCTTTCGTCCGCCAAACGGACATGCATCGCGTCTTCGTCCGCGGTGGAGTGTACCGCGACTGTGGCAATGCCCAGCTCCTTGCAGGCGCGCAGCACCCGCAGCGCGATTTCCCCGCGATTGGCAATGAGGATCTTGTCGAACATCCTCGCCGCTTATGTTCTGCGCCGACTCGGGCTTGGCGTCATTCGATGATCATGAGCGGCTGGCCGTATTCTACCGGCTGACCGTCGTCGACGAGAATCTGGATCACCGTTCCGGGCCGCGGCGCCGGGATCTGGTTCATCGTCTTCATCGCTTCGATAATCATCAGCGGCTCGCCCGTTTTTACCACCGTGCCGACTTCCACAAAGGGACGCGCACCGGATTCGGGCGCAAGATAGGCCGTTCCGACCATCGGCGAGGCGACTACTCCGGGGTGCTGCGCCGGATCGGCCGGCAGCGGTGTCGAGGCAACCGGTGTCGGCGCGGCGGTTTCGGCAGCGCGCGCGCGCCCGTGGCCGCCGCCGGAATGTCGAGCGACGCGGATCGACACGCCGTCGCGCTCGATGGCAATTTCGGTCAGACCCGTTTCGTCCAATAGCCTCGCCAGCTCGCGGATGGCTTCGTGATCGATTGCGGGCGTCCCCGGACTATCGGACTTGCGCGCCACGATCACTCCTTGGCGCCGAGCAGGCTGGCAAGACCGGCAATGGCAAGCGCATAGCCGTTGATGCCGAAGCCGCAGACTACAGCTCGTGCGGCGCGAGAGATATAAGAATGCCGGCGAAACTCCTCGCGGGCATGGATATTGCTGATATGCACCTCAACGACCGGCGACTCCATCGCGAGCAGCGCGTCCAAAATTGCGACCGATGTCGTCGTGTGGCCCGCGGGATTGATGATAAGCCCGGTCGCTTTTTCCGCCCGCGCTTCATTGATCCAATCGACGATCTGACCTTCGTGATTGGATTGGCGGAAGACCAGCGCAAAACCGTGTCGCTCGGCCGTAGTGCGGCAGAGCTTTTCGACGTCGGCAAGCGTCGACCGGCCATAGATATGCGGCTCGCGGGTGCCGAGCAAATTGAGGTTGGGTCCGTTAAGGACGTAAATAGTTTTGGCCATGCGCGCTGAGCCGGCTGTTGCCGCGGGCCATCCCGCCTGAACTTGTTATAAGGAAGGCCCCTGCAAAGTGGAAGCAGGATCAGGCGGTGTTCGGCACGCTCGCCCGCTCGTTCTTAACGGCCGCGCGATGGCGGATGGGTCGGACGATTACTTCCGTTCGTTTTTGATCTTGGCGCGCAGCTCGTCCAGACCGACGGCCCCGACGACGACCTCGTCACCGACGACGTAGCTCGGCGTTCCGCTGACGCCAAGGGCATCGGCCAGTTTCATATTCTCTTCAATGGTGGCCTTCACCTCGTCGCTATTCATGTCCTTTTCCAGCCGCGTCATGTCGAAACCGACATCTTTGGCTACCGCCAGCGCGCGCATTTTGTCGGCAGGGCCGCGGCCGCCGAGCAGCTTCTGATGGAATTCCATGTATTTCTTTCCTGAAGCATCTTGCATGCGCGCGGCAACGGCGACATGCGCGGCATCGACGGAGCCAGGACCCAAAACCGGAAATTCCTTGAGAACAAATTTGAGATCGGAATCTGTCTTCAATAAATCGAGCATGTCGGCCATCGCCCGCTTGCAGAAGGCGCAGTTGTAGTCGAAGAATTCCACCATCGTCACCTTGCCCTGCGGATTACCGAGCACGACCTGGTGGGTCGAATTGAATATGGTGGCGTTGTTGTCTTTGATTGTGACTCGGGCTTTCTCGGCGTCGGCTTCCTTCTGCCGCCGATCCAACGCCTCCATGGCCTCTTGCAGCACCTCGGGATGTTGCACGAGGTAATTCTTGACGATGTTTTCTATTTCGCGGGCTTGCGCCGCCGAAAATGCTTCTGATGCGCCCGTTGGCGGAACAGGAGTCGTTGCCGGACTTGCTTGAGGAGTGCGATCTTGCGCGGCGGCAAGCGGCGCCAGCAGCACGATGGTCAAGATCGCAAATGCCGTGCGGAGACTCCAAGTCATTTCAATCGTCCTTTTCCTTATTGACCGGGGCGAAGCGGGTTCTGCTTCTGATTTTTGTTGAAGGCAACAATATCGTCCGCCCGAACCCAGCCCGGCGATCCGATCGGAAAACGCTGCTTGGCGCGTTCGGCGAGTTCGCGCGCGGTCTTGTTGTCGCCGCGCGCGAAGGCGGCCTGGGCCGAGGCAAGGTCCGCGTCGGCGAGATTATTTTTGCGCGCATAGGCCATTGCCAGCGTCGTGTAGGCGTCGGCTGCTTCAGGCTCCTTGATGATGGCTGCGTGCAGAAGTGAAATTGCCTCGTCCGCCGATTTTGCATCGTTTGTTGCGACAATCGCCTGGGCAAGCAGAATCTGGATAAGCGCCGGACTCGGTGCCAATTGCACGGCATGGCGCAACGGCGCGACCGCCTCGGCGGGATGGCCACCTTCGAGGAGCGCTTGACCTTTCAGTTCGTAAAAATAGGGGTAGTTCGGCATCGCTTGGATCACGCTGTCGATTTGGGCCATCGCGCCGCGCGGATCGCCGAACCGATAAGCGGAAATAGCGCGGGCATAGCGCGCGGGCAGGCTGGAATCGGTCAAGGGATAATGCCCTAGAACGCTTGCCGGCCGTTCGGTGAAGCCAAAAAGTTTGGCTCGCATCATGTCATGCCGGAATTGCAGCTCCGTAGAATCCTTCTTCGCCCAGTATGGAGTTTTCACCAATTCAGTCAGCGCCGCCATGCGCTCTTGCGGCATCGGATGGTTCTGAAAATAAGGGTTCGCGCCTTGCGCGGCGAATAGCGATTCGTCGGCAAAGTGTTTGAAGGTGTCGTACATTCCTTTTGCCGACTGGCCGGTCATGGTCAGGAAGCGCACGCCGGCGCGATCGGCGGATTCCTCTTGGGCGCGCTGATAGGCAAGCAGGTGGTTGATGCCCAAAGCTTGCGGCGCCGTAATCGCCGCCAGACCGACATTGCCGGCGTCGCTGCCGCCGGAACGGGCGCCGGCGGCTATGGCGCCAACGCCAAGCAACAGACCGATCAGGGCGGCTGTCTGCACGTTCGCCAGTTCTTGTCGAATCTTCGATAGATGCCCGCCGACGATGTGGCCGGTTTCGTGCGCCAGCACGCCGATGACCTGATTGGGCGTGGTGGCCTGCGTCAGGGCACCCACATTGATGAAAATGCGGTGGGCATCCATCACAAAGGCGTTGAAGCTTTTATCGTCGATGATGACGACGTGGATATTTTGATCGGTCAGGCCGGCGACGCGAAAAATCGGCGCCGTATAGTCGCGCAGCAGCTGTTCGATCTCGGCGTCGCGGATCATCGGAATCCCGGCATTCGCGCCGGTCTGCGGCCGCGCCGGAAAGCTCGCAAGCCCAACGGCCGCGGCGGTCAGCGCCGCGATCGCGCGCATAGCTGGCCTCGGCGGCCGCGTCTTGCTAGGAGATTGAGCAACCATCATGTGACGCTGAATCGAGTTATTCCGGCGGCAACCTATGGACCGATGGGGTTAGGGTCAACACACACGCAGGCGATTATCGCGATATGCACCAGACCCGCTGAATACGGCATCAGCGGGGCGTAAACCGATCAAGCAAATAAGGAATTGAGCGCGCCTCATGTTGGAAAGGGCAAAAGCTTTGCTGCAACCTTCGGCTCGCAGCGGCGTCCCGCCGTTCATGGTCATGGATGTCATGGCCGCGGCGGAGCGGCTGGAGGCGCAAGGCCGGACAATTGTGCACATGGAGGTCGGCCAGCCGGCCGCCGGCGCGCCGGCGAGTGCCGTCGCCGCGGTGAGGGCTGCGCTCGGCAACGGCGCGCATGGCTACACCGCCGCATTGGGAATCGCCTCGCTGCGTCGGCGCATCGCGCAGTCTTATGCGCAATGGCACGGTATCGAAGTCGATCCCGAGCGCGTCGTCGTGACCACGGGATCCTCGGCGGCGTTCATGCTGGCCTTTCTCGCGCTGTTCGAGGCTGGCGATCGCGTCGCAGTGGCTGTCCCGGGTTATCCGCCCTACCGGCACATTCTCAGCGCGCTGGGTTGCGAGCCGGTGTTGATCGAAACCAGCGCGGCCACGCGCTGGGCGCTCACCGCGGATCTGCTGCTTGCGCAACATCGCGCCCGTCCTCTCAAAGGCGTGGTGGTCGGCTCTCCGGCCAATCCGACCGGAACGATGATGTCCGCGGCGGCGCTTGGCGAGCTCATCCAATCTGCCGAGGATGCCGGGATCGCCGTGATCTCCGACGAAATCTACCACGGGCTCGATTATGCTTTTCGGGCGCAGAGCGCGGCCGCGCTGTCTGCGAATACAATCGTCGTCAATTCTTTCTCCAAATATTTTTGCATGACGGGCTGGCGTGTCGGCTGGATGGTCGTGCCGCCGTCGCTGCTTCGTGCGGTGGAGCGCCTGCAGCAGAACTTGGCCATATCCGTTCCCACCCTTTCGCAGATCGCGGCGCAGGCGGCCTTCGACGGCCGCGATGAGCTCGAAAACATAAAACACGGTTACGAGGAGAATCGCCGCATCCTGCTGGACGGGCTGCCGCGGGCAGGCCTTGACTCATTCTTGCCGGTCGATGGCGCATTCTATCTGTACCTCGACACGTCGCGTTTCTCGGACGACAGTTTTGACTTCGCCAAACGCATGCTCGAACAGGCGGGCGTGGCGGCAACTCCCGGCGTCGATTTCGATCCGACCCGCGGCCGAAACTTCCTGCGCTTATGCTATGCCGGATCGCATGACGACATGCGCGAAGCCGTCAAAAGGATCGGCGACTGGCTCAAGGGATAAGCGCGGTGGACCTCTTGAACAGCGCGCTTGTCCTGTTCTCGGGAGGGCAGGATTCAACTGTCTGTCTGGCCTGGGCGCTCGAACGCTTTGCCCGGGTGGAGACGATCGGGTTTGCTTACGGCCAGCGTCACGCCGTTGAACTCGAAGTGCGTCCGCGCATTCGTTCGGCCTTGGCGGCATACTCGCAAAATTGGCGCGCGCGTCTCGGTGAAGATCACATTGTGCGCATCGATGCGCTTGCTGAGATTTCAGAAACGGCGCTCACCCGTGAGGCGGAGATCGGGATCGCCCAATCGGGTCTGCCGACGACCTTCGTCCCCGGACGAAATCTGGTGTTCTTTGCTTTTGCCGGCGCGGTCGCCTACCGGCGCGACATCGGCCACCTTGTTGCCGGCATGTGCGAAACCGATTTCTCCGGCTATCCGGATTGCCGCGACGATACTGTCAAGGCGATGCAGCTGGCTTTGACGCTCGGGACCGATCGCCGTTTTGTCATTCATACGCCGCTGATGTGGATCGACAAAGCGGCGACCTTCGCGTTGGCGCACGAGATCGGCGGCGACGTGTTGGTCGATATCCTTCTCGCCGAGACGCACACCTGCTATCTCGGTGACCGCGAACATCGTCACGATTGGGGCTTGGGCTGCGGCGAATGTCCGGCGTGCCGTTTGCGCGCGGCAGGTTTTGCAAAATGGAAGACGGGATCATGAATCCGCAACGGCACCGCTCGCGCGAAGGAATATTGTTCCTAGTTCTTTTTGCACTCACGATCCCCGCTGCCAATTGGCTGATCGGCCATGCGGGCACCACCTGCGTGCCGAACGGGCCGTGTCTCGTGCCGGTCGCTCCCGGTTTGATGGCGCCTTCAGGCGTCACGATGGTGGGCATAGCGCTGGTTTTGCGCGATCTGGTGCAGCGACGCCTTGGTACAGCGATTTCGGCGGTGGCGGTTCTGGCCGGCAGCGCTCTTTCAGCCTTGTACGCGCCCGCTTCGCTGGTGGTCGCTTCGGCGACTGCTTTTTTTCTCTCCGAGTTTGCCGATCTCGCGGTTTACACCCCGCTGGCGCGCCGCCGGCTGGTGACGGCGGTCATTGCGTCGAGCGGTGCCGGTCTGGTCGTCGACTCGGTTGCATTCCTATGGCTCGCTTTCGGCTCGCTCGATTTTTTGGCCGGGCAAGTCGTGGGTAAAGCCTGGATGGTGCTGCTGTCGATTCCGTTCGTGGCCTGGCTGCGCCGGCGCGACGAACGGCTTGGTATCATGCCGGCCTGATCTGCCAGGGGGAGCAAAATATGAGCGCCGCTTTGATCGACATTCTGCGCAAGGTGACGACCGCCACCATCACCACCATGTTGCTGAAGAAGGGCATCCGGCGCTGCTGGATGAATGGCCCGAAACCGCTTGTCCTCGGCGGCGAGCGGATCGTCGGCCCGGCATTCACGCTGCGGTTCGTGCCGGTGCGCGAGGACTTGGCGACACCGGAGAGCTGGGCGAGCTCGATCTCGACGCGTGCCGCAATCGAAGACATGCCGGAAGGAGTGGTTGCAGTTGCGGACGCAATGGGCGTGCCGAGCGCCGGAATCTTTGGCGACATCCTTTGCGCGCGGATGAAGAAGCGCAACGTCGCGGCGCTGGTCACCGACGGCGTGCTGCGCGATCGCGCCGGCGTATTGGCGAGCGCGCTTTCGGTGTGGTGTGCCGGCGTTGCCGCGCCGGCATCCGTCAATGGTTTGACTTTCGTCGGTTGGCAACAGCCGATCGGCTGCGGCGGTTGCGCCGTGTTTCCCGGCGACGTGATCGTCGTGGATGATGATGGTGCGGTCGTCATTCCTCAGAATTTGGTCGACTTCGTCGCTCACGAAGGCGCCGAACACGAGCTGTATGAAAGTTGGGTCTTTGGTGAGGTCGAGAAAGGCGTGAAACTGCCCGGCCTTTACCCGCCCAATAACGAGGCCAAAGCCCGCTATGCTGCCTGGCGAAAGACGCGGGGGTGAATGCGTGCGACTGAACTGCGCGTTATGTGCGGGTTCACGGAGAGGAAAAGGCCAGCCAAACGGCCACTCGTAAGATGTCGAGCACGCGCCATCACGCGGGGAGCATCGTGATTAGAGAATGTTTCTAATCGGAGCGATGAGTGTTCTTCGTTCTTTCAAAGACGATTGGCTACCTCGCGATGCCGTCAAATCTGTTGATGGCAATCGGGTTGATCGGCCTTGTTCTGTTGTTCACGCGATTTCGGCGGCTCGCCAGTTGGCTCATCGTTACCAGTCTCGTGCTGATTGCGGTGTTCGGCTACTCGCCGCTCGGACGCATAATATTGCGGCCGCTGGAAGAACGTTTCCCGCCATGGGATGCCTCCCGCGGAGCTCCAGACGGCATTGTGGTCCTCGGCGGAGCGATTTCACCCGATATCTCGGTGGCGCGCGGCGTCGTTGCACTCAACGGCTCGGCTGAGCGCCTCACCGTTGCGGTGGAACTGGCGCACCGCTACCCGAATGCCCGCATTATCTTTACCGGCGGGACAGCCTCGCTCGATCCGACGGCACCGCTCGAAGCGCCGCTCGCGGTGAAAGAATTCGAGGCACTCGGCGTTGCCCATGAGCGCATCACCGCGGAGGAACAATCGCGCAACACGATCGAAAACGCGGTGTTCTCGCGCCTGCTCGCCGATCCCAAGCCGGGCGAGCGGTGGCTCTTGGTGACCTCAGCCTCGCATATGCCGCGTGCGATCGCCGCCTTCCGAGCCGCCGGTTTTGCGGTAGAGGCTTATCCGGTTAATTGGCATACCCGCGGAAAAGACGACGCAGTAGAGCTTTTCACTTCATTCGTCGGCGGGCTAGCGATGACCGACTACGCCGTTCACGAATGGATGGGCCTTGTCGTGTATCGGCTGACCGGCAAGACCTCAGAACTGTTTCCTGCGCCCTAGCGGGGGATTGGCCGCCTCGGATCCGGGCTGGGGGCCGACCCCTTTCATTCACAAACCGCGTCGCGACAACGCCGGGCGTTTGCCGCAATGCCGACCTTTACCAATCCTTCATCGCTGCCGTCGAATATTCGGAGGTTGTTGTGTCTTTTCGGAAGGGTCCCGCGAATGTTGAGCGATACACCCGCCGCTTTGTCTGCCGAGCCGGTCGAAACCACGGCAGAGGCCACCCCGCCGATTGCGCAATGGGGTGAGATGGCGCTGACGGTGATGTTCACCTTGGCCGCCGTACTATTTGTATCATTTCTCGCCATCGTCACCGGTTTGGTCTGACCCGATCTTGATCCGGTTGCATCGTCATCGCCTTTGATGAAATCTTGTTTGGCGGCGCCTTGGCCCGCTTACAGTCCGCCTGCGAGACGTGATGTCGCTGCATCTGGTCATCGGCAATAAAAATTACTCGTCCTGGTCGTTTCGGCCGTGGCTGGCGATGAAGGTCGCAGGCATCGCGTTCGATGAGACAGTGGCCTCGCTTGACGCTGCCGATTTCAAATCGCGGGTAAATGAGTTGGGCGGTTCCGGACGCGTCCCGGTCCTGTGCGACGGCGACATACGCGTGTGGGAATCGCTGGCGATCCTGGAATACCTCGCGGAAAAGTTTCCAGCCGCCGGATTATGGCCGGAGAGCCCTGCGGCGCGAGCTTATGCTCGCGCGATTGCATCGGAGATGCATGCCGGATTTGCTTCGCTGCGCCGTCACCTGCCGATGAATGTGGCGCGCCCGGTAAAATTCAGGGCTCTTGATAGCGGCACCGTCAAGGATGTGGCGCGCATCGATGCGATTTGGCGCGAATGCCGGAGCAAGTATGGCTCTGGCGATCCGTTCCTGTTTGGCTCATTCGGTGCCGCCGACGCAATGTTTGCTCCGGTCGTGTGGCGATTTCATACTTACGCAGTTGAGGCGAGCTCAACGGCGCTGAACTATATGCGCGCGATGATGGCACTGCCTTCCTGGAATGAATGGCGGGATGCCGCGCGGCGCGAGACTGGGGTCTTGGCAGAAGACGAGGTCGATTGGCCGCAAGTCTTGCGCGAATAGGTGTCTTGCGCGAATAACTGTCTCGCGCGGATGGCTCCCTCGCACCTGTAGCGACTATGACGCCGATCATGATCAGCGGGTCGGACCTATCCGTCTTTCCAACTCCGCAAGTAACGGGAGCTGATAGGCGATGATCTTCTGCTTCGCCATGGGCAGCGTGAAATAGGCGATCCGGTCGATCTCGGGGAAACTTTGTTGCCGGCCCGATTTGGGCGGCCACTCCAGCGCAAAGGTGTTGCTGACGAATTGCGAAATATCGAAATCTGCCTCCAGGGCAAAGGCGTGCACGAGTTTCCCGCTTTTTTGAACGACAGGCGCGAGTTCAATCATGTCGCCTTGCGCGACAAGACTTGTTTCTTCCGTGAATTCGCGCCGAGCGGCGGCGATGAGTTCATCGCCGGGTTCGGCCAGGCCCTTCGGGATGGTCCAGGCGCCGGCGTCCTTCTTGGCCCAAAACGGGCCGCCCGGATGGGCGAGCAGGACTTCGAGCTCAGGCCTGCAACGAAACGCCAGAACCCCGGCGCTGACCTGCCTTGCCCGCGGCATGGCGCTTAATCCCGTTAACTGCGTCTCTCTACCGCAGGACTTCTGCGACAGAGCTTGTCAAATAGGCCAGCGTCTGCATGATTTTGTCACGATTGCGCCGACAATGCCTGTTCCCCGCCCGAACGCTTTTGTGCGACGGGGTAGGGCGCCGTTCCATTGCCTGCACGGGAGCCATGCCAATGCAATATAGGTTGATCGCCGCCGTTGCGGCCGCCATTGCTGTTTTTGCGGCGCCGCTCACGATCCCATCGGGGTCGCAAGCCTTTGCCGAGGATGCGCCTAAAGACGTCAAAGGCATTTTCCTGATGAGCGACTATCCGGCGGTGACGTTGCGCCCCGGCGAGACCTCCACGGTCAGCCTCAGATTACAAAACTACAATGTGACGCCCGAGCGTCTGGCGCTTTCGGTCAGCGGGGTGCCGAGCGGTTGGACGGCGACTTTGCTCGGCGGCGGTCAGCCGGTTGCCGCGGCGATGCCGGCGGCAAATTCGAGCGTGTCACTGTCGCTGCGGCTCGATGTGCCGAAGAACGCGCCGATGGGCACCCAAACCGTCACTGTGGCCGCGCAGGGAGGCACGACAAATCTACAGCTGCCGCTTAACGTGACGCTGGCGAAGGATCTGCCCGCAAAACTGACGCTTACGCCGCAGCTTCCGGATTTGCGCGGCACGTCCAGATCGAGCTTCGAATATCAGCTCAGCATCAAGAACGACAGCGGCAAGAAACTGACCGTGAGCCTGTCCGCGCAGGCGCCGCAAAATTTCGATACTTCATTTACGGAACAATACGGGACCCAGGAGCTCAAAGCGGTCCCGGTCGATGCCGGCCAGAGCAAAGACGTCAAACTCAAAGTCACTCCCCCGAACACGGCTGCAGCCGGTGACTACAAGGTCATGGCGCGCGTGGCGGCGGAGGACGCCGCGGCGAGCGCCGATCTGGCCATGACCATCACCGGCCAGCCGAAACTCGACATCAGCGGCCGCGAGGGCCTGGTGTCCACCCGCGCCTCAGCGGGCAAGGAAACGACGGTCCCCGTCATCATCACCAATACCGGCACGGCGCCAGCCGAAGACATCCAGCTGAACGGATCGGCTCCGAGCGGATGGAAGATCACCTTCGATCCGAAAACGGTCGACCGCATCGCTCCGAACGACAACAAAGAAGTGCAGGCGCTGATCACGCCGACGGAAAAGGCCATCGCCGGCGACTATGTGACGACCGTCCGCGCATCCGCGCGCGGCGAATCGGCGTCGACCAATTTCCGCGTCACCGTCACCACATCGACCATGTGGGGGATCGCTGGAGTGGGCATCATCGGCGTTGCGCTGTTGGTGATGGTCGGTGCGGTAGCAAGGTTCGGTCGTCGATGATTGCCGATGCCGTAATCGAGGCTAACGGCCTCACCAAAACCTATGGGTCGGCGCCTGCCGTCGACCATATTTCGTTCGGCGTCGGCCGCGGCGAAATTTTTGGCCTGCTCGGGCCTAATGGCGCCGGAAAGACGACGACGATCTTGATGATGCTGGGCCTGACCGAAATTTCGGAAGGTGGCGTGCGCGTCCTCGGATTCGATCCGGCGCGCGAGCCGCTTTCGGTCAAGCGGAGGGTCGGTTATCTCCCCGATACGGTCGGGTTCTATGACAATCTGACCGCTGCGGACAATCTCCGGTACACCGCGCGGCTGATCGGGTTCCGGTCTGTTGAACGGGAAAAGCGGATCGCCGCGGCGCTGCACCGCGTCGGACTTGCCGAATATGCGGACAACCGCGTCGGCACTTTTTCCCGCGGCATGCGCCAGCGGCTCGGGCTGGCCGAGATCGTGATGAAAGGCGCGCAAATCGCGATCCTCGACGAGCCAACGTCGGGACTCGATCCGCACGCGACGGCGGAGCTTCTGGGCATTATCCGCGGCTTTAAAAGCGAGGGCGTTTCGGTTCTGCTGTCCTCGCATCTCTTGGAGCGGGTGCAGAGCGTTTGCGATCGGGTCGCGCTCTTCAACGGTGGGCGCATCGTGCTGATGGGCTCGGTCGCCGAGCTTGGCCGGCATGTGCTTGGTGGCGGCTACGTCGTCGAGATCGAGGCCGAAGGCAATGGATTGGCCGAGCGGCTCGCGCTCATTCCGGGTGTCAGCGGAGTCGAGAAAGTCGGCATCAACAAAGTTCGCCTCCAAGCGGACCGGGACGTACGGCCGGAAGCCGCGGCCGAGGTCGTCGCCACGCAGGGCCGCCTGAAATATCTCGGCGTTCAGGAGCCGAGCCTCGAGGCGATCTATACGCGCTATTTTGAGGCAACGCCGGAACAGGCGGTGCAGGAGAAGACCCGCCATGCAGCGTGAAGGCTCCGCCTTTTCCGGGCTCGGCGTGGTCATGCTCAAGGAGCTTTCGGACCACCTGAGCAGCATCCGCATGCGCGTGCTGGAATGGCTAGTCGTGCTGGTAGCGCTCGCCGCGCTCTACGGTGCGATCCAACAAATCAAGGACACGACGGCGGAAGATCCCTTCCTGTTCCTGCGGCTGTTCACAACATCGCGCGACCCGTTGCCGTCGTTTGTCTCGTTCCTTTCGTTCCTTGTGCCGCTGATGGCGATCGGACTTGGCTTCGATGCTGTCAACAGCGAGCACAATCGCCGCACGTTGTCGCGCATCCTGTCGCAACCGATTTATCGCGATGCGCTGTTGTTCGGAAAATTTCTGGCCGGCCTGGTCACGCTTTCGATCAGCCTGATCACGCTGTGGCTTCTTGTCATCGGGCTCGGTCTGTTCCTGATCGGCATTCCGCCCGGCGCAGAGGAAATGGCCCGCAGTTTCGTATTTCTCCTCGTCACCATCGTCTATGCCGGCGTTTGGCTGGCGCTTGCTTTACTGTTCTCAATTCTGTTCCGCTCCGCCGCGACCGCGGCGCTGGTCACGCTCGGCCTATGGCTCCTGGTGACGTTCATCTGGCCAGTGCTTTCCGGCGCGCTGGCACAAATCATCGTGCCGCCGGATCCGCGCTACACGGCGCTCGGGCTGCAAACGCCGGGTACCGCGCAACTGGAGCAGATCCTGGCGCGGTTCTCGCCTTCCACGCTATACGCAGAAGTCGTCGTGGCGCTGCTCGATCCTACAACGCGTGCGCTTGGCCCGATTTACTTGAGCCAATTACAGGGTGCCGTGCTCGGGGCGCCGCTGCCCTTCGCGGAGAGTGTCTTAATTGCGTGGCCGCAGATGGTGGGAATGATCGCCACCGCGATCGTCCTCTTCGTCATTGGCTATGTGATCTTTCAGCGCCAAGAAGTCCGCGCCTAGGAGACCAAGCCCCTTCTCCGAGCATCCAATAAGAACAAAGAGGGCGGCCCAATAGCCGCCATCGAAGTTTTTCGGTTGTACCGCCGGTGGATTAAACCGGCAACACGTCGACGAGCTCTTGCCCAACGCACACTCGTCGGCAAGGTTTCTCTGGAACTCGCTCGTGTGATATTTCGTGCGGAGAAAGAGTTTCGTTTCTGTATATTCGTTCAGCTGGAATGCGAGGAATTGGTGTCCGCAATCGCCTCAAAGATCGACTGCAAATCCAGGGAATTCCGCGCCAACCAAGCGGCCATGCGGGCGCTGATCGCGGAACTCGAGAGCCGGCGCGCTACGGCAGCCGAGGGCGGCCCGCCGCGGGCGCGCGAGCGCCATCTCGCGCGCGGCAAGCTTCTGCCACGGCAGCGAGTTATGACGCTGATCGATTCCGGGACGCCGTTTTTGGAATTGTCGCCGCTCGCCGCGAACGACATGTACGAGGACGCCATTCATGGCGCCGGTCTGATCACCGGCATTGGCCGGGTGGCGGGGCGCGAATGCGTCATCGTTTGCAACGACTCGACGATAAAAGGCGGCACCTACTATCCGATGACGGTGAAAAAGCATCTGCGTGCGCAGGAGATTGCGCGCGAGAACCGGCTGCCTTGCATTTATCTCGTCGATTCCGGCGGCGCCAACTTGCCGCATCAGACCGAAGTCTTTCCTGATCGCGAGCATTTCGGGCGCATTTTCTACAACCAGGCAAGCATGTCGGCGGCCGGCATTCCCCAGATCGCGGTGGTGATGGGGTCATGCACGGCGGGCGGCGCTTATGTGCCGGCGATGTCGGACGAGACCATCATCGTGCGCAATCAGGGTACGATTTTTCTTGCCGGGCCGCCGCTGGTCAAAGCAGCCACCGGCGAAGTCGTCACCGCCGAAGAGCTGGGCGGCGCCGACGTGCATGCGAGAAAGTCCGGCGTTGCGGATTACTATGCCGAGAACGATCGTCATGCGCTGGCGCTATGTCGGCAGATCGTCGGCACATTGAACGCCAAAAAAGCGCTCGACGTCACCTTGCGCAAGCCCAGCGAGCCGCAATTCGACGCCGCCGAACTCGACGGCATCGTGGCGGTTGATCTGAAGAAGCAATACGATGTGCGGGAGGTCGTTGCGCGACTGGTCGACGATTCCGATCTCGACGAGTTCAAAGCGCTCTATGGCACGACGCTCATCACCGGCTTTGCCCATATCCACGGCATGCCGGTCGGCATTCTCGGCAACAACGGCATTCTATTTTCCGAAAGCGCGCTCAAGGCCGCACATTTCATCGAACTGTGCTGTCAGCGCCACGTGCCGCTTCTGTTCCTGCAAAACATTTCGGGCTTCATGGTCGGGCGCGATTACGAGGCCGGCGGCATCGCTAAGGACGGCGCCAAGATGGTGACAGCGGTCGCCTGCGCCCAGGTACCGAAGATCACGGTCATCATCGGCGGCTCCTACGGCGCCGGCAATTACGGCATGTGCGGCCGCGCTTATGGCCCGCGATTTCTGTTCACCTGGCCGAATGCGCGCATCTCGGTGATGGGCGGGGAGCAAGCGGCCTCGGTGCTGGCGACCGTGCGCCGCGACAATATCGAGGCTGAAGGCAAGAAGTGGTCGGAGGTCGAGGAAGAAGAGTTCAAGCAGCCTATCCGCCAACAATACGATGCCGAAGGCAATCCCTATTACGCCACGGCGCGGCTGTGGGACGACGGCATCATCATCCCGGGCGAAACGCGCCGCGTCCTCGCCTTGGCTTTTTCCGCGACGCTGAATGCGCCGATCCCTGAGACCAAGTTCGGCGTGTTTAGGATGTAACTGCCGGTTTTTCGACTTAAGGCCGCCCGCGGCCTGAAGAAGGAGCGCGAGATGCCCAAAACCATCGAGCACGTGCACTGGCCTGATGCGCCTGACCTGTGGATGCCCTATGCGCCGGCGATCAAGGTGAAGGGCGGAACGACCGTCTATCTCGCCGGCGTCACCGCGGCGCCGGTCTATCACCATCATCCGCACCGGCCAGAGGAGTTCGACGCCATGCCGGGCGATATGGCCGGGCAGGCGAGGGCGGCGCTGGAAAATCTCAAGCGCGGGCTTGAGGCGGTGGGCGCCAGTTTTGCCGACGTAGTCACCTCCGACCGCTTCGTCACCGATCTGAGCGACCAAGACGCGCTCAACCGGGTCTGGGGCGAATATTTCCGCGACGCCAAGCCGGCAACGACCACTGTTCAGGTCGTGCGGCTTGCCACGGATCCGCGCTGCCTGGTCGAGATCAACGCCACTGCGGTGATCGATTGACTATCAGCGGTTAAGCAGCCACATCAGAGCGCTGAGCACGATGCTAATAACGATGCAGGTCACGAGAGGGAAGTAAAAGCTTGTGCTGCCGCGCTGGATGACGATGTCGCCAGGTAAACGGCCGAGCCCGATGCGCGACAATAACGGCCAGCCGATCCCAGCGAGCGCCAGCGCAAGCCCAATTCCAATCAGCAAACGCTGCATGGCGTTCTAATCCCGGTTTGGCAGGTGGGTAGATCGGCGGCAGCAATCAAGAGGAAATCATGGCGGAGCATGGGTATCGGACAGCGTTGATCGTGGGCGTCGGTTCGGGGGTGTCCGCCTCGCTGGCGCGCCTTTTCAACAAAGCAGGCATCAAAGTTGCCCTCGCCGCACGGCGGGCCGCCAATCTCGCCGATCTCGCCAAGGAAACGGGTGCGATGACGCTTGCCTGCGACGCCACTGATCACAGTCAGGTGACCAAGCTGTTCGCTCAGCTCGACGAAGGGTTCGGCGCCCTGGATGTGGTCGTTTACAACGCCAGCTATCGCACCCGCGGACCGTTCCTCACCCTCGATCCGGCCGAAGTCGAAAAATCGATTGCGGTCACCGCCTATGGCGCGTTTCTGGTTGCCCAGGAAGCAGTCAAGCGCATGCTGCCCCGCGGCCACGGCGCGATCTTGTTTACCGGCGCCTCGGCGAGCGTGAAGGGCTATGCCCAGTCGGCGCCCTTCGCAATGGGCAAATTCGCGCTGCGGGGAATGGCGCAAAGCATGGCGCGCGAACTGTCGCCGCATGGCATACACGTCGGCCACGTCGTGATCGACGGCGGCATCCGCAGCCAGACCCGGCCTGTCCCAACGGACAAGCCTGACAGCATGCTCGATCCGGATGCCATCGCGCAGACTTATATGGATCTGTTGCGGCA
This sequence comes from Xanthobacteraceae bacterium, assembly GCA_036272395.1. Classification (GTDB taxonomy): domain Bacteria; phylum Pseudomonadota; class Alphaproteobacteria; order Rhizobiales; family Xanthobacteraceae; genus BOG-931. The sequence continues at coordinate 48,787 of DATAYT010000206.1, forward strand.
GCCGCGAAGCGCGTGGGCTTGGGAGGTCGAATTGCGCCCTTGGGTCGAGAAGTTCTGAACTGGTTTATATTGAACCCTGCAAACCTCGCGCTGAAACGCCCTGAGATGAGAAGAACAACCGCTGCCAAGCTTGTCCTCATCCTTGTTGCCGCGCTGGTTGCCGTCAGTGTGAACGCACAGACGCGCCACCGGCGCGAACGCGAGCCCAAAGAGACCGAACGACCGGCGCCGGCCGTCTCGATCGATAAGCGGGATACCATGGTGACGCTGCCGGGCGCGTTTGCCGGGAAACCATATTGGCTGGCACTCGCACAATGCGGGG
>DATAYT010000207.1:0-2358 GCA_036272395.1 Xanthobacteraceae bacterium
GGCGCCAACTGGCAGGAGGATATCGGGCTCGCCGCTGAAGCGGTTTTGCGCGCCGAGAACGGACCTTGTGTCGTATTCGAGAACATCGAAGGCTGTCCGCCGGGCTTTCGCTTGTTGATGAACATGTTCGCCGGCACGCGACGCAACATGACGCTCGGCTTCCCCGACCATTTGATAAAATGGGAGCTGAGCGACGCCTATCGCGAGGCGTTCCTGACCAAGCCGAAAATCGTCCCGCACGAGATCGTCGACGACGGGCCGATCTTTGAAAACATCCTGATGGGCGACGATATCGACGTTCTGAAATTCCCGTCGCCGATTTGGCACGAGAAAGATGGCGGCCGCTACATCGGTACCGGCACCTATTCCATCACCCGCGACCCGGAGGAAAACTGGCTCAATGCCGGCGCCTATCGCGCGCAGGTCTTTGACAAGACGACAGTCGGCATTCTGATCGCGCCGGGCCATCACGGTGGCATCCACCGCGAAAAATATTTCAAGCGCGGCGAGCCGATGCCGGTCGCCATGGTTGTCGGTGGCGATCCGCTGGCGTTTTTCTACGGCGGCCTCGAAGTGCCCTACGGCACTTTCGAGTTTGATGTCATCGGCGGCCTGCGCGGGCGGCCTGAAAAGATGGTGCGCGGCAGGGTCACCGGCCTGCCGATTCCGGCGCGCGCCGAGATCGTGATCGAAGGCTATGTCCATCCCGACCGCAAGGTCATCGAGGGTCCGTTCGGCGAATGGAGCGGCCATTATGCCGGCGGCGCCAAGCCGTGTACCGTGATCGACATCAAGGCGATCTATCACCGCAACGATCCCATCCTGCTCGGCGTGCCGCCGATGGGCGCGGGACCCGACGAGATGGCGCGCTACCGTGCCGTGATGCGCTCGGCGACCATCAAGCAAAACATGACCAACGCCGGCGTGCCCGAAGTGCGCCAGGTCTGGTGCCACGAAGTCGGCGGCGCGCGCATGTTCCACGGCATTGCCATTAAGCAATGCTATCCCGGGCACGCCACGCAGGCCGGAATGGTCGCGGCGCAATGCGGCGCTTCGGCCTATGCTTCGAAATATATCGTCGTCACCGACGAGGATGTCGATGTGACTAATCTGGAAAATCTGATCTGGGCGATGCTGACGCGCACCGATCCGAAGGAATCGATCCAATTCATCGACGGTTCGTGGGACTCGCCCGCCGATCCGCGCATTCCGCCGGCGCAACGCGCCGCTGGCAATCTCACGCACTCGGTCGCCGTGATCAATGCCTGCCGACCCTATCACTGGCGCGACCAGTTCCCGCCGGCCAACACGCCGAGCCCGGAGACCGCGCGCAAGGCGCGCGAAAAATTTGGGTGGCTGCTCAATGGAGCAGAGGCTCCGTCGCGCTCGCACAAAGCTTGACGTCGCGACTTGGGCCACCACTCAGCGAGGAAACGTGACCGCGAGGACGAGCCCGAGCCGCCAGAAGCTCGTCTTTCGCAGCAGCGGCTCGAAACTGACGCGGATAATCCGCTCGGTCCGCTTCTGTGCATCGTCCAGCATGGTCAGAAACAAGGCGCGATAGCGCCCAACGGTGTGCGCTAGGTGGCGGGCCGACTACTCAGGATCAAGCACCGATTATAGAGACGATTTTCCGCCGCGGCTTGCTCTATTGTCGTCTGGAGGTGGCTTCACCGCGCGGGGGCGTGGCACCCAGTTCGAAACGACTTTCACACCGTCGTGACCAAAACGGGCGTGAACGCTACATTCAAGCCGACGAACAGCACTTACAGCTTTCATTGGCTCGCCGATAACAGCGCCATCGCGCCCTTTGCGCCTGTCTCGCTCACTGGCGTTCAACACGGGGGATACAATACCGGCGATTATCCCCCGGATGAAGTTGAAGATATGGCGCGGCAAATTGCGTCAGAATATGCCCCGGTCCATTTTGGTCAGTTTCCAGACGCCAGCTGCTGACGCGAAGAAAGCGCGGCGGATCGCAGCGAATATCCCTGCGATAGCAAATTTTTACATAGGGCGATCGTTAAATCGCGCCGCTTCGGCGTGTTGACGAATCAGCTATAAGCCATCCGGCGATTCGCTCCGAGACCTAATGCTTTTGCTGGATTGACCCCTGTCTGCCCGAGATTGGACCATGGGCCCACACGATGTGGCTTTTCCGGACCCGAGTGAAATCGCACCTCACGCCATCGCATTTGCACGGATGATGTTTGCTCACGCGGCATTCGAGCGTGAGGTCCGCTCATTAATAGACGCCATCAACCCGAAGAAGCCAGGATTTGGCGAGCGTTGCGAGAATCAATGGTCGGCATCAGAGAGCGGTACCGGGAAAATAATCATCTTGATTAAACACCATCG
>DATAYT010000208.1:0-2642 GCA_036272395.1 Xanthobacteraceae bacterium
CTTTAATCTTCCCGTAGAAGCCCGCTATATCCTTTTGCCTGCTGTCCAGCGGCGTGCCGATGTCAGTCATCCCACATTGCCCCTGTGAGCCTCTCCCGTGCGGTTTCCCAGTCTAGCCGCACCCGGGACCGGGCGGGCAGCAAAACGCACCAGCGGCCTTCCTAGACGTTACCCGGTGCGTTACCCTCCTGACGACGTTGCGACAACATATTGAGAACGCACATTAAATTACGAGGCTATCGTCGCTGGATATCAAGGACGCAGCGCCCTGTCGCTAGAGCATGATCCCGAAAAAGCCTGCCCTCGGATTTGATGCGAGGATAAATGCCGGTTTTCGGAAAAAGATCATGCTCAAAGAACAAGCCAAAGCGAAATACCGAACCAGACGACTTAAAATAATTTTGCTTCAGCCTATTTCTCGGCAGGCTCAAAGCCCAAGCCGCGGACCAGGACCGTATCGCCAAAACGCGCGCGCAAATCATCAACGGCGTGTTCCGCCAGCGCGGCACGGCCATCGACAAGATCGGCGGGATCGGCCGTAGCGGCCGAGTCAAGCGCACTGACCCCGACGCCAAGCAGGCGAAATGGCGTGCCATCGGTTTCGTTCTCTAACAGCATGCGTGCGGCGGGAAAGATACGCCCCGCAAGTTGAGTCAGTGTTTCAAGCGAATGCGCGCGCGTACGGATTTTGAAATCCGCCGTTTTGAGCTTCAGCGTCACCGTGACGCCGGCCAATTCCTTCTGTTTCAGTCGTGCCGAAACCTCCTCCGAGAGACTCCACAAAATACGCTCCAAGGTCCGAAAATCAGCAATGTCGCTCTCGAAGGTGGTTTCCGCGGACACGCTTTTGGTGTCACGTGCGGCGTCGACCTTGCGCTCATCGATGCCGCGAGACAGCCGGGACAGGCGCCGTCCTTCCTCGCCGTAGCGCCGCGTCAATTCGATCTCTCCGGCCTGTTGTAGATCCGCAATGCGATGAAGGCCGTCGCGCGCATAACGCGCGGCACTGACCGCACCGATGCCGAAAATGAAGTTCACCGGCTTGGGTGCGAGAAAGGCCGGCGCCTCCTCGGCGCTGAGCACGGCAAAGCCGCGTGGTTTGTCGAGATCGGACGCGACCTTGGCCAAAAATTTGTTGCAGGACAGTCCGATCGAAACCGTGATGCGAAGCTGGTTCTCCACATCGGCCGCAAAACGCGCGAGCGCCCTGGCCGGCAACATCCCGTGCAGGCGCGCGGTGCCGGAAAGATCGAGAAACGCTTCATCGATCGAAAGCGGCTCGACTGCGGGCGTGAGCGCCAGCATCATCTGGCGGACTTCGCGTCCGACTTTGGCATACTTTTCCATATTGGGCCGGATGACCTTGGCGTGCGGGCACAGCCGCAGCGCCTGAAACATCGGCATCGCGGAACGCACGCCATAGACACGCGCGACATAGCAAGCGGTCGCCACGACGCCGCGCCTGCCGCCGCCGACGATCACCGGCTCGGCCGCGAGACTGGGATCGTCCCGCTTCTCTATCGTGGCGTAGAACGCATCGCAGTCGATGTGCGCGACGGCGAGCGTCTCAAGCTGTTGGTGGCGCACGAGGCGCGGCGAGCCGCAAGCGCTGCAGCGCGCCTCCATGGGCGGTGCGTCGGTGAGACAGTCGCGGCAAAAGCCAGGGTTCGTGCTCACGGCGGCCCCTTATGGCAAATCGCGCTCCCCTACTTCGCCGAGCGTTTGACGGGCGCGGGCCACTTCGGCGGGATTAATGCCGGCGCTGTCGGCGAATGCGATCAGGAGATTCTCGTCAGCCAGAATATGCTCGAGTACGCCGGCGAGGAAGTTGGGCTCGCGAGCGGCGTCGCGGATCGATTGCACCGCGATGCCGGTCGACACGATAAAACCGCTCAGCCGGGTATTGTCCTCGGCAATAAAGGCAAGCGCCTGAACCGCCAGCATTTCGGCCGTTGGTCGCGAATATGGCGGCCGCTTTTGCATGAGTTCTATTTGCGTTTCCGCAAGAATCGCAGATGGCGCGATGATCCAAAATACTTGCGCTGGCATACCGCAACCAAATTCGCAACGGAAATACATGGCTTTTTGCCGAAAGTGGCAAACCGGCCAAGGAGGTTTTGTAGCGCGTCTTGTGAGTGAAAAAGGCGGCGGCGCATTTCGTTCGTGGGACGCCGTCTAATCTTTGGATCTTAAACGGCCCGTGCCGCGGCAAGAAATTGCCCGGCCAGCTGGCAGGCTGAACCGGGCAAGAAAAGGAAAACGAATGTTGGATACTACATCGCGGGTCGATCCCGCAAGTCTTTTCGACGATAACAAGCCGCGGTGCGATCAATGCGGCGAACCATTTGAGCCGCGGACGGGAAACGGTGGGAAGCCGCAACGCTTTTGCAGCTCCGAATGCCGGATAGCATTTCACAACGAACCCCAACGTGGCCAACGTAGCCCAACGTGTATTGCGCCAAGCCTGCTGGCAGCGGTTGAGGAGCCCAAACCCAAAGACGCATCAGCGGCCACCCGCGAGGATGGATTCAGCCGACTACTGTTGGGCTGTTCCCTCCCAGGCCCGCATTGAGTGCTGGGCTACCAACGAGGACAAAAAGCTGGCAGTTTCTTTACGATTGTATGACAAAATTCAACCGTCA
>DATAYT010000209.1:0-4128 GCA_036272395.1 Xanthobacteraceae bacterium
GCGTAGTCGCCGAAACGATCCGCGCTGCCGGCGAGCGCGAAGTCATAGGCGGCGACGTCGATCCGCGGACAGGCCTCGCCAAGAAGTTTGGGATCGAGCGCGGTCGGCAGGCGCGGCACGTGATCGCCCGGCGGGCCCGCCGCCTCGTCGCGCTTGCGCACCATGACCCAGCGCACATATTCGAGGACCGGCGCGCTGTCCTGGTTGTAGCCGGTGGTGCGCACATAAACGATGCCGGTCTTTCGGCTCGAATTCTCCTTCAACCCAATCACTTCGGATTGCGCGGCGAGCGTATCGCCGGGAAAAACGGGCTTGCGGAAAAAACAATTGGCGTAGCCGAGATTGGCGACCGCGTTGAGCGAAACGTCGGGTACGGTCTTGCCGAACACCACATGAAAAACCAGCAGGTCGTCGAGCGGCGAGCGCGGATACCCGATCGCCTTGGCGAACGCATCGGAGGACTGCACCGCAAAGCGCGGGCCGAACAATCCGGTGTAAAGCGCCGCATCGCCGGTGGTCAGCGTGCGCGGCGTGGCGTGCCGGATGACCTGACCGACGCGGAAATCCTCAAAAAAGTTGCCGGGACTGTTCTTCGACATTGGCAAGACTTTGGGCAAAACCTTGGGCAACGCCTGACGCCGCCTGGGCCCCCGTCTTAACGGGACAAGCGCGTTGGGGAAAGCATGTCGGCACCATATATCGCTGACAGGATGTGAGGGGCGGCAGGCAGTCGGTTTTGCTAATGCTTCGCCCGCCGCACGCCGGATAGCTCGCAAGAGTAGCCCGTGAGTCGACCATGAGCGTGGAAGCTGCCCATTCCGCGGACCTGCAGAACCCCGCCAACATGCGGGGCGAGCTTATTCATCCGCGCTGGGTGCGCATCACGCATTGGATCAATGCGCTGGCGATGTTCGTGATGATCGGCTCGGGCTGGCAGATCTACGATGCTTCGCCGCTGTTCGATTTCCTCAATTTTCCGCCGGCGCTGGCGCTCGGCGGGTGGCTTGCCGGGGCGCTGTTGTGGCACTTTGCCGCCATGTGGCTTCTGGTCATCAACGGCATCGTCTACGTCACGCTCGGCTTCGCCACCGGGCGATTCCGCCGCAAGCTGTCACCGATCCGGCCGCGCGCCGTGCTCGACGATTTTCTCGCCGCCTTGCGCGGCCGGCTCTCGCATGAGGATCTCGCCGTCTACAACTCGGTGCAGCGGCTGCTCTATGCCGGCGTGCTCGTGGCCGGCGTCGTCATCGTTCTGTCCGGGTTGTCGATCTGGAAACCGGTGCAATTTAAGTACCTTACCGACTTCTTTGGCGGCTATGACACGGCGCGTTACGTACACTTTTTCGCCATGACTGCGATCGTGGCGTTTCTGACGATCCATGTGGCATTAGCACTCATCGTGCCAAAAAGCCTGCGCGCCATTATCTTGGGGCGATAAGAGAACGAACAATGCCTCAAAAGCGCAAAGCACCGCCCGGCGTCGACGGCAAACTCCTGATCAAGGATGCGGCGAAGCTATTGCCGGCTCCATCGCGCCGGCTGTTCCTGCGCGGCGCCGCCAGCCTCGGCTCGCTGGCGATGCTGACCGGCTGCGACATCATCGACGGTCCCACCGCCGAGAGTGCCTTGCGTGTCGTGTCGCGATTTAACGACCGCATCCAGGCGCTCTTGTTCAGCAAGACAACGCTGGCGCCGGAATTTCCGGAAAGCGCAATCACGCGGCCATTTCCGTTCAACGCCTATTATTCGCTCGATGAAGCGCCGGATATCGACGGCGACAACTATCAACTCGAGATCGGCGGGCTCGTTGACAACAAGAAATCCTGGACGCTGGCCGAACTCGGCCGCTTGCCGGAAGTGTCGCAGATCACGCGCCTGGTTTGCGTCGAAGGCTGGAGCGCGATCGGTTCGTGGCAGGGCGTGCGGCTATCCGATTTCCTCAAAGTGATCGGCGCCGATTTGAACGCGAAATATGTCTGGTTCCAATGCGCGGAGGGCTATTCCAACACCATCGACATGCCGACCGCCTTGCATCCGCAAACGCAATTGACGCTCAAATTCGATTACCAGACCTTGCCGACGGCTTACGGTTTCCCGATCAAGATTCGTATTCCGACCAAGCTCGGGTTCAAAAATCCGAAATACGTCACCGCGATGTGGGTCCAAAACAACGACGCCGGCGGCTACTGGGAGAACCAGGGCTACAACTGGTTCAGCGGGCTCTGAGAAGTTTACCGCGCCCGCGGTTGTTGAGCTGCATCTCGCCGGATTCACCCCGCGTTGAAGGTGAACTTGCCAATCGCCAGAGCGCGCTTTAGCAATCGACGTTTCGTTTCACGGGGCGTCTTGCATGGCTCGTTACAAACTTCTTCTGCTCGCCGGCGACGGCATCGGCCCGGAAGTCATGGCCGAGGTCAAGCGCCTCCTTGCCTTTTATGCCGCAAGGGGAGCCGCCGAGTTCGACATCGAGGAGGATCTGGTCGGCGGCGCCGCTTACGACGCGCACCAGATCGCGATCACTGATGCCACCATGGCGAAAGCCCATGCCGCGGATGCGGTGATCTTCGGCGCGGTGGGCGGGCCCAAATGGGACAAGGTGCCGTTCGAGTCGCGTCCCGAAGCCGGCTTGCTGCGGCTGCGCAAGGAGCTCGGCCTGTTCGCCAATATCCGTCCCGCCATCGTCTATCCGGCGCTCGCCGACGCTTCGAGCCTCAAACGCGAAGCGGTCGAGGGGCTCGACATTGTCATCCTGCGCGAACTCACCGGCGGGGTTTATTTCGGCGAGCCCAAGACCATCACCGATCTCGGCAACGGGCAGAAGCGCGCCGTCGACACGCAGGTCTACGATACTTACGAGATCGAGCGCATTGCGCGCGTCGGCTTCGAATTAGCGCGGCGGCGGCGCAACAAGCTCACCTCGATGGAAAAACGCAACGTGATGAAGACCGGCGTGCTCTGGCACGAGGTTGTGGAGGAACTGCACAAGCGCGACTACAAGGACGTCCAGCTCGAACACATGCTGGCCGATGCCGGCGGCATGCAGCTGGTGCGCTGGCCGAAGCAATTTGACGTGATCGTCACCGACAATTTGTTCGGCGACATGCTGTCGGACGTAGCGGCGATGTTGACTGGATCGCTCGGCATGCTGCCGTCGGCTTCGCTCGGCGAGGTCGATGCCAGGACCAAGCGGCGCAAGGCGATGTATGAGCCGGTGCATGGCTCGGCGCCGGACATCGCCGGCAAGGGCATGGCCAATCCGATCGCCATGCTGGCCTCGTTCGGTATGGCGTTGCGGTATTCCTTCAATATGGCGAAAGCGGCCGACGCGCTCGATGCCGCGATCGCCGCGGTACTGGCCAAGGGACTGCGCACGGCCGATATCAAATCCGAAGGCGCCAAAGTCGTCAGCACCGCGGAGATGGGCGCGGCCATCGTCGGCGAATTGGAGCGGCTTGCGGCTTAGGCCCCTCAATCTTTTCTGAAAACGAGGTTGGGACCGAAATCCTGCGCCAGCCGGAATCCGGCGGCGGTCATGAGCGCACCCGTCTCCTCGCGCGCTTCCAGCACTTCGATCTGCACGATGCCGCGATTGTCACGCAGCGTCCGCGCCATGCCGGCGAGCACCTTGCGCTCGTAGCGCTCGACATCGATCTTGATTGCGAGGGTTTGGCCGGTGAGCGCCACAAAATCATCGAAGCGCACGACCTCGACGTCATAACCTTGTCCTTGGCCGTCCTGCGCGGTTTCGACGATCTGGGAGAGGCCGATATCGCGTTCCGGTCCCGGCACGAGCCGAAATCGCCCGGCCTCAGCGCCGAGCGCCAACGGACGGATTTCCAGATTGGCCTCAAGCAAACCGTTGATCAGGAGATTGGCGCCAAGAGGAACGCGATTGGCCGGTCGGGCTCGAACAGGATGGCGCGCGGCACCAGCCGGTTCTTCAGCAGAACGCAGGTGTAGAGTCCAAGATTGGCGCCGACATCGATCAAGACGTCCGGCTTGATCGCCGCCGCGCTGCTCATGAAGTTCTTCAGCTCGGGATACTCGGCAATCTTGGCGGAGATTTCGAGCCCGCCGACATTGGCCGAGCGCACCAGAAACTCGGCACCGAAATAGCGGCAGATGAAA
>DATAYT010000210.1:0-2234 GCA_036272395.1 Xanthobacteraceae bacterium
ATGGACACCGACACGACCGACAAGATGGATTCGGAAACTTACATTCTCCAACACGGTCATTATCAGATCGAGGTCATGGCTAACCTGGATAAGGTGCCGGCAACCGGCGCGCTTATCGTCGTGACCTGGCCGAAGGTAAAAGACGGTCTCGGCTTTCCGGCGCGCGCTTTCGCGATTCTACCTTGAGCCATATCCCCTCTCCCGGCACCAAGCCAACCGGCGGTCATCCGATGACACACTTCGGCGCCGCCAGAAAGATTCTTTGCATTGCGGCGCTGCTATCCGCTTCGTACGGTCCATGCGCGCAGGCGTTGGCAGCAAACAACCCGCAGAATAAGGCGCAAATCTCGATTGAGACCAAATACGTCAAGATTTCGCTGACCATTGATTCAGAGCTTCGATCCTTTACCGAACTTTTTGCGAGCTGCCTGGCCGAGGGCAAAGCATGGGTCAACAAAACCAATGGCAACGCCGCGGCCGAATGGCGCGATAACCGCAAAGCGTTCCGTGGCCTGCAATGGTTCTACGACCGCGATTATGTCTTGCGCTCGGTCGTTGACCGCTATGTCAGCGTAGTGCGCAACGACGATTGGTTCGACGGCGGCGCCCATCCGAACCAGCACGCCGATACGATTCTTTGGGACGATGTGGCGCACAAACGCCTTAACATTCGCGCCTTCTTTACTGAAACCGCCGACAGCGGTCCGACCATGAGCGCACTGGCGCAAGCCGCCAAGCTTGCAGTCGCCGCCGCCAAGCTTGCCAGAGACATCAATGGCTACGATGACGACGCACCCGCTGCGAAAGACATGACGCCGGAACAAGAGATAGAGCACGACAGCTTCATCAAGGACGGCATCAAGCCGGCCATCCTGGAGATCGGTCCCGTCACGCTTGCGCCCTCCACCGAAACCGGCAAGAGCTCCGGTTTGACGTTTCCCTATTCGCCCTTATGGCGTCGGCCCCTACGTCGAGGGGCCTTACACTGTCTTTGTTCCATGGACGGCGTTTCGACAATATTTGTCGGCGCAGGGCGCGGCGCTCTTTGGCGGCGAGCGGCCAAAAAGCGATGAGGAGAAGTGGTGACGCCCACAGACCGCATGCCAATGCCTTCGTCTGACGTCGAGCGCATCGCGCGCGGGCTGGACGGCGGCGATCGCATCGTGCTCTCGCGCGCCATCACGTTGATCGAGAGCAAGCGCGCCGACCATCGCAGCTCCGCCGCCGCGCTGATGCAGGCATTGTTGCCGCACACCGGCAAGGCGGTGCGCGTCGGCATCACCGGCGCGCCCGGCGTCGGTAAATCGACGCTGATCGACGCGCTCGGCAGCATGCTGACCGCGCAGGCGCGCAAGGTTGCCGTGCTCGCGGTCGACCCATCCTCACGCCGCACCGGCGGGTCGATCCTCGCCGACAAAACGCGCATGGCGCGGCTTGCCAATGATCCGAACGCCTTCATTCGCCCCTCGCCGTCTTCGGGCACGCTCGGCGGCGTCGCCGCCAAGACGCGCGAGACCATGCTGTTATGCGAAGCCGCCGGTTACGACGTCGTGCTGGTCGAGACCATCGGCGTCGGCCAATCCGAGATCGCGGTCGCCGACATGACCGACTTTTTTCTCGTCCTGGCGCTGCCCGGCGCCGGCGACGAGCTGCAGGCACTGAAAAAAGGCGTGGTCGAACTTGCTGACATGATCGCCGTCACCAAGGCCGACGGCGACAATATCGCGCGCGCCAGGCTTGCCGCCTCGCAATTTTCTGCGGCGCTGCACATCCTGTCGCCGCGCTCGCCGAACTGGTTGCCGCCGGTCACCACCTGTTCGGCGCTCACCGGAGAAGGCATCGAGGCCCTCTGGTCGCATGTTCTCGACCATCGGGCGCAGCTCACGGCATCCGGCGAGTTCGCGGCGCGGCGCGGCGAGCAGCAAGTCAAATGGATGTGGACTATGCTGGAGGAGCGGTTGTTCGAGCCGCTGCGCTCCGACCGCGCTTTGAAATCTGCTCTGCCGCGGATCGAAGCCGATGTCGCCGCCGGTCGGCTGGCGCCGTCCGCCGCGGTGGAGAAGATCGCGGCGATGCTGGCGCGGTAACGCATGAGGATTGTGATCGCAGGCTTTGGTCCATTTCCGGGCGCGCCGTCGAATCCAAGCGGCCGTTTGGCAATCGCGCTGGCGCGCCGGCGCCGCCCGGCGCTCGCCGGGATCGAGATCACAAGTCACGTCTTTGCGACGGCTTAC
>DATAYT010000211.1:0-33388 GCA_036272395.1 Xanthobacteraceae bacterium
CCATGCGAAGATGTCGCCGGAAGCGGAAAGCCAGGCGCGCAGGGAACTGCAGCGCTATGAGCGCATGCCGGAAGCGGCGGCGGAAGCCGGCATGGTGCGCTCCTATCTCGACTGGCTGATCGAGCTGCCCTGGGCGCTGCCGGAAGAGAAACCGATCGACATCAAGGAGGCCCGCCGCATCCTCGACGAGGACCATTTCGATCTCGAAAAGATCAAGCGGCGCATCATCGAATTCCTCGCCGTGCGCAAGCTTTCCCCGCAGGGCAAGGCGCCGATCCTGTGCTTCGTCGGTCCTCCCGGCGTCGGCAAGACCTCGCTTGGGCAATCGATCGCGCGCGCCATGGACCGCAAATTCGTCCGCGTCAGCCTCGGCGGTGTGCACGATGAGGCGGAAATTCGCGGCCATCGCCGCACCTATATCGGCGCGCTGCCGGGTAACATCATCCAGGCGATCCGCAAGGCCGGTTCGCGCAATTGCGTGATGATGCTCGATGAGATCGACAAGCTCGGCGCCGGCATCCAGGGCGATCCCGGCGCCGCTTTGCTCGAAGTGCTCGATCCGGAGCAGAACAACACGTTCCGCGACAATTATCTCGGCGTGCCGTTCGACTTGAGCCGCGTGGTCTTCATCACCACCGCCAATATGCTCGACACCATTCCCGGCCCGCTGCGCGACCGCATGGAGATCATTACGCTCGCCGGTTACACCGCCGACGAGAAGATGGAGATCGCGCACCGCTATCTGGTCCGCCGCCAGACCGAGGCAAACGGGCTCAAGCCCGGCCAGGCCGAAATCGACGACGAGGCGCTGCGCGAAATCATCCAGAACTACACCCGCGAAGCCGGCGTGCGTTCTCTCGAACGCCAGATCGGCCAGGCGCTGCGCAACGCTGCGGTGCGGATTGCCGAAGGCCAGAACGGGCCGATCCGTATCGGCCGCGGCGACCTGGCCGCGATCCTGGGCGCGCCGCAGTTCGAGAGCGAGACCGCGATGCGGACCAGCGTTCCAGGTGTCGCGACGGGGCTCGCCTGGACGCCGGTCGGCGGCGACATCTTGTTCATCGAGGCGACGCGCGTGCCCGGCGCGGGCAGGCTCATCCTCACCGGTCAGCTTGGCGAAGTGATGCGCGAAAGCGCGCAGGCCGCGCTCTCGATCGTGAAGAACCGCGCCGCGGCGCTGGGCATCGATGCCAACCGCTTCGAAAAGAGCGACATCCACATCCACGTGCCGGCGGGCGCGATCCCGAAGGACGGACCGAGCGCCGGCGTCGCCATGTTCATGGCGCTGGTTTCGCTGATGACCGACCGCACGGTGCGCAGCGACACCGCGATGACCGGCGAAATCAGCCTGCGCGGCCTTGTTCTGCCGGTCGGCGGGATCAAGGAAAAAGTCGTCGGCGCGCATCGCGCCGGCATCAGGCGCATCATGCTGCCTGCGCGCAACCGCAAGGACTATGACGACATTCCCGAAATCGCGCGCAAGGAAGTCGAGTTCGTCTGGCTCGAGCGCGTCGAGGAGGCGGTCGCGGCGGCGCTGGACCCGAAAAAGGCCGACGCCGCGCCCGGCACCGTACCGCAGCTCGCCGGCGCCGAGGCGTAACTGTCATTCCGGGGCGCCGCCAACCGGTCCGGCCCGACTGGTAGGCCCGATGACAAGCTCCGCGGCGAACCGGGAATCCATAATTACGTGCTTCTAGGCACACTCCGAGACGGAACTCCCTCCGACCTTGAACGCGCGCTGCGGGCGCCGCGGCCCTGGTTTGACATCCTCAAAATTCAGCGCGCCGGTCGAGTGGAGAAACCGTGACTCTCATTACCAGGATAGACAAGACGGTAGCAGTGGCCGTGCACAATGTCCCAATCGATCTTTCGTTGGTGTTCAAAGGCTGGGGACCATTCCCGGCTGTGCGAGGGGTGGAAAAACCAGACTGGTGCATGGGACCACGTGGGTGCCTCTCGGAATCCAATTCTTTCCGATGGAACTACCGCAAGCGAGACTTTGACCGAATACACGGTCGGCCACAGCTTCGCCTATGAGGTGACGGGCTTCACCAACATTCTGGGGAGGCTCGTCGAAGGCGTACGTGGCGAGTGGACGTTCACACCGGACGGCGAAGGGACTGTTATCCGCTGGACGTACGAGTTCAAGCCACTTCGCGGCCGCTATTTCCTTATCCGCCTTCTACTCGCTCCACTCTGGCGACGCTACATGTTGGCCGGCGTTGAGGCCGCCGCTCGGGCGTGCGAGCAGGATAATATCGGCCTTGATCCCATGGTCACTCATTGAAGAAGAGCGCACGTTACTAGTGACCGAACTAAGACTAAGATTATGCCACGACAATATTACACTGGTCCGATCTCCGATCATTTCGATGGCGTCCGGTTCTTCGACCCACATGGCGCAGCACCAAAACGCACTCGTGATCTGTTGCGCTGGTTCGCCGATCGTCGCTCGCGGGGCACAAGGGCGAAGTGGCCGGTCTGGGATCCATCGCCTTACAGCGATCGTCCCCCAGCACGCGTCGAAGGCTCGATTTGGCGAATTTCCTACATTGGCCACGCCAGCTTTCTGATTCAGACTGCGGGCCTCAACATTCTGCTCGATCCGGTGTGGTCGAAGCGCGCGTCACCTTCACGCTTTATCGGGCCAAAGCGCGTTAACGACCCCGGCATCGCGTTTGCTGATCTGCCGCCTATCGACGCCGTGCTGGTGTCGCACGCCCACTACGATCATCTCGATGTCCGTACTCTGTCGCGGATAGCAGCCGCGCACCGCGCGCGCGTCATTACGACTCTCGGTAATGACGTGATCATGCGCAATTTTGACTCAGCCATTACGGCCGAAGGCCATGATTGGGACGATCGGGTCGATATCGGCGACGGAGTTGCTATAACGCCCGTTGCCGCTCGACATTGGTCGGCGCGCAATTTGTCGGACCGCAACATGGCGTTATGGGCGTCGTTCGTCATCGAAACGCCCGCTGGGCGAATTTATTTTGTCGCCGACTCTGGCTACGGCGAGGGGCGGTATTTTCGTAGCGCACGCGAACGCTATGGTCCGTTTAAACTGGCTATTCTGCCGATTGGTGCTTATGAGCCGCGGTGGTTCATGGGCGATCACCACATGAACCCCAAGGAGGCAGTGCGAGCCTTAATCGATTGCGGAGCAGAAATTGCGCTCGCCCATCACCACGGCACTTTCCAGCTTACCGATGAACCGATTGACGCGCCGCGCCTTGCACTTTCGGACGCTTTGAACGCAGCGGGCATTTCGACCGAGCGTTTCACTGCGTTGCGCGCTGGGCAAGTGTGGCACCTCTGATCCTGTCGGACAGATATTTTGGCGTCGCTTGGTGGCAAGAGCTTCACTCAATCTCTTCCAAATTGAGCGCGCGATCGACCAGCGCGCCGGCGCGCTTGAAATCGAAATTGCGGTAAAGGTTCTGCTTCGCCGCAAATGACGGCCCGCCGTAGAATTTTTCATATTGCGCGTGACGGCTGCCGAATTCGGAGCCGAGGAAATCCCAAATCAGCCGCATCAACTTGATCCGGCTCTTCGCGTCCGTTGTGCCCGAGCGCATGTAGCGTTCGATGTCAGCGGCGATTTCGGCATTGGCAAAATCAGCATCCGACGACGGCAAGGTGATGAAGGCCGAGCCCGCCATTTCGCGGATGATTTCCAGCATGCGACCGTTGAATTCCGACTGCATGGCGCTGGCGGCATAATAAGCCGTCGCCGAGGGCCACAGCACGCCGTCCCTCACTGTGCCCATGGTCTCGTGCGCGAGCAGCATCGCCTCGTAGATTGAGATCAGCGCGACCAGCTCGCCCATCACGATCGTCACGGCGGGATTGGCGGCGTTGCCGGTCAATTCGTTCATGCGCTGGGCCAATCCGGCCATGAAGCGCAATTTGGTCACATAGCGCGTCTGCGCCTGGTGATTGCCGAGCAAATGCGAGGGCGTCTTGCGCCACTGATCGCGCGATAATTCGACATTGCGGTAGATGAAAACGCGCTCCCACGGCACGAACACATTGTCGAAGATGACGTAGCTGTCGGATTCGTCGAAGCGGCTCGACAGCGGATAATCGAAGGTGCTGCCGGCGCGCGAGAACGGCCGGCGCGGATAAAACTTCAGCCCGTCGCTGTCCACCGGAACGGCGAGGCAGTTGGCGTAATTCTCATCGCCGGGCTGCAGCGGCTGAATGCAGCTCAGATGAAGGTAATCGGCCAAGACACCGCCGGTCGCGAGCTGCTGTGCGCCCTTGATGACAATGCCGTCGTCGCGCTCCTTGACTACGCCGGCATAAAGCGTCTGATCGCTCTGCTGATGCGCCGGCTTGGAGCGATCGATCTGTGGCGGCACGATCGCGTAAGTGCAATAGATGTGATTGTCGCGCATGAATTCGTAGAAGGCGACGAGATTGTCGGCGAATTGCTGGCCGGCGCTGGCAAAAAACTGCGGCGTCGAGGCATAGCCGACAAAAAAGCCGGCGACGTGATCGGGCGCGCGGCCCATCAGGCCAAAGGTCGCCTCGGCCCAGGTTTCCGAGAACAGACGGCGCGCCCGCAGATCGGCATGGCTTCGGGGAATCTGCCAGCCGCGCTGTACCGGCGCGCCGGTCTTGGGGGAGGCGAATGTCATGCGCTCGCGCAATTCCGGCGCCGCGGCGATGTCGTAAAGATTCGCGATCGAGCGCGCGGCGCCGCTAAACGCCGGGTGGGTGGTTACGTCTTTGACCCGCTCACCGTCGACGAAGACGCGCCGACCGTCTTTGAGCGAGCGAAGATATTCGGCACCTGTGCGCATCGGCAGTTCTCCCCGGCTGGGCTGTTATAACGAGATTCGATCAGGCCCAATCGGTTACTGCAACCCGCTCGTTCCTGCGGAGGCTAGGACCCAGCAAAATGACTGCAGTATCTTCAAAGCTAATCTGGATTCCCGCTTACGCGGGAATGAGCGCAAAATGTGAGCTGCGATTGGGCGCTCAGTACACGTCGGTCTGGTAGCGGCCGGATTTCTTAAGCTCTGCCAGGAATACGCCAGACTGTTCGAGCGAGCGGCCGCCATGCTCGGCGATGATATCGAGCAGCGCGCGCTCGACATCTTTACCCATGGCGATGGCGCCGCAGATATAGATATGCGCGCCCTCGGCGATCCAGCTCCACAGATCGCGGCCGGCCTCGCGCATGCGATCCTGCACATAGACCTTCCGCACCCCGTCGCGCGACCAGGCGAGCGACAGCCGGGTGAGAAAGCCGGTCGAGTTCATTCCAGTGACTTCGTCCTCGTAGAAGAAGTCGCAGTCGCGGCGCTGATGACCGAAGAACAGCCAGTTGCGGCCCGGCGCTTTCGCTGCCATGCGCTCGTGCAGGAAGGCGCGGAACGGCGCGATGCCGGTGCCGGGACCGATCATGACGATCGGCACGGACGGATCGCGCGCTAGCGTGAAGTTTTGCGCCTTCTGCACATGGGCCTTGAATTTTGCGCCCGGCGCGACGCGCTCGGCGAGAAACGTCGAAGCCACCCCAAAGCGGCGACGGTCGCCCAAGGTGTAGCGCACCGCATCGACGGTGAGAGCCACGCGGCGCGAGTCGATTTTGGGCGAGCAGGCGATCGAATAGAGCCGCGGCTGCAGCGGATCGAGCGATTCGATGAAGGCTTCCGGATCGGGCCGGATGCCGGGAAATTTTTCCAAAGCCGCCAGCACGTCGAGCGTCGCGGCATCGCCATCCGGATCGGCGCCGCGCGCGAGCTCCTTCGCCTTGTGCCGGCGCTCGCCGCCGGTGATGTAGGAGATCAGCTCAAACAGCATGTCCGGCGCCACGCCGAGCGAAGAGTCGTCGCGCAAAACCTCGCGCAAGGAGCGGTCGGCAATCGGAAAATCCGGCGGCGCGCCGATGGCCGCGATCACGGCGTCGACCAGAGCCGGATGATTCGTGGGAACGATGCCGAGCGAGTCGCCGACCGAATAGGTGATTGCAGAATCGGCGAGGTCCAGTTCGATGTGCCAGGTCTCCTTGCTCGAACCGGCTTTGTTCAAGCGGGTGCGGGACAAAAACCCGACTTCGGCGGGATGGTTACGCGATGGCGCCGCTACCGCGGTCGCGGCGGGCTTCGCCTGCGCCGGGATCGGCGCCGGATCTTTGGCGATTGCGGGCGCGCTGACCAGTACGCTGGCCGCGGGCGCGTTGGCGGATTTGGCTGTCGCGGGGATCGCGCCAAATTCGGCGTAGAGCGTCTTGAGCATCCGCGCGGTCTCCTTGCCGCCCGGTACGCACAGGTTCAGCCGCTCCTCGCTCTTAAGGAAGATCGCATTGGCGTAATCCTCGCAATTGTAGCCGCACTGGCCGCAATCCTGCTGGCCCATCGCCGCCATCATGCGCCGCCGCAGCGGCCGGCTTTCCGAAAGCCCCATGCGCTCGACGAGCGGCATGGCGGGATCGTGCCAGGGCGTCGCTCCGTCATCGCCGTCATTGAAAGGGCCGCGCGATTTTGGCGCGGGGCCGACCTGCGGTAACAGCGCCGCGGTTTCCGCCGCGGTCAGCGGGTTGACCCCGCTCTCCAGCGACAGCAATCCGGCGAGAAAGCCATTCAGCCAGCTGCGCTGCTCCGGCGAAAATGGCGCTGTGTCCGGAATCAAGGCCGGCAGCGGCAGGGGCGTCGTATGCGTCATTCGCTCGCCTGCGTCTCGAATAAGGCTTTCAGCGCGTCGATGTCATAGCGGCGCGTGAAATCGGCGAAGTTTTCTTGCGTGCCGGTGCGATTGGCGAGATAGGCTTTGAGCATCCGTTCGATTGTCGCCGGCGCATCGTCGGCTTTGACGTCGCGGTAGATTTCGCGGCCGCATTGCGCTTGCGGCCCGAAGCCGCCGCCGACATGGATGTGATAGGCCTCGGCCGCATCCTCGTCGTCGGAGCCTTGGGTCTTGGTGCCGAGAAGCCCGATGTCGCCGATGTAATGCTGCGCGCAGGAATTCGGGCAGCCGGTGAGATGAATGTTGAGCGGCTGATCAAGCGCAACGCGGCTCTCGCACCATTGCGCGATCGCTTCGGCATGCCGTTTGGTGTCGGACATGGCGAGGCGGCAACCGGCACTGCCGGTGCAGGCGACGAGACCGGCGCGGATCGAGGTCGCTTTGGTCGAGAGCGATGCCGCCGCAATGGCGGCTTCGGCTTCGGCGAGGCGCGCTTGCGGCACGCCCGAGATCAAGAGGTTTTGCCAGACGGTGAGGCGAATATCGCCGTCGCCATAGGCATGCGCGACTTTGGCAATGCCGCGCATCTGGTCGGCGGTGAGCCTGCCGACCGGCAGCACAATGCCGATCCAGAAATAGCCGTTCTGCTTTTGCCGCCGCGCGCCGATATGGGCGAAGCGATCGAAAGCCGGCCGCGGCGCAATGGCGTTGGCGGTCGCGCGGACGAGCTTGCGGCCGAGCCGCTCTTCGAGCGCGGCGACGAATTTTTCAAAGCCCCAGGCATCGAGTACGTATTTCAGCCGCGCCTTGGCGCGATTGGTGCGATCGCCATGATCGATAAAGATCCGTACCACGGCGTCGGCTACGGCCGTTGCTTCCGCCGGCTTGACGATCACGCCGGTATCGCCGGCAAAGCTGCGATGCCCGGTGATGCCGCCGAGCATCAGCCGGAACCGGACGCCCGGCTCGATGCCGTAACCGTCATTTACGCGCACCGCCTGAAAGCCGATGTCGTTGGTGTCCTCGAGCACTGGGATGACGCCGCCGCCGTCGAAGCCGACATTGAATTTGCGCGGAATGCCGTAGAGCGAACGATCGTTGAGAATGTGAAAATGCCATTCGCGGGCATAAGGCCGGGTGTCGATCAGTTCCTGCGGATCGATGCCGGCGGTCGGCGTGCCGGTGACGTTGCGGATATTGTCGGCGCCGGAGCCGCGCGAGCACAGGCCGAGATCCTGGATCGCCTCGACCATGGCGACCGCGTTCTTCGGCTTGACTTCGCGCATTTGCAGGTTGGCGCGCGTCGTCACATGGGCGTAGCCGCCGGCGTAACGCTCGGCGAGATCGGCGAGGCCGGCAAATTGCCAGTGGTTGAGAATGCCGTTGGGGATGCGCAACCGGCACATATAGGATTTTTGCGCTGGCGCGCAGTAAAACAGGCCGAAGAAACGCCAGCGAAAATTATCGTCGGCTTTCGGCGGTTCGTTTTTTGCCGCCTGTTCTTTGAGCCGCTCGTAAGCGTCGAACGGATGCAGTTCGCGCTTGAATTTCTCCGGATCGGAGAGCTTGCCGCCGGCCTTGATCGTCCGGTCTTGCGCGCGCAAAGCCGCCGCGTCGGGCCCGATCGGCTCCGCCGCAGGTGCGGCGCCGTTCGGCCCGGTGGAGGCAAGAGACGCCGTCCCGTTGCCACCTGCCGGACGCAGAGTCTTGGCGATCT
Organism: Xanthobacteraceae bacterium; assembly: GCA_036272395.1. Lineage (GTDB taxonomy): Bacteria > Pseudomonadota > Alphaproteobacteria > Rhizobiales > Xanthobacteraceae > BOG-931. Next base: position 8,417 of record DATAYT010000211.1, read on the forward strand.
GCAGTCCGGTCATCAGGCCTTCGAGATAGCGCTTCTGCTCTGGTTCGAAATCGCCCGGCATTGCCTGTTCCGTCTGAAGACCTCCGTTAAGCGCTGCGCATCACGCTTTCCGCACCCGGGCCTGGTCTATTCCGCGGGCACGCCGGTCGGCGTCGGCGCCAAGACCTTGACGACGGTGCGCGGCTTGTAGGTGACGTAAATGGCGAAGCCCGTGAATGTGAAACCGCCGACCAGATTGCCGAACGTCACCGGGATCTGATTCCACAGCCACCAATCCGCAACCGTGACCTTGGCGCCCATCATCATCCCGGTGGGGATGATGAACATATTGACGACCGAGTGCTCAAAGCCCTGCGCGAAGAACACAAAGACCGGCATCCAGGCGCAGGCGATCTTGCCGATCACCGAATTTGTGGTCATCGCCAGCACGATGGCGAGACAGACCATCCAATTGCACAGCATCGCTTTGACAAAGACAGTGACCATGCCGGCGAAACCGATCGCCGAGTAACCGATCGTCTTCGCCTCGGCGACTTGCACGATGCGGGCGGCGACGCCAGCCGGCGCCGCGGTGCCCATATTGGTGAGCGCAATCGCGATCAGCGCGCCGTAAGCGACGCTGCCGATCAGATTGCCGATGAAGACCCAGCCCCAATTGACGACAACGGCCGAGGCGCTCGCCTCACGGCTGAGCCAGGGCAGTGGCACCAGCGCGAAGCTGCCGGTGACAAGTTCGAGGCCAAGGAGCACGATGCTGATCAGCCCGACTGGAAAGATCAGCGCGCCGACCAGCGGTGTATTGGTCTGTACCGCGCCGGTAAAGGCGAGACTCGTGGCGACGCCGAGGATGGCGCCGGACAGCATGCCGCGGATCAACAGATCGCGCGGCGCCAAAGTAAGCTTACGCCGGCCGGTTTCGACCATCGCGATTGCCACGTCGGCGGGTTTCACATAATCGGCAGTGTCCATCGTTCGCTCCTGCATGCGTTCGCCGCCCGCGCGCCTTGAGCGTGAAGCTTTGGCGCGAGGCCGTTTCCGCCTGATCCGCAAGATGCGTGCCATGCCGCACCGGTGCGGCAACATGGATTTCTTCAAGCTATTACAGTGGGTTATATCTATCGGGCGGTAGCGCAATGAGACCTGCGTCTGCTCGTTTAAGCCGCATCGCGCCTGCGACTTGTGCAATGCACAAGATACGGGCAGTTCGAGCAGCGGCCGGCGCCTTAAGGAAAATGTTTGACGCCGCGGATTAGCTTTGAGCTTTCGATTTGTTCAGCGTCACCGCGGCGCGAATGAGAGTCTTCAACGCCTTCTCGTCTATCTGGTCGCCCTCGTGCAAATCGATCGCACGCCTCGTGTTGCCCTCGAGACTGGCATTGAAGAGGCCGGAGGGATCCTTGAGCGCCGCGCCTTTGGCGAAGGTCATCTTCACGATGGCCTTGTAAGTCTCGCCCGTGCAGATCAATCCGTCGTGCGACCACACCGGAACTCCCCGCCACTTCCACTCTTCGACGACTTCGGGATCGGCTTCCCGGATCAAGGTTCGGAGCCGGTTGAGCATCTTGCCCCGCCAGTCGCCGAGCTCGTTGATTCTCGCGTCTATCAGCTGAGAAGGAGTTTTCTGCGACCCGCTCGTCTTGCTTTTCCGCGACTCGCTGTTCTTCATGCCCGTTTCTCCGCAATCGTGAGAGGAATGGTCAGGAAGCCGTGTCCGCTCCGGCAGCGATCGGCGTCGCGGCCCACTCCCTGCCAACAGCGGCGCTAGCCGGGAATACCAGCGACTTGATGACAACCGCTACGGCACCAGACGTATCGAGAATGGCGCCGAAATCGATATAGTCGAAATCTTTAAGTTCAAGGCCGTCGATGGAGACAATCGGCGCGGTGACCTTCATTTCCTCGCAAAAGTGGATGCCGATCAGCCCGCCGACATCGCTGTCGCCGACAAGCGCGATCGGATGCCCATGAGCGAGGATCGGAGCCAGCCCGTCGAGAATGCCGCGGCACAAATTGTCGAGTCGCTGGAATGTCGCCGAGCCGCGCCACGGCACGAATAGGGCGACCGGACTTTCGCCGGCCTCGAGCTCGCGTCGCCTCAGCGCCGAACGAATTGCCGTCGCTACGGCCGCAGGCTCGATCTTGTCGCCATCGAGCGGCAGCGCCGGCGCGATCACCGGCACGTTGCGCAGCGGCAAGGTTTCGAGCGGCGCGACAAAGATCGTGCTGCCCGACACCTGAACGGTGTACTGGGCGGCGCCGATCACTGTGGCGCGAATGCGCGCCTCCGGGCGTGCCAGCTGCGGTCCGTTGGTGAGGCGTTCGCGCAATGCGCCAGCGAGCTCCATACCAAGGTCGCCGTAAGATTTTATCTCGCCGCCATAGATGTATTCGGACACGCCGCCGGAAAAACTCACATCGGAAATGTCGCCGCGCCACGTCAGCGGATCGAGCCGCAACAGATCGGCGCCGCCAGCTCGCGGCGAGCCGCCGCGCATCGCTTCGAACAGGGCCTCGGCCATGCTCGCCGCGAGCACGCGGGCCTCGTGTTCGGCAAGGACGGCGCCGGGCTTAAGCTCAAGCCCGAGCGCCGCGCCGATGCGGCGGCCCCCTTCTTCGATCCGCACGATGCGCCGCGCCTCGTCGAGCACGACGAGCCGGGCGCCGACATCGAGCGCGGTAACGTCGACGACCTTGCCATCGGCGCAGACCGCGATTTTTGCGGTACCGCCGCCGACGTCGACATTCATCACGGGCGCGCCATTGCGGATCGAACGTGCGGCCGCGCCGGAGCCGTAGGCGGCCATCACCGATTCCAAGCTGTCGCCGGCGCTGACGGCGACCAGTCGGCCGGTCTGACGCGCGAACAATTCGCCGATGCGCCGCGCATTGCGCCGCCGTACCGCAACGCCGGTCAGAATAAGCGCCCCGGCATCGATCTCGTCCGGGTCGATTTTGGCGTCGCGATATTGCCGCTCGATGAACGCACCAAGCGCATCGGCGTCGATGGTATCCTCCGCCGCGTAGGGCGTGAGCAGGATGTCGGATTGATAAAAGCTCTCGCGCTCGGTGACGACATAGCGGCTATCGAGCCGCTCCAGCACAATGCGCGAGAACACGAGATGCGAGGTGGACGAGCCAATGTCGACGCCGACCGAAAGCACGCACAGCTCGTCTTCCTCGCCGAAGGTGCGTCCGGTATTGGAGAAGAAAATGCGGCCGCCGATTTGTTCAGTCATGTGTGGCAGCGAGATCGATCATTCCTTCGGCAGCAATCCACGGTAATCGCGCTCATAATATTCCGGCCGCATCCGGTTTTCGGCGCCTTCCTGCCGCATGCGCTCGGCATATTCCTGCCGCAGGAACGGGTCCTCCATGTAATAGGGGATCGCGGTGCCGCCTTCCGGAATATCCATCGCCGTGTAGTCGATATGTTTCTCGCCTGGCGGTCCCGGTTCGCGGCCGGGATTGTGTGGGCCAAACCACGCGGTGAGCCGGAACGGGTCCTTCGATGCACCGAAATGCTGGTGAAACCAACGTGCGCCGCCGGGCGCGGCCGACACCATGCCGACCGGCTCATAATCGACGCGTTTGACGTGGTCGCCCTTGCCGTCCTTCCACGGCGTCAGTCCCAGATGCTCCGGCCAAGTGTAAGTGTAGCCTTTGCCTTTGATGCAGATCAGCACCGCCGCCGATGTGTGTGCGTGCGCCTTGGAATAGTGTCCGTTCTCGTGCTGCCCGATCCAAAGGTAGAACGTATTGCCGGTCATGAACGGTTCGACGCGCCGCCAGCCGGGTGAGCGGCGGTTATCGAGCGGCAAATCGCAATTGATAATATCGGGAATGAAATTGGTCCGCCGCATCGCCAGGCCGCGCACCGGGTCCGGCTCGATGTCGTCCTTGTATTTGTAGAAATCGTCGGCGCCGGAAAACCGGTCGCGAAACTGGTACGGGCAGTTGAAGATCGCGCCGGCATCGTTGATGAGATTCATCAGATTGGGCGCGGTCGTACCGGCGAGCAGCAGCGCCGGCGCCGAACTGGCGTTGACGATGCGATGCATCGCGTTCACTGGAATCGAAAACAGCGACCCTTTCTGCCATTCGAAAGCGTGCCGCTTATTGTCGCCTTCGAGCCAGACCTCGGTCGAACCGCGGCCTTCGACGACCAGATAAATTTCTTCGTAGAGGTGCTTTTCAACGTTGAGCGCACCGGCACCTGGCACTTCAATGACGTAACAACCCCATTTGCCCTCGGTGCCGTGCAGCTGAATGTAACTACCGCGGCCGCCCATGCGCGGCCATGGCTGCAGCCGCAGATTTTGTACTTTGCTTACCCCGATGTCGCGATAGACCGGAATGCCTTCGGATTCCATGAATAGATCGTAGGGCGTCTTCGGACGGCTGAACTTGCCGAATCCGGCGCGCTTGAAGCCCGATGGCTCATGCCAGTGAACCTGCCCGGCGATTTCATGCATGACGGTACTCTTGCAGTCCCCGCTCTGTCCTTTTTGAGCAATGACGGCTTGGCGACATGCCACGGCGACGATGGCCAAAGCGGCGAATTTGTCGCTCGATTGCCTAGGCGCTTACCCCATGTACAATGCGCGATAAGCCGTTGCAACGGGCCTAAGCTGCGCGGTATCGCTCGTTGCTGCGTGAAGGTTTACGGGAGGATTGCAAGTCCCCGCGCATGCCATCCGTGCATGTCCCGCCGCCCCTTGTTTCACCGCGAATCCGGGCCTGCGCGCTGCGAAATTCCGGTCAACCACCTCGCGACTGCGGACGTTGATAATCCGCATCGGGCGCAACTGGTCGACAATCCGGGATTGTTGCCAGGATTGTTGTCAAAACAGGAAAACCACCGACTATGCCGATGAACAAACCGCATCTCGAGTTCCACAAGATCGACATGAAAGAGGGCTGGGCGACCCCGCCAGGCTACCCAGCCGGTATCCAGCAAAAAATCTTGGCCAGCGACCTCGACGAGAAACGGAAAATGGGCAGCCGAACGCGGCTGTTGCGGTTTGCTCCGGGCATCTACACCACGGCGCCGTTCGTGCACGACCACTGGGAGGAGGTTTATTTGGTTTCCGGCGATCTGATCGTCGGCAATGACGCCGAGGGCAGGGGCGGGGAGTCGTTCGAAGCGCCGACCTATGCATGCCGACCGCCCGGCGTCTATCATGGTCCGTTCAAGTCGGACCGTGGCTGCCTGCTTTACGAAATTCATTATTACGACGAGAGCAAGACGTAGCGTGAGTCTCGATCGGCAAGACACGATCGGTACCGGCGGGATGCGCGAGCAGACCAGGCCCGCGATGCGGCCCTATCTTGCGGCGACGCGGAACTTCGCCGCGGGCAGCGCCACGCCGCGACAATTTCTCGAACAATCGCTGGAATTGCTCGATGCCTGGGAGCCGCGCGTCGGCGCATTCGTCTGCATCAATCTGCCGGGCGCTCGCGCGGCCGCGGATCGCGCGACCGAGCGCTGGCGCGCCGGGCGGCCGTTATCGGCGATCGACGGCATGCCGGTCGGCGTCAAGGATGTCATCGAAACCTTCGACATGCCCACGCAAATGGGCTCGCCGTTGTTCCTCGGCTGGCGCTCGGAAAAAGATGCCGCCAGCGTGCGCGCGCTGCGCGACGCCGGCGCCGTGATCGTCGGCAAGACCGTAACCACCGAATTTGCCGCCTCCGAGCCGCGCGGCACGCGCAACCCGTGGAACACGGTGCATACGCCGGGCGGCTCGTCGAGCGGCTCGGCGGCCGCCGTCGCTGCCGGCACGGTCAGCGCCGCGCTCGGCACGCAGGTCATCGGTTCCGTCCTTCGGCCGGCGAGCTTTTGCGGCTGCGTCGGTTTCAAGCCCAGCGTCAACGCCATCAATCGCGAAGGCAGCCACGACTATCAAAGCCAAAGTTGCACCGGAATCCTCGCCGCATCGCTACAGGATGCCTGGCAGGTCGCGCGCGAAATCGTTGCGCGCGTCGGCGGCGATGCCGGCACGCCCGGCTTGCAAGGCCCCGACACGATGCCCGCGGCCGAGAAACCGCGCCGGGTTGCCTTGCTCGAGACCGCCGGCTGGGACGCTGCTTCGGTCGGCGCCAAGCAGCGGCTCGGCGAATATGTCATGCGGCTGAAATCCGCGGGCATTGAAATCCGCACGCGGCATAACGACGACAAAGTCGCCGCGCTGGAAACCGACCTGGTCAACGCGATGGAGCTGTCGCATCGCTGCAACGGTTGGGAGACGCGCTGGTTCATTCGCACCATGCGCGAGCGCGACGTTGCAGCGCTAAGCCGCAATATCCTGGAGCGCGCGCAACGCTGCGAAGATATGACCCTCACCGACCATCGCGCCGATCTCAAGGAGCGCGCCCGGTTTCGCGCCGTGCATGCCGAACTTGCCGCCAACTGCGAGGCCGCCATTACGCTCTCGGCGTCTAACCATGCCCCCGAAGGTCTCGGCTCGACCGGTAATCCGGAATTCAACGTGCCGGCCTCGCTGCTTGGCGTTCCGGCCGTATCGCTGCCGCTCTTCGAACTCAACGAGATGCCGCTCGGCCTTCAGGTGATTGGCTATCACGATCGCGATGCCGATCTCTTTGCCGCGGCGGCTTGGCTGATGTCGTCGGTGACGCAGCCGCGCTAAAGCGAAATGATTTTAAGTTGAATCACCATGTCGCTTTAGCTTGTTGTTTGAGCATGATCTTTTCGGAAAGCCGGTATCCACTTTTCCGGATCATGCTATAGAAATCCCGATGAGCGGTTCCGGCGAAATTCCGCGTGTGCTCGAATGCTACCGCGGCGAAGGCGAGCGCGGCTATCCCGATCTGCACGATCATGTGCTGGCGCTGCATCGCGCCGGGCTGTTGATCGTCGTCGATGAGCCGATCAACAAAGATACCGAAATGCATCCCCTGGTCCGCTGGCAATATCGCGGCGGCATCGCCGAGGGCGAGCGGCGGGCATTCTTGTTCACGCAAGCCACTGACGGCAAGGGCGCACGTTACGATATCGCGGTGCTGGTCGCCGGACTCGCCGCCAATCCGGAAGTCTACCGCATCGGCTTCGGCCGCCCGCTTGACGAGATCGGGGCCGCGTGGGTGCAAGCGCTGGCCGCCCCGATCGCGCCGCGCCTGATCACGAAAGCGCCTTGCCAGGAGATATGCGTACGCGGCGATGCGCTCGATGCCGCGGGCGCCGCGCTCGACGGCCTGCCGGTGCCGATTTCCACGCCCGGCTTTGACAACGCGCCTTACCTCTCCGCCGGGCATTACATCACCAAGGATCCGGAAAGCGGCCGCCAGAATGTCGGCAACTATCGGGGTCAACTCAAAGCGCCGCGGCGACTCGGGATGAATCCCTCCGTCGAATTGCGCGCCGGCATCTATGCCCATTGGCTCAAATACAAGGCGCGCGGCGAGCCGATGCCGTGCGCGGTCGTGATCGGCGCTCCGCCGCTTGTCTCCTATGCCGCGGTTACGAAATTGCCGGAAGATCTCGACGAGCTCGCGGTCGCCGGCGGGCTTGGCGGCGCGCCGATCAATGTGGTGCGGGGGAAGACCGTCGATCTCTTGGTCCCGGCCGAAGCCGAGATCGTCATTGAAGGATTGATCGACACGGAATTCCTCGAGCCCGAGGCGCCGTTCGGTGAATCGCACGGTTACGTCAATCTGCAGGAATACAATGCCTTCATGAATGTCACCGCGATCACGCGGCGGCGGAACGCGATTCTGACGTCCTTCATCAGCCAGGTGACGCCAAGCGAATCCAGCGTGATCCGCCGCGTCGCCATGGAGCCGCTTTATCTGCATCACTTGCGCGCGGTGCTCGGCATCAATTCGGTCAAGCGTGTGGCCATGCACGAGCCGCTCACCAGTCTCTATGCCGTGATCGGGGTTCAATTCGCCCGCGGCGCGCCGGAAACCGAGATCTGGCGCGCGCTCAACGGCGCCTCGACGCTGCATCGCTTCGCCGGCAAATGGATCATTGCCGTCGACGAGGACATCGATCCGCAGAACGCGGACGCGCTGTTATGGGCGATGTCGTACCGCTGCCAGCCGCAGCACGATCTGCTGGTCGTGCCGCACAAGCATCCCGGCCACGGCCCGCGCGGGCCGCGCGACGGCGGCGAAACCGCCGCCGTGCTCATCAATGCAACGCTCAAAGGCACCTATGCGCCGGTCGCCTTGCCCACGCGCGAATTCATGGAACGGGCGAGAGCGATCTGGGAGCGGCTCGGCCTGCCGCCACTCAAGCCGGAAAGCCCCTGGCATGGCTACGATCTCGGCTATTGGCCAGATGAACTCGAACGCCAGGCACGCATGGCCGCGGCCAGCGATTATTTCGCGCTCGGCCGCGAGACGGGCAATCAACGGCGCAGCGATGTGGCGATGAATACGCCGGTGGAGCGCGGCGGCGAGGAGAATTAGCAGCAGGCACCTCAACTCCGCTCGTCGACGACCTGCACGCGCAAGACTCCGATCCCGGTAATCTCGACTTCGAGCGTGTCGCCGGCTTTCATCCACAGCGGCGGCTTGCGACCATGGCCGACGCCCTCGGGCGTGCCGGTGGAGATGACGTCGCCCGGAGCAAGCGCGGTGAAATCCGAACAGAACGCGATGATCTGCGGGATCGAATAAATCAGAAGGTCGGTCGTCGCGTGCTGCACCTCTTTGCCGTTCAGCCGTGTCGTCAAAGTGAGCCGGCCGGGATCGGGAATTTCGTCACGCGTAACCAGCCAAGGCCCGAGCGGCCCGGTGCCTGGGAAATTCTTGCCCGAGGTCACCGAGAATTTCTGATAATCGCGGACGCTGCCGTCGACAAAGCAGGTGTAGCCGGCGACATGCTCAAGCGCGCGTTCGGCCGCGATGTGACGGCCGCCTTTGCCGATGACCAGCGCAAGCTCGCCCTCGAAGTCGAAATGGTCCGAGACCTGCGGGCGGATCAGTTCGCCGATATGCCCGACCAGCGTGTCGGCAAAGCGGATGAACATGCTCGGCTGTTTGGGCAATTCGCGCGCCATCTCGGCGGCGTGCGAGCGATAATTGATGCCGGCGCAGAGAATTTTCCCCGGTCGCGGGATGACGGGCAGAAATTTGATCGCACTGAGCTTGCGATCAGGCGCAGCGCGCTGCGCGATGTCGCGCATTTTATCGATCGCGCCTGCAGCCAGTGCCGCGTGAAGGTTGGGCTGCGCGACTTTGTCGTTGAGCGTAACCACACCGTCATCGCGCAGCGCTCCGAACCAGTCCTTGCCGTCAGCGGCGAAACTCAAGAGTTTCATGCGCTACTTCCTTTTCTTGTCGCACAATTTGCGGCAAATAATCCTTCGCACGATGCAATACATTTGTGTCACATTAAGTCGGCACCCAAAAGCGGCCCTCTGACCGCTACGGGAAAGTACGAAACCAGGGGCGGAAGAAATGGACATCAAGGTCGGTCGAAAGGCAATCGCCGAGGCTACGGAGAAGCTCAAAAACTGGGGCCGTTGGGGCAAAGACGACCACATCGGCACGCTCAATCATGTCACGCCGCAGGACATCGTCAAAGCCGCGAGCCTGATCCGCACCGGCAAGGTGTTTGCGCTCGGCATTCCGCTCGACACCCACGGACCGCAGACTGGTTTATTCGGTGGGCGCTTCAATCCGATCCATCAGATGCTCGCCACCGGCACCGATGCCATCGCCGAGCGGCAGGATTGGAACAAGATCCGCTATGCCGACGACACGCTGATGCTGTGCGTGCAGGGCGCAACGCATTGGGATGCGCTCGGGCATATCTTCTACGAGGACAAGGCCTATAACGGTTACGACGCCAAGCTGATCGACTCCAAGGGCCTGAACGTTCTTGGCATCGAGCATTCTAAAAACAAAATGATCGGACGCGGTGTGCTCCTCGACATCGCGCGCTACCGCGGCGTCAAGTGGATGGCCGACGGCGAGAGCATTTCCAACGACGAACTCGACAAATGCGCCAAGGATCAGAATGTCTCGATCGGCCGCGGCGATTTCGTCATCGTCCGCACCGGCCAGATGGAGCGTTGCCTCGCCAAAAAGGACTGGGGCGGCTATGCCGGCGGCGACGCGCCAGGCGTGAGGTTTGAGAATTGCTACTGGTGCCAGGAAAAGGAAATCGCGGCGATCTGCACCGATACTTGGGGCGTCGAAGTCCGCCCCAATGAGACCAAGGAAGCCAATCAACCGTGGCACTGGGTCGTCATCCCAGCGATGGGACTTTGCATGGGCGAGATCTTTTATCTGAAGGAACTCGCCGACGATTGCGCCGACGATGGTGTCTATGAGTTTTTCTTTTGCGGCCCGCCGCTCATCATCACCGGCGGCACCGGCTCGCCGATCAATCCGCAGGCGATTAAGTAAAGGCGTTAGGGAGAAGTGTAATGGCCCGGCATCTCAAGCGCGGCATGGATGCAACCGCGATCAAGGCGGCTGACGCCAAGGTTCGCGAGACGGTTGAGCAAATCCTCGCTGATATCGATGCGCGCAAGGACGCGGCGGTGCGCGAGCTGTCGCAAAAGTTCGACAATTGGTCGCCGCAGTCTTTCAAACTCACGCCGGATGAGGTCGAGCGGGCGATCGGGCAGGTGCGCAAGCGCGATCTCGACGACATCAAATTCGCCCAGGCCCAGGTGCGTAATTTCGCGCAGAAGCAGAAAGACACCTTGCGCGATCTCGAAGTCGAGACGCTGCCCGGCGTGGTGCTCGGCCACCAGCACATTCCGGTCAATTCGATCGGCTGCTATGTGCCGGGCGGGCGCTACCCGATGGTCGCTTCGGCGCATATGTCGATCGTCACCGCGCGCGTTGCCGGGGTAAAGCACATCATTGCCTGCGCGCCGCCGTTCAAGGGCGGCCCGCACCCGGCGATTGTCGCGGCCATGCATTTTGGCGGCGCCGACGAGATTTTCGTGCTCGGCGGCGTGCAGGCGGTCGCCGCCATGGCGCTCGGCACCGAGACCATTCACGGCGTCGACATGATCGTCGGGCCGGGCAACGCTTATGTCGCCGAAGCCAAGCGGCAATTGTTCGGCCGCGTCGGCATCGACCTGCTGGCCGGGCCGACCGAGACGCTGATCATCGCCGATGAGACCGTGGACGGCGAAATTTGCGCCACCGATCTGCTCGGTCAGGCCGAGCATGGACCGACCTCGCCAGCGGTGCTGATCACCAATTCGGAGAAGCTCGCGCGCGAAACCATGAAAGAGATCGAGCGGCTGCTTGCGATCCTGCCGACCGCCGACACCGCTGGCATGGCCTGGGCCGATTACGGGGAGGTCATCGTGTGCGAGGACGAGGCGGAAATGGTGCGCGAGGCCGATCGTGTAGCGTCGGAGCACGTCCAGGTGATGACGCGCGATCCGGATTATTTCCTCAACAACATGAAAAATTACGGCTCGCTGTTCCTGGGTGCGCGCACCAATGTGGCTTTCGGCGACAAAGTGATCGGCACCAATCACACGCTACCGACCAAGAAAGCGGCGCGCTATACCGGCGGGCTGTGGGTCGGAAAGTTCCTGAAGACCTGCACCTACCAAAAAGTACTGACCGACGAAGCGAGCGCCATGATCGGCGAATATTGCTCGCGGCTTTGCATGCTGGAAGGCTTTGTCGCCCATGCCGAGCAGGCCAATGTCCGCGTGCGTCGTTACGGCGGCCGCAATGTGCCCTATGCGCAGGCGGCGGAGTGATCATGGTGCGGCCCGCGATTACGAGAATGCTCCCCCCCTTGTGGGGAAGGGTTGGGGAGGGGGTTCAGTCGAGTCTTACGCAGCACCCCCCTCCCGGCGCCTGCGGCGCCGGCCTCCCCCGCAAGGGGGGAGGCAACATTGAGCAAACCAAGCGGCATTGTGACCTCAGTCGATCTCGCCAAAACTCCGTCCTTCCGTCTTGATGGCAAGCGCGCGCTGGTCACCGGCGGCGGGCGCGGCATCGGAGTTGCTGCAGCCTCGGCGCTTGCTGCGGCCGGGGCGCATGTGACGCTCGCCGCGCGCACCAAATCCGAGATCGAACAAGCCGCCGCCGCGATCCGCACGCGCGGCGAGGCCGCCGAGGCGCTCGTGCTCGACGTCACCGATGTCGAAGCGGCGCGCCAAGCGGTGGCGCGCGCCAAGCCGTTCCAGATCCTCGTCAACAATGCCGGCATGAACCGCCCGGCTTATCTGCCCGACGTCAAAGTCGAGGATTTCGACGCGATTTTTGCGCTCAATGTCCGCGCCGCTTTCTTCATGGCGCAGGCGGTGGCGCGCCGCCTGATCGAGGCGAAGCTGCCCGGCTCGATTATCAATATCTCATCGCAGATGGGCCATGTCGGCGCCGCGCGGCGCACCGTCTATTGCGCCTCGAAGCACGCGATGGAGGGATTCACCAAGGCGATGGCGATCGAGCTCGCGCCGCACAACATCCGCGTCAATAGTCTCGGTCCAACGTTCCTGGAGACGCCGATGACGCGGCCGTTCTTCGAAAACAAGGCATTCCGCGACGAAGTCCTTTCTAAGATCAAGCTCGGACGTCTCGGCCAGCTCGACGAGATCACCGGCGCGATCGTGTTTCTCGCTTCCGACGCCTCGTCGCTGATGACCGGCTCGGCGCTGGTTCTCGACGGCGGCTGGACCGCGGAGTGATTCAGGCGCTGATCGGATAGACCGCCTTCTCGCCCGAGAGCACGCGGGCGACGTCGCTGGCGCATTTGGATTGCAATTCTTCCAGCGCTTCGACCGAATAGAACGCCGTGTGCGGGGTGAGGATGACATTGTCGCGGCCAAGAAGCGGTGAATCCTTTGGCAACGGCTCGGTCGCCACCACGTCGAGCGCGGCGCCGCCGAGGTGGCCGGAATCGAGCGCGGCGACCAGCGCCGCCTCGTCGACCAAAGGTCCACGCGCGGTGTTGATGAGGCAGGTACCCTTTTTCATCTTAGCGAAAGCGGCCGCGTTCATCAGCCCGCGCGTCGCTGGAAGGAGTGGCGCGTGCACCGAGATGAAGTCGGAACGGCCGAGCAGAGCGTCAAAGCTCACGCCCTCGACGCCGGCGGCGCGCAGGGCATCCTTCGCGACGTAAGGATCGTGAGCGAGCACCTTCAGCCCAAATGCCTTGGCCTTGGGAGCAAGGGTGCGCGGGATATTGCCAAAGCCGATGAGGCCCAAAACCTGGCCTTCGAGCCGGCGCAGTGGCACGAGCGGTGGCACTTCCCAGCGTCCGGATTGCACCAGCGTGTTGGCAAGCGTCACTTTGCGCGCCAGCGCGAGCAAAAGCGCCATGGCGTGGTCGGAGACTTCGCGCAGGCAGTAATCCGGAACGTAATTGACGGCAATGCCGAGCGCCTTCGCCGCCGGCAGATCGATATTGTCGACGCCGAGGCCGAACCGGCCGATCGCCTTGCAACGGGTCAACTGCCGAAGGAGTTCGCCGGGAAGTTTGGCGTAAGTGACGAGAATGGCATCGGCGTCGCGCGCCACGGCGAGGATGTCATCCGCCGCCGGGCTTTTCGCCATACGGTATTCGGGATCAAGCCGCGCCAGCATTTGCTTGGCCGGCTCGAGCGACGGAAACGGACTGTCGGTGATGGCGATGATAGTGCGGGGCATTCAGTACTCCGGGGTACTCCTTATTGCCGGATCAAGTCCGACAATGACGATTAGAGAGCAAACACTTGCGGATTGACGCAGTTCGGCAATTTCCGTCCTTCCAGGAAAGCAAGAATGTTGTCGACGACGATCTTGGCCATCTCCTCGCGTACTTCCGGCGTGGCGCTGCCGAGATGCGGGGTGAGCACGACATTCGCCATCGACTTGAGATGCTTGTCGACTTTGGGCTCGTGCTCGAAAACATCGAGTCCGGCGCCGGCGATCCGTCTGGTCTTGAGCGCGCGCACCAGCGCCGCCTCATCGACGATGGCGCCGCGGGCGGTGTTGATCAAAAACGCGGTCTTTTTCATCAGCCGCAGCTCGCGGGCGCCAATTTGATGGCGGGTCTGCGCGTCGAGCGGCGAATGCAGCGAGACGAAATCGGATTCGCGCAGCAATTCTTCGAGCGGTACATAGGTCAGGCCAGCCTCGCGCTCTTCGCTTTCTGATTTGCGCCGCGGCGTCCAGTACAACACGCGCATCGAGAAACCATGGGCGCGGCGCGCCACCGCTTTGCCGATCAAGCCGCCGCCGCCGATGAGCCCGATGGTCTTGCCCCAGACATAGGCGCCCATCAGACGCGCCGACTGGCCGCCGGGAAATTTTCCGGCGCGCACCGTGCGGTCGCCCTCGAGGATGCGCCGCGCCACCGCGAGCATCAGACCGAAGTTAAGATCGGCCGTGGCTTCGGTAGTGATTGGCGCGGTCACGGTGACGGGAATGCGCCGTTGCGTCGCCGCCTCGACGTCGATGTTCGATGGCGTGATCGATTGCGCGGCGATCAGCCGCAATTGCGGATTGGCGGTGACGACGGCGCGATCGATCTTGTCGTGGAGGAGGCAGAATAAAATATCGCTCCGGCGCACGGCCTGGAGCAGCGTGCGCTTAGGGATAATCCGGCGCGCATCGGGAAACACTTTGACCGTGGCCACGGCGCGCAGCCGCTTGAGCGCGGTTTCCGACACCGGTTGCGTTACGAAAATCCGCGGCCGTCGTTGCGCTGTCGACATTAAGGCACGATTGGATCGAGTTGAATCACGGTCTGTCCGCAATCATTTTGTTTGCGTCATGATCTTATCCAAAACCGGTTCCCACTTTTTCGGGGTCATGCGCTAGGCGAGCCACCGCACGACGCCGGCGACGCCATCGACCGCAACCTGCGCGCCGTCGGGAATGCGGCGCGTGGCGTCAAGTACGCCAAGCACCGCCGGGATGCCGCGCTCGCGCGCCAGCGAAGCAAGATGCGATGTCGAGCCGCCGAGCTCGGCGACGACGCCGCCAACGCGCGGCAGGATGTGGCTGAACGCCGGGCCGGCGACGCGCGTCACCAGAATATCGCCGGGCGCGACGCGGGTGAGCTCGCATTCGCAATTCACCACCACCGCGCGGCCAGAGCCCCAGCCGACGCCGGCGGGGTGGCCGTTCAGCCCCGGATGTTTCAGCCAAATCTCGTCCGGCACCGTTGCCGGCTGCATGTGCAGCGGCCGCGCCTGCAGCAATTTGAACCCGGCCTCGTCCAGCGCCCATTCGATCTCAACCGGCATGCCGAGCACGCTCTCGGCCTTGCGCATCAACCGGCCGAGCGTGGTGGCTTCCCCGGCTTTGAGGCAAGGCGCGCGAACAAGCGCTGTAGGCACGGCCTGCGGTGAAGTTCCCGTAGCATCGGCTGCATGGCCGCAAGTTTCGCGATGATGCTTTCGTCCAGGCTCGTTGGAGCGCACGAAGCCTTGCCGGCTGAGCACGATGCGGTCTGGCACCACTTCGCCCTGGGCGATGGTGGAGCCCAATCCCCAGGTGGCGCTGATCAGCATCTGGCCGTCGGCGGTTTCGCTCAAAGCGCCGCCGGAGGCGCGCGCGGCGACAAGCGGCTGAACCAAAACTGCCATCGCGGTCTGCGCCGGATGTTGTCCATGCTGCGCCATCGAGCGGCGCGCGGTCGTGGTCCACAATGCCGCCCAGCAGGCGCGCAATGCGGTCATTAATTCGGCTTCGGAATTGATGCCGAGGAAGCTTTCGAACTGGCCGGCAAAATTGCCGTCGGCGCGATCCTCGATCAGGGCCGAAGAGCGCACCGCGACGGGCTTTTGCTCGGCGCCCCAGGCGGTGATGATTTCGTCACAAAGCTCGGGCGCCAGCGCTTCCTGATAAAGCTTTAAGCGAATTTCCACCGCAAGGCGGCGCTGCGCCGGCTGATCGGCTTCGGCATATCCGCACACAATATCGGCGAGCCCGAGATGCGCGATCTGCCGGCGATAAGCGTCCGCGGTGATGCAGAAGCCGCCCGGCGTCGGCAGTCCGGCGCGCGTCAGCGCCGCCAGGTTCGCGGCCTTTGGACCGACGCGAGACGCGTCGGTGGCGTCGAAGAGAGGCAGAGTGAACGCAGTCATGCAAAACCTCGTTCGACCGTGGCGCCGCGAATTCCCTCTCCTTGCGTGCGGGGAGAGGGTGGGGTGAGGGGGCTACGCCGCCGTGCAGAGCTTGAAGCAGCTCAGAAGCGCGGAGAGGCCCCCTCACCCTCGTTCGCTTCGCTCACTCGACCTCCCCCCGCACGCGGGGAGAGGTAAATCACCGCACGTGATCGCCGTAGCCCGGCAGCGGATCGACGACCGTGATCTGCTTGACCGGGAAGTTCGAAACGATCTCGATGGAATCCTTGTGCACGATCAGCATTTCCTCGATGCGCACGCCGTAATGAAATTTTTTGCCGTGCTGCGTTTCGAGCGCAAACGTCATGCCTTCTTTGATTTCGACCGGATGATCGAGCGACCAGATGCGCGAGATGACCGGCGGATCGTATTGCGCCAGACCGAGGCCGTGGCCCCATAGATTGGCCGCGGCCTGGTCCTCGTCTTCATAGCCCCAGGTTTCCATCGCCGATGGCCATTTGAGCGCGATGTCGCGCGTGGTGGCGCCGGCTTTGACCGCGCCGATGGAATCGTAGAGCCATTTCAGCGCGGTGTCGTAGGTTTCCTTCTGTTCCTTGGACGGCTCCTTGCCGACGCAATAGGTGCGGTAATAACAGGATTTGTAGCCGTTCCAGGTCAGCGCCGCCAAATCCATGAATACGATGTCGCCGGGCTGGATGATGCGATCGGAAAAATTGCGCCAGTTCGGCCAGGTGTTGGGACCGGACGAGACGATGACGTCCTCGACGTCTTCCATGCCGGGAATGTTGTAGAGATATTGCATCAGATGCGCCGTCACCTGGTTTTCGGTGATGCCTGGGCGCAGGAACTTCATGCATTCCCAATGCGTGGCATCCCCGATCGCGCCGACGATGCGGAAACACTCCTGCTCGTCTTCGTTCTTGACCGCGCGCGCGTCCATCATCGCGCTCATGCCGTCGGTCCAGGTGATGTTGTTGTCCTTGAAAATGTTGATCATGTTGATGTCGATGAAATCGACGCCGAGCTTTTGGCCAGCAACGCCATTTTCCCGCATCGCCTGCTGCACCGCTCTGGTGAACTTCGTCACCTGCTGGGTGGAGGCCGGACCGGCCGCGCCCTTGATCCAGGCGAACGAATGGCGGACGTTTTCCTTCGGGATCCACGGCGAATGACGTTCGATCTGAAAGCCGAGATCGCCTTGCTCGAACAGGATCGGCGCGCCGTCGCCGCACAGCATGGCGTAGCGCAGGCCGGGCTTGAGCCGGTTCCAGCCCGGGGTCAGGGTGCCGGTGAGATAGCGGACGTTTTCGTCATACATGCACAAGAGCGCGCCGAGGCCGTGCTTTTTCATCATCGCGCGAGCGCGCTCGGTGCGGTATTTTCGCAACCGGTCCCAATTGACCCGTTGCTGCCAATCCATTCCGGCGATGCCGAAATTCGCTCCCATGTCACCCTCCCCAGATAACTAACAACCCCGTTCACCTGTGTCGGAAAAATTCCGCGTGCGCAAGCGCTCCGGTGCCACTCCGCGCGGCCCAATTGATGTCATAAGATACGGGTGAGGCCCATACGCGATCGAAAGGGGACCGCAATGACCAGGATTACACGCCGCAATCTCGCGCGCGCGGGTGTCGCGCAGGCAGGCGCGCTCGGGCTCGCCGGCGCGCTCGCCGCTCCCGCACTGGCGCAAAGCGGCAAAATGCGCTGGCGCATGGTCACCTCCTGGCCAAAACGTCTGCCCGGCCCCGGCATGTCGGCGGAGCGCGTCGCCGAGCGGATCGGCACGCTGTCCGGCGGGCGGCTCGAGATCAGCGTGTCCGCGGCAGGCGAGGTGGTTCCCGCGCTCGAAGTGCTCGATGCGGTGGGTTCCGGCGTCGCCGAGATGGGCCACACCGCCTCATTCTATTGGCAGGGCAAGGAGCCGGCGGCCGCCTTCTTCACCACGGTGCCGTTCGGGCTATTGCCGAACGAGCATGTCGCCTGGATCGATGCCGGCGGCGGTCAGGCTTTGTGGGACGAACTCTATGCGCCGTTCGGCGTCAAGCCGTTCATGGCCGGCAATACCGGGACCTGCATGGGCGGCTGGTTTCGCCGTGAGATCAAAAGCCGCGACGATGTGCGCGGCCTCAAACTCCGCTCGCTCGGACTGGGCGGCGAAGTCTATCGCCGCCTCGGCGCCATTCCGCACACCACGGCGCCCGGCGAAATCCTGGTGGCGCTGCAATCCGGCCTGATCGAGGGCGCCGAGTTCGTCGGGCCCGGCTCCGACATCGCGCTCGGGCTCTATCGCTATGCGCCGTTCTACTACTATCCGGGTTTCAACAAGCCGAACGGCACCGGCGAGTGCATCGTCACGCTCAAAGCCTGGCAGGCGCTCGATCGCGAGCTGCAGGCGATCGTGACGCATGCCTGCGCCACGGAGGCCTCCTACGCGCTTGCCGAAATGGAGCGGCTTAATGTCGAGGCGCTCGGCGCGCTCACCACGCAGGACAATGTCCAGCTGCGCGCCTTCCCCGCCGATCTCGTCGGCGCGGCGCGGGGCCAAGCGAAGGACGTGCTCGGCGAACTTGCCGGCAAGAGCGCCCGCGCCGCCAAGGTGCAAGCGTCCTATGTCACGTTTCGCGACAAGGTCTCCTCCTGGTCGCGGATTTCCACCGCGGCGGTGCTGCAATCGCGGGAGGGGTAGGCGGAGTTACCTCTTGGGCGGCACCACCTTCTGGCGCTGCTCGCCGAGCTTCTCGATGCCGAGCGTGACGACGTCGCCGGCTTTAAGAAAGGTCGGCGGCTTCATGCCGAGACCGACGCCCGGCGGTGTGCCGGTGATGATCACGTCGCCGGGCTCCATGACGAAATATTGCGAGCACGCCCAGACGATGTGGCGGCAGTCGAAGATCATGGTCGAGGTGTTGCCGCGCTGACGTTTCTCGCCATTGACGTCGAGCCACATGTCGAGATTTTGCGGATCCTTAATCTCGTCCTTGGTGACGAGCCACGGTCCGAGCGGGCCGAAGGTCTCACAGCCTTTGCCCTTGGTCCATTGCCCGGCGCGCTCGATCTGAAATACGCGCTCGGAGACGTCGTTGGCGAGACAATAGCCGGCGACAACGTCGAGCGCCTTCTCTTTGCTCAGATAGCGGGCCCGGCTGCCGATGACGATGCCGAGCTCGACCTCCCAGTCGAGCTTGGACGAATCCTTCGGGATGATGGTGTTGTCATCCGGTCCGCAGATGCAGGACGGCGCCTTGTTGAAGATGATCGGCTCTTTCGGAATCGGCATGCCGGCTTCCGCGGCGTGATCGGAATAATTCAAGCCGATGGCGATGAAATTGCCCACCTTGCCGACGCAAGCGCCGATGCGCTGTTTGCCGCGAACAAGCGGCAGCTTTTCGGGCTTAAGCTTGCGCAGCTTGTTCAGGCTCGTTGCCGAGAGCGCATCGCCAGCGAGGTCAGGAACGATTTTGGACAGGTCGCGGATGCGGCCCTCGGCGTCGATCATGCCGGGCTTTTCGCGTCCCGGCGCGCCATAACGGACGAGTTTCATGATAATCTCCTTGGTTCCTCTTGTAGGAAATAGTGTCAGAACGCGCCGGGGAACGCCCCGCCGTCGATCAGGATGTTCTGTCCGGTGATATAGCCGGCCTGGGCCGAGCACAAAAACGCGCAAGTGGCGCCGAATTCGTCTGGCTGGCCGACGCGGCGCGCCGGCACGGCCGAGACCCGCTCGGCAAGCGCGGCTTCGGCGCTCAAGCCTTTCTTCTTCGCCATCGTCTCGATGTAGGTCCGCAGCCGGTCGGTAGCGAAAACGCCAGGCAGCATGAAATTGATGGTGACATTGGCGGAAGCGACCGAGCGGGCGACGCCGGCGAGGAACGCCGTGAGGCCTGCACGCGCGCCGGAGGAGAGATCAAGCCCGGCGAGCGGCATGCGGACCGAGCCGGAGGTGATGTTGACGATGCGGCCGAATTTCCTGGCGACCATCGGATCGATCGCTTTTTGGGTGAGTTCGATCGCAACCACCATATTGGCGACCACGCCATCGAGCAGCTTTTGCCGGTCGAGCTCGCGAAAATCGCGCGGCGGCGGGCCGGCGTTGTTGTTGACCAGGATATCCGGCTCGGGGCAGGCGGCGAACAGAGCCTTTTGGCCCTCGGCCGTGGCGACATCGGCGGTCACCGGGATCACTTTGCCACCGGTTGTCTTTTTCAATTCGGCGGCGGCGGCGGCGAGCTTCTCCTCGCTGCGGCCGTTGATCACCACTTCGCAGCGGGCTTCCGCCAGCGCCTTGGCGCAGGCATAGCCGAGGCCGCGGCTCGAAGCGCAAACGATTGCCTTGCGGCCGGCAATTCCAAGGTCCATGCCTAGCTCCCCTTAAGGGGGTTCGCGGTCTGGCGGGGCCTCTGTTGTCCCGATTGGACCGCCTCTAGTATCCCGATTCCGAAGTTTGCACCCTTTATCGGCACGCTCTCATGCGAACTTCGGAATCAAAGGGACACTAGCAAATGTGTAATTCTAGTGCGGCTTTTGGATTTGAAGTTCCTATGACAGCTTCCGACTGGACTGTAGGAACTTCAAATCCACCGCACTAGTCAACGGCTGAATCCGCCTTGCTTCTCCCGGATATTTCAGTTGCAGAGCTCGCGCTGATCGTCGCACTGGCGGCGATGTCGGCCGTTGCCGGCGGGGTCGCGGGCTATGGCACAGGCGCCTTGATGCCGCTGGTCCTGGTGCCGCTCGTCGGCGCCGCTCCGGTCGTGCCGATCATCGCCATATCGGCGATGTTCACCAATACCGCGCGCGTCGCCGCGTTTCGCCGCTCGCTCGATCGCCGGCGCGCGGTCATCGCGCTTCTTGCAGCGCTGCCGACCTGCGTCCTCGGCGCCTGGCTCTATACGCTCCTGACCGGGCGCGGCGCCGCTTTGGTCATCGGTTCGACCTTGATCGCCACGGTACCTTTGCGGCGCATCTTGAGGCGCCACGGTCATAAGCTCGGCGAAAAAGCCTATGCTGCGGCCACCGCAGGCTGGGGCATCCTGGTCGGCGGCACGACGGGCGCCGGCGTGATCATGCTGTCGCTATTGATGGCGACGGGACTTGAAGGTGCCGCGGTGATTGCGACCGATGCCGCGGTGTCGCTGGGCATGGGCGTCGTCAAGATCGCCGTGTTCGGCACGGCGGGCGTGCTGACGAGCACCGTCATCGTGATCGCGCTTCTGATCGGGCTCGTTGCTTTTCCCTGCACGTTCTTGGCCAAGCTCATCGTCGAGCGTCTGCCCGTTCACGTTCACGCCGCCATGCTTGATGCGGTGGTCGTGATCGGCGGCGGCATGATGATTTTCGGCGCGCTGCGATAGGCGGCGCGTCAGAGCATGATCCGGAAAAGTGGGAACCGGTTTTCCGAAAAGATCATGCTCCACTAAAGATCCCTCCGGCGTTACGGCCATTTCACCACCGGCGGCATCGACGAGAGGATCGACTCGACATTGCCGCCGGTCCGCAGACCGAAGATCGTGCCGCGATCGTAGAGCAGATTGAATTCGACATAGCGGGCGCGACGGACAAGCTGTTCTTCGCGCTCGGCGTCAGTCCAGGGCTTTCCGAAATTGCGGCGCACCAGTTGCGGATAAATATCCAGAAAGGCTTCGCCCACCGCCTTCGTGAACGCAAAGTCCGCATCGAAATCGCCGTTGTCGAGCCAATCGTAAAAAATGCCGCCGATGCCGCGCATTTCGCCGCGGTGCTTGAGATAAAAATATTCGTCGCACCATTTTTTGAATTTGTCGTAAGGCGCAACGCGCGCATGCGCGTCGCAAGCCACCTTCATCGCGGCATGAAACGCAACCGTGTCCGAATCGTCCTGGCGGCACCGGCGCTCGAGCACCGGTGTGAGGTCGGCGCCGCCGCCAAACCAGGATTTTGTCGTCACCACATAGCGCGTGTTCATGTGCGCCGCCGGCACATGCGGATTATGAGGATGCGCGATCAGCGAAATGCCGGTGGCGTAAAAGCGGGGATCCTCGGCGGCGCCGGGAATTTCCTTGCGAAATTCCGGAGCGAATTCGCCGAATACTGAGGAGACATGAACGCCGACTTTTTCAAAGACGCGCCCCTTCATCATCGCCACTACGCCACCGCCGCCCGGCGCGCCGCTATGGTCGGTGCGCTGCCAGGGGGTACGAGCGAATTGCCCTGCGGCGCGATCGCTCAAAGGCGCGCCCGCCGGTAGCGCGCGTTCCACGTCTTCCAATGCGCTCAAAAGCCGATCGCGCAAAGCTTCGAACCACGCTTTCGCGGTTTCTTTTCGCGCTTCGATTTTGGCGCTATCCATAGTCCTGTTCGGCTTCGTCGCTAGCCTTGGCTGGCGTGAGAATGTCATAAAAACCGGCGAAGATGTTGCATAGCCGCAATCGCGCTGCGAGGGGAGAATGCAAGGTCGGCTCACTTCGAGGCATTTTAGCCGTCGTCGCTTCGTCGCTGGCGCTGCTTTAACGGCGATTGCGGCGCCCATTGCCGCGCCCAGCCTCATCCGCACCGCCGCCGCGCAAAGCTGGCGGGCCGGCAATCCGTTCAGCCTCGGCGTTGCGTCTGGCGCGCCGCGCGCCGGTGCCTTTGTGTTGTGGACCCGCCTCGCGCCCGAGCCGCTGTCGAGCAATCCGGGAACGCCGGGCGGCATGAGCGGCGCAGACGTGGCCTTGCGCTATGAGATCGCGAGCGATCCGGGCATGACCAAAATCGTGCGCCGCGGCAGCGCGAGTGCCGAACAAGCCTTCGCCTATTCGGTGCATCTCGATGTCGCCGGCCTCGAACCCGGGCGGTCCTATTGGTACCGTTTCCTCTCCGGCGACGCGGTGAGCCCGACCGGACATGCGACGACGCTGCCGGCGCCGGGTTCGGCGCCTGCAACGCTGCGCTTCGGTTTTGTCTCCTGCTCCAATTACGAGCACGGCTATTTTTCCGCCTATCGCCATCTGACCGGCGAAAGTCCGGCATTCGTCCTGTTCCTCGGCGACTATATCTACGAGACCGTCGAGCAATTCCGGCCGATCGTTCGCCGCCACAGCGACCGCGTCGAAGCGGCGACGCTGCCGACCTACCGCAATCGCTATGCCCAATACCGGCTCGATGCCGACCTGCAAGGCTTGCACGCACAGATTCCGGCGATCGTCACCTGGGACGATCACGAAGTGCAGAACGATTACGCCGACAAATGGTCGGAGACGTTCGACCGCCGACAAATGGTCGGAGACGTTCGACGATCCAGAGCAATTTTTGCGCAGACGCGCCGCGGCCTATCAGGCCTTTTACGAACACATGCCGGTGCGCCCGATCATCTCGCGGCCAAACGGCCCGGTGATGCGGGTCTATGACCGATACGCCTTGGGCGATCTCATCGAAATATCCGTTATCGATGGCCGCCAATACCGCTCGCGTCAGGCCTGTTATGCGCCGCCCAATAAAGGGGGCGGACATTTGGAGACCAATGCCAGCTGTCCGGAGCGGCTCGATACCGGCCGCACCATGATGGGCTTTGGCCAGGAGGCCTGGCTCTATTCCGGGCTTGCGCACAGCAAAGCGCGGTGGAATTTGATCGCACAAGATGTGCTGATGGCGCAGCTGCGGAGGAAGCGAGACGGCATCGACGCGTTTTGGACCGACGATTGGAACGGCTATCCTGCCAATCGCGCCCGATTTCTGCAGCACATCCACGACGCCAAGGTCGCCAACCCCGTGGTCATTTCCGGCGACATTCATTCGTTCTTCGCCAACGATCTCAAGCTCGATTTTGACGATCAATCTTCGCCGATCGTTGCGACCGAATTTGTCGGCAGCTCGATTTCCTCCTACGGCCCGCCATACGATCCGATTGCAAAAGTGCTGCCGGACAATCCGCATGTGCATTTTTTCGACAGCCGCCGGCGCGGCTATGTCTTGGTCGATTTGACCCCGGATGCGATGCAGGTGCAGATGCGCTCGGTCTTTGACGCACACGATCCCAAGGCCACAATTTCCACCTTCAAGACATTCGCTGTCGAGGGTGGCCGCCCCGGCGTGGTCGCGGCTTAGTCGTTGCCGCGAGGCCGGCTCATGGCTCCCGTCTGTCTTAGCGCTTCGCCGGCGGCGAGCGCGGCCGCCATCGCGACATTGAGCGAGCGCATGCCGGGCCGCATCGAAATTAACAGCCGGGCATCGGCCGCGGCATGGACCGCTTCGGGCACGCCGGCCGATTCGCGGCCGAACAACAGCACATCGTCCGGCGCAAAGGTAAAGTCGAGATAGGACTTGCTCGCCTGAGTGGTGAAGAGAACCAAGCGGCAGGCCTCGCGCCGCCGCCAAGCTTCGAAATGCTGCCATGACGCATGGCGGATGATGGCCACGGCCTCAAGGTAATCCATTCCGGCGCGGCGAAAGGCGCGGTCAGTCGACGGAAATCCCGCCGGCTCGATGATGTGCGCCTCGATCCCCAGGCAGCCGCATAGGCGCAATATCGTCCCGGTATTCTGCGGAATGTCAGGCTGGTAAAGGGCAAGGCGCATTAAGAGGCGAATCTCATTATCCCACGCCGATAATAAGTTTGGCCCTCGCGCCGAAGCCACCCTTGCGCTGTTCCGGCAGGGGTGCCAATAGAACGCCGCCGGAATGCGTCGTCCCGGGCCTTCCCCAGGCCGGGGGCGAGCGGTCCTTCCGCCGCCGATAACCCCGCTCTCCAGCTCGCCTGGCGAGTGGCGCCTGAGGTGGGCGGTCTGCAGCGCGGAAGGGCGATCGGCAAGACGAATGAGGTCGGGCCTGTGACAGTAAATGCAATGGCGGAGCTTGCGCGCCGCGATTTCTTGTCCAAAGCGCCCGCAGGTCTCGTGACCCATTCGCAGGCGCGTCCATAGCGTGGTGCTCGATCAGGCAAACAGGGTTCGATGATGAGCGGAGATTCGATTTATCAGCCGCAAAGCGCGTT
>DATAYT010000212.1:0-4068 GCA_036272395.1 Xanthobacteraceae bacterium
CCGGCTCACGCCGTGGAAACCATCGCAGCCGGCGACATAATCGCAATCGACGCGGTGTGTGGCGCCCGCCTTTTCGTAGGTCACAAATGGCCGCGGTGAGGTGAGTTCATGCAAACGAACATTGGCGGCCTGGTCGATCACTTTGCCGCCGGCTTTATCGCGCGCCGCGTAGAGATCTTCGGTGATCGAGGTCTGGCCATAGGCCATCAATTGCTTGCCGGTGAATTTCTTGGTGTCGATGAAAAACCGCGGCCGGCCTTCCCAGGCAATCGCCGAACCGTCATGCGGATGACCTTCCCGGTCCATGCGCTCGCCGAGACCGACCTCGCGCAACAGCGCGACGGTGCCTGCTTCCAGCACGCCGGCGCGGATGCGCTCAAGTACGTGAGCCCGGGTCTGGCGCTCCAGCACGATGCTGTCGATGCCGCTCCGGTGCAAAATATACGACAGCAACAGACCGGCCGGGCCGCCGCCGATAATCGCGACTTGAGTGCGTGCGCCTTGGGTGCGTGCGACTTGGGTGCGTGCCGCCATTAGAGCATGATCCCGAAAAGTGGATACCGGTTTCCGGCAAAGATCATGCTCAAACAACAGCCTAAAGCGAAATAGCAATTCAAGCTAAAACTACTTCGCTTTAGTCACAACCAAAAGACCCAATTGCGCATATTGGCAAGCCAATTCAGCCGACAGGCTTGCGCCGGCGGGTGAATGCCGCGATATGAAGGCGGAGCCGATTTTAGAGGTGTTCATGTTCGAAACGTTCAAGAGCTTTATTTCGGATTTTGTCGACGGCGAAAAACATCCGAGCCAGTTTGCCGACAACGATTATCGCCTTGCGGCAGCCGCTTTGCTGGTGCACGCCGCGGCGATCGATGGAGAAGTATCGCCGCGCGAGCGCGACAAGCTCCACGGCGTCATCAAACAGCGCTTTGCGCTCACCGATCAAGCGGCCGACGAGCTGATCGCCAAGGCGACCGAGGCTGAGCAAGAGTCGGTCGATTTGTATCATTTCACTCGTCTGCTCAATCGCTCGCTCGATGAGCCGGGCCGCGCCCGCGTCATCGAAATGATGTGGGAAATCGTGTTTGCCGACGGCCAGCGCGACGAGCTCGAGGATAATTTGCTGTGGCGCGCCGCCGATCTGCTCGGCGTATCGCCGCGCGAGCG
Source organism: Xanthobacteraceae bacterium (assembly GCA_036272395.1). Lineage (GTDB taxonomy): Bacteria > Pseudomonadota > Alphaproteobacteria > Rhizobiales > Xanthobacteraceae > BOG-931. The sequence goes on from DATAYT010000212.1 coordinate 1,168, forward strand.
CATCGAGCTGCGGCGGCGGATCGGCGGTGAAACGTCATGAAACCGGTTGTCCTCATTACCGGCGCGTCAGCCGGCATCGGCGCCGCCTTGGCCAAGGTCTTCGCCGCGCATCAGCACGAACATGGCCACGCGCTCGCTTTGGCGGCGCGGCGGCAGGATCGACTCGAGGCGCTGGCCGACGAGATCGCGGCGACCGGGCAGCCGCGGCCGACCGTGATCACGGCGGATCTCGAACGCCGCGACGGCCCCTCCGCCATCGCCGCCGAGCTGTCGTCGCAAGGACTGGAGCCTGCCATTGTCGTCAACAATGCTGGGTTCGGGCTCTCCGGCGCCGCGGCCGAGCTGTCCCGCGACGAACAACTGGCGATGATCGATCTCAATGTGCGGGCGCTGACCGAAATGTCGCTGATGTTCGTCGACAGCTTGGCGCGCCATCGCGGTGGCATTCTCAACGTCGCCTCGGTCGCCGCCTTCCTGCCCGGGCCCGGCATGGCGGTCTACTATGCAAGCAAGGCCTATGTGCTGTCGTTCAGCGAGGCGCTGCATCGCGAATTGTCGGAGCGCGGCATCCACGTCACCGCGCTTTGTCCGGGGGCGGTGCCGACCGAATTCCAGGCCCGCGCAGGCCTGTCGCTCAATGCTGCGGCGCGAGCGCTCGAGCTTTCAGCCGAGCGCGTGGCGCAGATCGGCTATGACGCCTTCATGGCTGGCAAACGCGTCGCAATCGCGGGAATAGGCAATAGGATTGGGGTGTTTTTCATGCGCCTGGTGCCGCATGCGCTGCTGATGCGCCTGGTGGACCAGACCCGGGCGAAGGCGGCAAAATAGGCCGCGCGGCCCGTGGCGAGGTCGCGGCGGCCGGGCTTAAATAGAGCTTTGATCGGTTCATGCGGCATCCGGTCCTGATCATTCTGCACCAGGAGCATTCGACGCCGGGCCGCCTCGGCTATGCCCTGCAACAACTCGGCTACACGCTGGACGTGCGGCGGCCGCGTTTCGGCGACCCGCTGCCCGCCACCCTGGCCGAGCATTCCGCCGCGATCATTTTCGGCGGGCCGATGAGCGCCAATGACAGCGACGATTTCATCCGCCGCGAAATCGAATGGATCAGCGTGCCGCTGCGCGACAACAAGCCGTTCCTCGGCATCTGTCTTGGCGCGCAAATTTGCGCCAAATTTCTTGGCGGCAAGGTGTTTCGTCACCCGAGCGGCCATGCCGAGGTCGGCTATTACCCGGTGCGGCCGACGCTCGCCGGCCTTGCCGTCGTCGAGAGCTGGCCGGAATGCGTCTATCAGTGGCACCGCGAGGGCTTCGACCTGCCGTACGGCGCCGAGCTCCTCGCCGAAGGCGACATTTTCGAAGTGCAGGCGATCCGCTTCGGCCGCGCCTTCGCGCTGCAATTTCATCCCGAAGTCACGCACGCGATGATGCACCGCTGGACCACGACCGGGCATGATCGCTTGGCGATGCCGGGCGCGAAACCGCGGCACACGCATTTCGCCGACCGCGCGGTGTACGATTATTCGGCGCGGGCGTGGCTCAAGGTTTTCCTGGAGCGCTGGCTCGGCGGCGGGAAAGAGAGCGCTGGACAGTCACTCATGGCGGCCGCGGATTAAGCGCCGCTAAAGCGGAGATTGAATAAACGCGTCATGCTCGCGCATAGCCGTTCGAAGAACGGCGTCGCTTCGCTCGCCTATGTCGCGGACATCCACGTCTTAAATATTGTGCCGAACAAAGACGTGGATGGTCGGAACGAGTCCGGCCATGACGAAAGGCTCTACTCGCGGTCGAGCTGCTGCGCGAAATAAGCGACCGTCTTGGTGTAGACCTGCGATGAATTCCACTGCAGCAGAACCTGGAAATTGGCGGTGCCTTCGCCCCAGGGTTGGCCGCGCTGCCAGCCGTAGCCTTTGAGATAATTGGCTGTCGAGGCGAGCGCGTTGGTCGGATTGTGAATGAGATCGCGGCCGACCGCGTATTTGAGATACGACGACGGCAGAAACTGCGTCTGGCCGATTTCGCCAGCCCAGGCGCCGCGCATGTCGGCCGGGCTCATGTCGCCGCGCTCGACGATCTGCAGCGCAGCGATCAGCTCGCCGCGGAATTTGTCCGGCCGGCGGCAATCATAGGCGAGCGAAGCCAGCGCGCGGATGGTCGGGAAGTGGCCGCTGTCGGCGCCGAAGTCGGTTTCCAATCCCCAGATGGCGACGAGCACAGATCCGGGCACGCCGTATCGCTGCTCGATGCCGCTGAGTACGGACGCATATTGCAGCATCATGCGCCGACCGCGCGCCATTCGCGGCGGCACCATGCGCCCGGCGAACTGGTCGAAGCTCTGCCGGAAGACCCCTTGAGCGTGATCGCGGGCAATGATGCCCGGATCGTAGCTCACGCCGCTGAGCGCCGACTGGATCGTCGCTTCCGAAATGCCTTTGCCGGCCGCTTCCTGCTTGACGCCTTGCAGCCAGCTGGCGAAATCGCCGCCGCAGGGCGCCGCGTCTGCCGGCGCTGCAGAGACCGCAGGCGTCAACAACCACGCCGACAGGAAAACCATCGATGTGATGGCGAACGGGCCCCGCATTGAGATTCCTCGCTTCTGTCGCCGTAGGACGCCAATCAATCGTAGGCTCTTTTAGGAGCAAAGCATGGCAAGGTTCGGGCTGAGAATCCGCCTCCCGACGCAAGGCCCAGTCATTTTTTGCCGGGGGTGACGGGGCTTGGTGGAGCCGAGGGGAGTTGAACCCCTGACCTCCTCATTGCGAATTTTACTATCTGGATTTTATGCTCTTTCCCGCAAATTCCCAATGTTGAATTCCTGCCGGAAAATCGCTTGTTTCGCGGCGTTCCGCGTGACATCACTTTTTCCGGTGATTGCCGCGAATTCCCTTGCGGTGGTTATCA
>DATAYT010000213.1:0-11156 GCA_036272395.1 Xanthobacteraceae bacterium
CTTTTGGCCGACTACCTCGACGAAGCCTTGGCGCAGTTCGGCCATTCCTGTGATGAGTGACAATGCGGCCGCGACACCTCTGCGCGCGCAATTTTGATTTTTGTCTTTTTCGCTGAAGCGCCGACAGCGCTTATGCGTCGCTAGGCCGCCTGTGGTGGCGGCCTTGCTGCGCGCCGACACTGCAGCAACCGGTCCGGCTGCCGCCTATTGCGAACGCGGCTGCTTTTGTAGGCCGTGGTTGTTGGTGCCCAGGAGAGGACTCGAACCTCCACGCCTCGCGGCGCTAGTACCTGAAACTAGTGCGTCTACCAATTCCGCCACCTGGGCTTTCGCCACTGCTTTCGTCAGTTCGGCGAGGGGCGATGGTCGATCGCGGCGATAGGTAGAAAGCGCCCGCCGCCTTGTCAATCGAAGGGGTTGTCGAAGCCGTCAGCCGAGGCGGCGATCCCCTATACAGCGCGGAACCGATCATGTATCTCGCCGCGCATGGCGCTGCGGAACAGGCTGGAAACGCTCGTCGCGGTATTCGGCGGCTCGGGTTTTCTCGGCCGTCACGTGGTGCGCGCGCTCGCCAAGCGCGGCTATCGCGTCCGGGTCGCGGTGCGCCGGCCGGAATTAGCCGGGTATTTGCAGCCGATGGGCCGCGTCGGCCAGATCCACGCCGTGCAGGCCAACCTTCGCTACCCAGACTCGGTCACGGCGGCGGTGCGCGATGCCGATGTGGTGATCAATCTGGTCGGCATTCTGTTCGAACGCGGCCGCCAGCGCTTTGACGCGGTGATGGCAGACGGCGCGCAAACGGTGGCTCGCGCGGCGCAAGCCGTCTCCGCGCCGCTCGTTCATGTCTCCGCCATCGGCGCCGACGAAAAATCGAGCTCCCGCTACGCCCAGGCCAAAGCCGAAGGCGAACGGCTGGTACTGGGCGCGCAACAGGCCGCGGTGATCGTGCGGCCCTCGATCGTCTTTGGTCCGGAGGATGATTTCTTCAATCGCTTCGCCGCCCTCGCGCGCATCGCGCCGGCGCTGCCTTTGGTCGGCGGCGGGCTCACGCGCATGCAGCCGGTATTTGCCGGTGACGTCGCCGAGGCGATCGCCCGAGCGGTCGACGGCGATTTGCCGCCGGGTTCTGTCTACGAGCTTGGCGGCCCCGGCGTGCGCACGTTCAAGGAATTGATGCAGTTTGTCCTTCTCACCACGCAGCGACGCCGCCTCTTGGTCCGGGCGCCGTTCGCGCTGATGAAGTTGCAGGCGACGATGTTGCAATTCTTGCCCAAGCCGCCGATCACTCCCGATCAGGTCGAACTGCTCAAGCGCGACAATATCGTGTCGGAGGAGGCCAGGCGCGACGGCCGCACGCTGGAAGGCATCGGCATCACGCCGGAATCGATCGAGGCAATCGTGCCGACCTATCTGTGGCGGTTCCGCAAATCCGGCCAATTCAATCCGCACGTCGCCTAATCACTTGCACGCATGCAAACACGGCGCCGCTTCCGCCTGGCAGACGGAAGCGACGGTAATATCTTGCGAGTGCGGTGCGGGCCTCGACCCAGCACGCGATCCCGCGAATTTCAACCTTCGTATTTAAACGACAGCGCCACCCGCGTGCGAAAGGCGGTCACTTTGCCGTCTTCGACTTTCATGTCCATCTGCGTGACTTCGGCGACGCGCAGGTCGCGTAGCGAGGTCGCGGCCGTTTCGATGGCGCGCCGGCCTGCATCTTCCCAGGATTTCTCGCTGACGCCGACCACGTCGACAATGCGGTAGACGCTCTCCGCCGATTGCTTCTTGGCCATGGAGTGATCCTTTCGAGGCTGTCCAGACCCCTACCCCGTGCGAGTGTGATCTTAGCCGCCGCCGGATGTGCTTCACAGGCCAATGAACAGGGCAAGTAGACCGAGGGCGCCGACCGCGATCCGCCACCAGGCGAACAGCGCAAAACCATGGCGGGCAACGTAACCGAGCAGCGTCTTGACCACGAACCAGCCGCAGATGAACGAGACGGCAAAGCCGACGGCAATGATCAGCGTATTGCCGCTGGTGAACTCACCGCGATTCTTAAAGGCCTCGAAAGCGAATGCGCCGACCATTGTCGGCATCGCTAGCCAGAACGAGAATTCGGTGGCGGCCCTCTTGTCAGCGCCAAACAACATGGCGCCGACAATCGTAGCCCCGGCGCGCGACACGCCCGGCACCATGGAGAGGCACTGTATCGCGCCAATCCCCAAATACATCGGCAGCGTGAATTTGGTCGCGTCGTGATAGCGCGGCTTGAGCTTGAGGCGATCGACCCACAACAGCACGAGGCCGCCGGCCACAAGCATTGTGCAAACGATCCAGACATTGAACAGCACGCTCTTGATGGCCCCGTAAGCCAAGGCCCCGATCACCATGGCCGGAAGGAAGGCGATTAGCACTCCGATAACGAAACGCTGATCGTCGCGATTGGTGAACATGCCGATAAAAAGGCGCCACAGCCGTGAGAAGTAGATCGATAACAACGCCAAGATAGCGCCGAGCTGGATCAGCACGTCGAAGCTCTTGCCGAAGGATTCGTCGTCGAAGCCAAAGAAGTGGCCGACCAGCAGAAGATGGCCGGTCGACGATACCGGAATGAATTCAGTCAGGCCTTCGACGATGCCGAGGAAGACCGCCTTGATAAGGTCCAATGTCATGTAAGCTCCACGACGGAGGGGATATGCCGGTTTGCCGCGCTAGTTTCTCGGACCGCGTGGCAAATGGGTTCGAAAACGCGCTGTCTACATTTGCGAGCGTGCTTTAGAGGCCGGTTTTGACGAAAGCAAAACCGGCCTCTAGGGTTTTTTCGTGAGCGCGATTCTTGGAAGATCATGCGGTAAGGCCGATTTTTCGGCAAGGCTCGCTGTCCAATGTTGACGCTGTTCCACCATCCGATTTGTCCACATTCCCGGTTCGTGCGCCTAGTGCTCGAGGAATACGGTTTGGCGCCGGAACTTGTCGAAGAGCGGGTGTGGGAGCGGCGGGCCGAGTTCTTGATGCTCAATCCCGCGGGAACCACGCCCGTTCTGGTGGAAGAGAGTACACCCGCAGTTCCCGGCGCGGGTGTGATTGCCGAATATCTGGATGAGACCCGCGGCGCCACGGCGGCGGAGCGCCGCCTTTTGCCCGCTGAACACGGCGCGCGTGTTGAGGTGCGGCGCCTGATGAGCTGGTTTAACGACAAATTCTTCGAGGAGGCGAGTGGCCCCTTGGTCATGGAGCGGGTTTACAAGCGCTACATGGCAGCCGGACGCGGCGGCGGACCACCGGATACCGAAACCCTGCGTGCTGCGAAGAGCAACATCAAGTACCATCTAGCTTATATCGGCTGGCTCGTGCGTAAACGCGACTGGCTCGCCGGCGACAATCTGACCTATGCCGATTTGAGCGCGGCGGCGCACTTGTCCGTCGCCGACTATTTGGGCGATGTGCCGTGGGACGAGGACGAGACCGCCAAAAGCTGGTACGCGAGGATCAAATCGCGGCCGTCGTTCCGCGGACTGCTGGCCGAGGCGCTGCCCGGCCTGGCGCCGTCCAAGACTTACGCCGATCTCGATTTTTAGATCTCGCCGCCCTTAAGGCGGAACTGACCGGCGCCGCGCGGGCGTTGGGCTTTGACGTCGCTGGTGTCGTTCGGCCCGACGCCATCCCGCTGGCGGCGTCGCGCTTGCGGGAGTTTCTCGCCGCCGGCGCCCACGGCGACATGGCGTGGATGGCGGCGAACGCCGAGCGGCGCGGCGACCCTCGCGCGCTGTGGTCCGAGGTGCGTTCGATTCTGATGCTCGGCGTCAATTACGGGCCGGATTGCGATCCGCTTACCGTGCTTCAGGAACGCAATCGCGGCGCCATTTCCGTTTATTCGCGCGGCGACGACTATCACGACCTGATCAAATCGCGGCTCAAGCAGATCGGGCGCTGGCTGATCGATCGCGCCGGCGGCGACGTCAAAGTTTTCGTCGATACCGCGCCGGTGATGGAAAAACCGCTGGCTGCCGCTGCCGGGCTGGGCTGGCAAGGTAAGCACACCAATTTGGTGTCGCGGCAATTCGGCTCGTGGCTGTTTCTCGGCGCGCTCTTTACCACGCTCGATCTGCCGCCCGACGCGCCGGAGAGCGATCATTGCGGCCAATGCCGCGCCTGCCTCGATATTTGTCCGACCGCGGCATTCCCCGCGCCGTACCGGCTCGATGCGCGGCGGTGCATCTCTTACCTGACCGTCGAGCACAAGGGTCAAATCCCGCGCGAACTTCGTCCGCTGATGGGCAATCGCATTTACGGCTGTGACGATTGTCTGGCGGTCTGTCCCTGGAACAAGTTCGCCGTGGCCGGCCGCGAAGCAAAACTCGCCGCGCGTGAGGCGCTGCGCGGGCCGCCGCTTGCCGATCTCGCCCGGCTTGATGACGGCGGATTTCGTGCCTTGTTCGCCAAGAGCGCGGTCAAACGGATCGGGCGCGCGCGTTTTGTCCGCAATGTGCTGATCGCGATCGGCAATTCCGGCGACGCCGATCTCGCCGCGCAAGCCGAGCGGTTGCTCGATGATCAATCGCCGCTCATTCGCGGCGCCGCGGTGTGGGCGCTCGGCCGGCTCGATCGCGACCGGCTCAGACAATGCGCGAAGACGCGTTGCGACAAGGAGGCCGATCCGGAACTGCGCGCCGAATGGGCCGCGGCGCTTGGCGAGACTCTTGGCGAGGCTCGGCGCTAATGGCCACACTCCTCTGTTTTGGCTTCGGCTATTGCGCCGAACACTTCATTGCGGAATTCGGCGGCAAGTTCGAACGCGTCATCGGCACCGTGCGCCACGCCGAGCGTGCTGGGATTTTGAATGCTTATCAGGCCGGAACCGTGCGCGCGCTGGTGTTTGACGGTACGCAGGCGACGCGGGAGCTTGATAGCGCGATCGCCGCGGCGGACTATGCGCTCATCTCGATCCCGCCAGACCGAAGTGGCGATCCGGTGCTAGCCGCATGCGGTCGTGCGCTCGCCGCGACACGTAATCTGCGCTCGGTTGTCTATCTCTCGACGGTGGGGGTTTATGGCGACCACGGCGGCGGCTGGGTCGACGAGCAAACGCCGCCGGCGCCAAGATCGGAGCGTAGCCGCTGGCGTGTAGCCGCCGAGCAAGCCTGGCAGCAATTCGGCGCGCGCCACGGAGTCCCCGTCGCGGTATTGCGTCTTGCCGGCATTTACGGTCCCGGACAGAATGCGCTCGTTGCGCTCGCGCGCGCCAAAGCGCACCGCATCATCAAGTCGGGACAGGTTTTCAATCGTATTCACGTCGGCGATATCGCGCAGGCGATCGAGGCCGCTTTCGCGCGCCGCGCCAGCGGCGTGTGCAACGTCGCGGACGGTGAGCCATCGCCGCCCGCCGATCCGATCGTGTTCGCCGCCGAGCTGATGGGTCGCGCGCCGCCGCCGGAAATTCCGTTCGCGCGGGCCGCGCCGTCAATGTCGGAAATGGGCTTAAGCTTCTGGCAGGAGTGCAGGCGCGTGCGCAATGTCAAGCTCAAGCGCGAACTTGGCGTTACGCTGCGTTATCCGACCTACCGCGAGGGGTTGCGGGCCTTGTTTGCAGAAATCAATGCAGGCTCGGACCTTTGAGAAACCGGCTGCGCTCCCCCGATTGGATGCGCAGCTGCATGGTCTCGCCGTCACGATAGATCGTCAGCGGGATTTCCACGCCGGCCTGGCCTTGCGCCCAGATGCGGCGGAAGAAACCGGCGAGGTCGCGCACGTCCTTGCCGGCGACCGAGATCACGATGTCGCCGGTGCGCAGGTCGGCCTTCTTCGCCGGTCCGCGATCGGCGAGACCGACAATGACCAGGCGATTCTCGACTTCGGTCGCATAGAGGCCGAGCCACGGCCGCGGGGGCGCGTCGCGGCGGCCGAATTTCATGAGATCGTCAACAATCGGCTTCAACAAATCGATCGGCACTGTCATGTTGATGTTCTGGGTCTGACCACGCTCGGCGGCGTGCTGCAGCTGCAGTGAGCCGATGCCGAGGAGATCGCCGGCCGGTCCGATCAAGGCGGTGCCGCCCCAATTCGGATGCGCCGGCGCGGTGAAGATCGCTTCTTCGAGCACATATTCCCAGTAGCCGGCGAACTCCTGTTTGGCGACGATGCGCGCCGCGACGGAGCGCTGCCGTCCGCCGAAGCCGCCGACAACGACACGCTCGCCAATCGATGCCGCGGCCGAGTCGCCGATCCCCAGCGACGGCACATCGAGCTTGGCCAGCGCCTGCACCAGCCCGAAGCCGCTTTCCTGGTCATAGCCAAGCACGTGGCCAGGCACAGCGCGTCCGTCGTTCAGCGCGATCCAGATCGTGTCGGCTTCGGTGATCAAATAGCCGATGGTCAGGACCAGCCCGTTGCCGCGAATGAACACGCCGTTGCCGGCACGCTCGGTGCCGAGGGTCTCGGCCGTGAATGCATCCGAGGGTACTGTGGCATGCAGTCCGACCACGCATGATAAGGCGTGGTCGAGGTCATAGCCGTAGTCTTCGGGCTTTGGTTGCACCGCGGATGGTACTTTCCAATTGCTGACGGACGGCATTCTTCATTCCCGCTCGCAGCGGCAGGACCCGATTGCGATTTTGCAGCCTAGGCAAGGCATTCGGCAAGATGCCGGCTCACGCTATGTGTTGACGTTCTGCGCCGCGATCAAGCCCGGCCGCAGTCTGACCGCGCTCACCCGCCGCCCAGACCCGCACTCAGAAACTCCTTTGACCACCGTACGTAGTCGGCCTGACGTGTCACTTGTTTCATCAGATCGGGCGATGCGACGGATTTTATATTGGCCAGCGGCGTGCCGGCGCGCAGCGCTTTGAGCGTTTCGTGGACTGCGTTCACGGCGGCCATGAAGGGCAAGTGACCTTGCAGGCAAACACGAACTTTGCGCGCGCTGAGATAATCGAGATCGTAAAGCTCCGCACCCGGGCTGCCGAGAAACAGCGGCAGCTTGACGGCGCTGGCCACCGCGTCGAGCTGCGCCCGGGTCTTGACTCCTGCCATGAACAACATGTCGACGCCGGCCTGCTCATAGGCTTTCAGTCGCGCGACGGTGTCCTCGACGCCGGTGATCGCCATAGCGCTGGTGCGACCGACGATGACAAGCCGCTTGTCCTGCCGGCCGGCCAGCGCCGCTTTCATCTTGCCGACGCCCTCCGCGATCGGGATCAAGCTCGGACCGCTCGCGCCATAGCAGGTCGGCAGCGCGGTGTCCTCGATCGTCATAGCGGCGATGCCGGCAGTTTCAAGTTCCTCGACGGTGCGTTTGACGCTCAGCGCGTTGCCATAGCCGTGGTCGGCGTCGACCAGCAGCGGCAATTTGCCGGCGCGATTGATGCGATAGGCCTGCTGCGCGAATTCGGTCAGCGTCAGGACCACCACGTCGGGTGCGCCGAGCACCGCGAATGAGGCAATCGAGCCGGCGAACATGCCGGCTTCGAAGCCGAGATCTTCGGCGATGCGCGCCGAGATGGCGTCGTAGACCGATCCCGGATAGATGCAACGCGGTCCCGCGATAAGCGAGCGCAAGCGCTCCCGCCGCTCTGTCCAATCCATTCTGCTGCCCCTGTCGGATGATTTCAGATCAAATGGCGGCATGTTCTAACACGCCGCGGGCCGCCCGGGCATGTCGTCTGCGCAGAGGTGGACCGGAAAAACGTGCGCCTTACTTGGAAGCAGCTGTGCCTGACTGCTGCTCCATTTCCTTCAGCTTCTTTTCCAGGAAAGGCAGACTCGCGACCGCGGCGCAATTGGCCTGATGGGTGACCGCGTCTTTCTGCACCTGCGCCCAACGGGCGTCTGCATCCTGTTTAGTCCAAGGGTGCCTGGTATCCGGATTGTATCCACCCTGCGCCGCGAGATTATCGAGCGAGCGGCGGTAATCTTGCAAATTGAGCACGCGATCGCGCTGCTCAAAATAGAAATTCGTGCCGTTCAGCTCATTGCAATGGCGCAGGCCGCCGGAAAAATTGCGCTGCACCAGTTGTGCCTCCCAGATCTTTGCCTTGATGTCTGAGCGCTTCGGAATTTTGCGCGCGCAGCGGGATCGAAGCGGTCAAGACCAGGAGGAGGGCCCACAAACCTGTCCGCGTCACGCCTCCGCCGTGACGATCTTGATGATGAGAAATTCTATACCATCAGGAGAGTATACTTCACATGGTAACGGGGCATTCACCATGCCTTTGACGCGGCGTTTCAGAGCCAAAAAGTGGCGGCGGAACCGGGGATTTTGCCTTGTTCCTGCCTAATGTTAGGGGCAAGACAGGGTGGTCGTTGGGGACGTCAGTGATCGAGCGGGGGATCTCTTTGCGGTCAGGCTTTAGCTTTGCGATTGTCGCCCTGGCGCTAGCCGCCTCGGCCCATGGTGCCGCAGCGCAATATTCTCCGCCCCCGGACTACCCGCCGGCGCCAGTTCCGGTTTATCGGGACGGGCCGCCGGTTTACCGCGATGCGCGTGGCGTCCCGATCGATCCGCGCTATGTCCAGCCGGCCCCGGGCGAAGAGGTTTACGTGGCGCCGCCAGTCGGCCGCCCGTTTTTCCCGCCGCAACCCTTACCGGTCGTGACTGGCGGTCCGATTGATCGGCCTCCTGGCGACGTTGCCGCGACCTCGGGTTACGCCGATGTGACCGGTTCGGTCCGCGGCGCCGCTCCCGCGCCCCCGCTCGGTTATCCGCCGGGCGGCAGCAGTGCCGCGCCCCCGCGCGCCGGCTCAAATGTCATTGCCTCCCTGCCGCCGGAGGATCAGCCCGAGCAGGGCCCGCCCAAAGAGCTGCCGCAGCGCTTCCGGCGTCAGATCGTCGAGTTCAGCACCACTGAGCCGGCCGGCACGATCATCATCGATACGCCGAACACTTACCTCTACCTCGTGCTCGGCAATGGCAGAGCGATTCGTTACGGCGTTGGCGTGGGACGCGAAGGCTTCACCTGGTCCGGCACCGAACGCATCAGCCGCATGAAGGAATGGCCGGATTGGTTCCCGCCGAAGGAAATGATCGAGCGGCAACCTTATCTGCCGCGTTTCATGGCGGGGGGCGAAACCAATCCGCTCGGCGCGCGCGCTCTCTACCTCGGCAATACGGTTTATCGCATCCACGGCACCAACCAGCCGTCGACGATCGGCAGTTTCGTATCGTCGGGCTGCATCCGGCTCGCCAACGACGACATCGAAGATCTCTACAACCGCGTGAACATCGGCACACACGTGGTCGTCCTGCCGGGAAGTAATCCCGACACCGCCGCGCTACGCCCACCAGTCGCCCGCTAGCCGCGGACGGCTCCGTTAGCACCAGAGTTCGGTCGTGGAATTTGAATGTGGCGCGCTCGCCCACATTAGCTTTGTCATTTTTAGCATTGGTTTTCGCCCGACTCAGTTAAGGTTGCATCGGTCGGTTTCACCGTTCAGCGGCGCCCGGTGATAATCGTGAAGCCTGGTCAGGCGTAATTCTTCGCGGATCGCGCGGGCATTCAGCGAGGTCGAATGTTTCCCAACGTTCGCCTGATGATCGTAGCGATTCTGTCTGCGATTGCCGGAATCGGCTGCGGTTTGGGCTTGTTCGCGACTTTCCGTGTCAATCACGAGCCGCTGGCGCGGTTGGCGGAAGCAAGCCCGCCGTTGCAGCTTGCCTTCGACAACCGCGCGCTTGGTTCGCACGCGCGGACGCCATTGGAAGCGCGATTACCCGTCAATGGCGCCGCCAAGCCCATTTCCGCTCCGGTGATCATTGCCACTCCAGGTCCCACGCCAGGTCCCACGCCGGAACAGTCTGAAGCCGATTCTGCGATCGCAAGAGATTCCAGCGTTCAACAAGAGTCCGCTGGCGCCGCGGCAGCGCATCAGAGCAACACGGCGAACCTTGCCTTTGCGGTTCCTGCAGAGCAATCCAGCGTGACTCCGGAAGCGCCAGGTCAGCAAGAGACCGCTGCAGCGCTATCGGATCAACAACCAGCTGCTGCGGCGGCGACGGCGCCCGCTACCGAGCAAACGGCGGCCGTCAATCCCGCTGCGGAAGATCAACAGCCCGCGGCGAAACCGACAAAGTCGGAGGCGAGCAAAGCGGCAAAGCCGGCGGCGAGAACAGCACGCGCGGCACCAGCGCGTCGCGCCGGCAAGACGGTTCGCGCGCGCCGAGCAGTGACCAAGGTCGCGGCGCAGCCGACCTACCAATATGCGCAGCCGAGCTATTCGCAACCGACCTATGCACAACCGACCTATACATGGGCTGATGGCGCGGCTCAGGCCTCGCAACCGGTCAATAGGGTCCTGATCAAGCGCCATCGCGCGGCGAAGAAGCCGACGCCGCCAGCGGCCGCGCAGTCCAATGCGTCAGCCGCAACCGCGGGCTTAAGCGGCACCCAATAATGGGCATGCCGGGATTGACGCCGGCGGCGCTAGCATGATCCCGCAAGGTGGACGCCCCTTTCGGACAAGATCATGCTCATGCCACCGAATCCATCTAAAATCATTTCGCTTTAGCGCGCTGATAGCCGCGGTGCGCGCAACCATACGCAAAGACGCCCGGTGATTCCGCTTTCCGTCCTCGATCTGTCGCCGGTGACCACGGCCACGCCCGGGTCCGCGGCCTTGCACAATTCGCTCGATCTGGCGCGCCTTGCCGACAGTCTCGGCTACAAGCGCTATTGGCTCGCCGAACACCACAATCTGGCAAATATCGCGAGCTCGTCGCCTGATATCATGATCGGACAGGTTGCGGCGGTGACCTCGCGCATTCGCGTCGGCTCAGGTGGCGTGATGCTGCCCAATCACGCGCCGCTGATGGTGGCCGAGCGCTTCAAGGTGCTGGAGGCGTTATTTCCCGGCCGTATCGATCTCGGACTTGGCCGCGCGCCCGGGACCGATCCGGTCACCTCTTACGCACTGCGCGCCCGGCAGGATCCGCGCGGGGGAGACGAATTTCTCGAACGCTTTCAGGAATTGCTGTTGCTTGAGCACGGCGGCTTCCCAGACGGTCACCCGTTCCGCAATGTACGCGCGGTGCCGAGCGACGTGCCACTACCGCCGTTATGGCTGCTCGGCTCGAGCGGCTACAGCGCCGAGCTCGCTGCAGCGTTCGGACTGGGCTTCGCCTTTGCGCATCATTTCGCCGATTACGACGCGGCGAGCGCGATGCT
>DATAYT010000214.1:0-7272 GCA_036272395.1 Xanthobacteraceae bacterium
ATCGTGGGCGCGCTTAAGCGTGCTGGAGTGGAATTCATCAACGAGAACGGCGGCGGGCCGGGGGTGCGACTGAAAAAGAAACGTCAGAGGAATAATTAAGCGTCCCAATACCCCGACTGCGCGAGCTCCAGCAGTCGTACTATCGCTGGTTGCCGTTTTTGTAAAACGAAGCCAAATTTTCTAATCATTTCAAATCGCCGCGTCACCCCTTTGCATTAATTCCCTGCTCGGCCCAATTCGCTTCCCTGTTTGCTACCTGTTTCAGCCAGAAAATTCCCTGTTCGCGCCTAGCAGGGAATTTCTCGCGCAAACCATTAAATCTCCTGGCTTCATTGCGCACCTGACAGTGCGTGCGAGACGCTATTGGAGCGATTTCCCTGTATTTTTCCCTGTTCGCAGGGAATTGCCGCGACCGTTTCGCTTTACTCCAAACCGCTCGCCCGCGCCTGATCCTTCGCCATCACCGCCCAGTCGTGCTCGCCCTCGCCGTGCGCAAGTGCGCCCACCAGGCGATCGCGCCACACGTTGCCGCTCGGCAGCGGCACGCCGACGGCTCCGCCAGCCGCGAGCGCGAGATTGGCGTCTTTGAGCCCCAGTACGGCGCGCTGCCCGGCCGGCTGGTAGCGCTGTTCGGCGATGATCTTGCCATAGACTTTGTAGGCGGAGCACGCGAACAGGCCATCGGTCATGACATCGAGAAAGACCTCCGGCGCCACATCGTATTTGCGCACGAGTGCAAACCCCTCGCCCATCGCCTCGATGGCGCAACCGAGCACGAAATTGTTGGCGATCTTGATCGCCGCGGCGGCAACCGGATCGGCACCGCCATCGAACGTCCGCCGCGCGATCGCCTCGAACAACGGCCGGCAGCGATCGAGGCCGGGCTTCGTTCCGGCCAACACCATGCCGGCCTGTCCGGATGACACCACTTCGGGGCGGCCGAGCATCGGCGTCGCCAGCAAAATCTGTCCGGCTTTGCCGTGCCGCTCTTTGAGATCGGCAATACAGGCGACGCTGTGCGTGCCGGCGCAAATGTGGATGCCGCCGCGTGGCAGGGTTTCGACAAGACCCGCTGGCTTGCTCGCGACTTCGATGACGGCGGCATCGTCGGCCAGCATGGTGAAGACCGCTTCGCCGTAAGTGGCCGCTGTCTTGATCGAGTCGAGCGGCTTGGCGCCGAGCCCGAGCAGCAGCTTTAGTTTCTCCGCGGTGCGGTTATAGACGCCGAGATCATGCCCGCCATCGAGCAAGCGGCGCGCCATGGCCTGGCCCATGCGGCCAAGACCGATAAATCCGGCTTTCATTTTGAGTCTCCACCTACTCGTGTCCCGGATGCGATGCAGCATGTAGTGTTGCATCGCCGATCCGGGACCTTAACAAGCTCACCGCGCTTTGCGACGATCCCGGGTCTGCAGCACACCGTTTTACGCTGCGCTACACCCTGGGAAAGCGCTAGGCTTAGCTCAACTGGCCGCGCACCCATTCGAGCTCGCGGCAGACATAGTCGACGATATCGCCGGTCTTCAGATTTTCCGGCAAGACGTCCCAGGTGTAAGTCTCGATTTCGAGCTGACGCGACAGCGGTTTTTTCTTGTGAAAGCGCAGCGCCTCCTCGATCGCAAAGCGCGTCGTACGGAACGGGCCAAGATCGTCGAGGAATACCGGCACGTGAAAGTGCGTGCGCCATTCGCGCGGCCCGGGATCCTTCTCCCAAGCGGCAAACGCATCTTCAAGATTGAGAAAGCGGGTGAGCATGCCGTTCTTTTTCTCAACGGTCTGCGTCAGATAAATTGTCTTAGCGTAGCGCTTGAGTGTTTCGACGATCGCTTGCGTCACCTGCGGCATGTGCAGGGCGGCGGCTTCCTGCAGCTTGAAGATCGGTATACCGGCGTCGACCAGCTTCTGGAGATTCTCGGCAATGTTCTCGTATTCGACGGCCTGATGGCAAATATCGAATACGACGCCCAAATGCCGGCGCAACGCGCCATGGGCCTCCGCGACCGGAATGTGAGCAAGCCGCGCTAGCGACTCCGCGGCAGCGCCGGAGTACAAATGGTCGGTGAAATAGGCAACCGTCTCGTCCGTGGTTTCAAGAAAGCAATAGGGCTCTGGCTCGAGCGCGAGCGTTACGGTGCGTCCGGTCTGCGCTTCCAGCGCGATCAGGTGCGCGACGACGCGCAAGACGTGATCGGTATAGCTCGTCACGACCTCGCCGCCGGTGACGCGCGGCTTGAAACCGAGCGGTGCACTCTGTATCGACGGCGCGATGCCGGCGGGGCAGACATCGGCCAGCACGCTTGCGACATTCATGGTGTAGCGGGTGCGCTCCTCGGACCGCCAATCCGGTTCGTAAACCTGCTCCTTCACCACCGTGCCCTTGAATGCGCCATACGGAAACGCGTTCACGGTGTAGAGATACATGTCGTGGTCGGTGAAAAATCTCTTCAGCCGATCCCGCTCCGCTTTGCTGCTGACCAGCGTCTGCGCAGAATCCGCCGACAGCCGCAGCGACACGCCGAACGGCTTGTTGCCGGCAAAACGCTCCTTCACTTTGGGCAGATAGGTGTTCAGGCTCGCCCACATCTGCTCCCAATTGTCGCCGGGATGCACCAGGGTCGAATAGGTCAAATGGCCGAGGCCGTTGCCGAGATCCATGGCGTCATTTTCCTTTAGTTGACCTTTTCGACCTTGCCGGACCCAGCGGCGCGCACGATGGCTTCGGTCACCGCAACGCCGTGGATCATTTGATCATAGGGAACAGGATATGCCGGCCCGCCCGCCGCCGCTTTGGCAAAGGCTTCGAGCGCCGCGCGCGAAATGTCCATCGTCGCTGCTTGCCAGGTTTTTGCCTCACCCTTCACCGGCTGGAATTTACAGGCACCGAACAGCCGCGTACGCCGCTCGTCCGAGGAGGCGCCGGCAACATGGGTGACGCCTTCGAGCCGCAACCAGCCTTTCGAGCCAAACACCTGAAAGCTGAAGCCCGGACCGGTCGTCGTCATGGTGCCGAGATAGCCGGACATGCCTTCTTTCATGCGGAACAGGATCGAGGTCGTATCGTCGGCATCGATGGTCGCGGCGCGGCGAAAACTCTGCGCAAAGACGTGGTCGATCGGACCGCACAGATCGATCATGCCGTCGACAGCGTGCACTCCCATCGGCATGAGCCCACCGCAGGGCGTTTCCGATTTGTCGGCGCGCCAATGACTCGGATTGATGAACAGCACATTCGGAAACGTCATCGTCGCTTCGACATGCAGGATCGTGCCGAGCTCGCCGGCGCGTATCATGTCGCGCAACTTGATCATCTCCGGGTGCAGGCGGCGATTGTAACCAAGCGCCAGCGTCACGCCGGCTTTGCGCACCGCCGCCACCGCGTCTTCCGCCTCGCGCTTGGTCAATGTGAACGGCTTTTCGCAGAAAACATGTTTCTTCGCCGCGGCTGCTGCGATTACCTGCGCGCCGTGCATCGAATGCGGCGTCGCGAGGACCACGGCATCGATTTCACGATCGGCAAGCACCGCGTCACAGTTCGCCAGCAGCCGCAAGCCATGCTTCTTGGCAAACGCCTCAACTTCCGGCGTGACGGTGCGGGTGGCGCCGGCAACAAAGCGGATCGTATCGCTGTTTGCGGCCGACTCGACGAGCGTCTTGCCCCACCAGCCTAAACCGACGACGGCTGCATTGATCATAAGCGCAACTCCTTCGAACTGGCGCTGTGAGGGTTGACGACTTTGCGGTCACCCCCACCCGGCATAGTACATTGCCACCACTAGGCAGCAGATCGCCCAGAACAGGCAATATTCATAACCGCCGATATTCCAAAGCCACTTACCCTTGGTCACTTTCCACACCGCGCCGCCGGCCACGAGCAGATGCACGAATCCCAGTGCGCCGGCCACGACCGGAAGGATCGCAAAAATCAGCCCGATGGCGAGAAACGTCTCAATGACACAGGCGGTGTACATCCAGCCTGCCGGCGGCCTGAACTTTGCGGCAACGAAGAAACCGAGCGCCTCGGGGACGAAAAATTTCGCGTAAATATGCGGGATGAAAAACAGTCCGCAAATCAGGCGCAATATGTTGATGCCGTGCGTCAGATTGAAATTCTGCAGATAATGATCGACCTCTCCAAAGAACGACATGGTCCTCCCCAGCGTTGTCCCGATCTTCCTTAACCCGACCATAGAGAAATTTACAACGGGCGGTGCCAGCCCCAACGAGCATCACGCATCGAGCTCTTCGAAATAGCGATAGATGCCCCACTGACTGAACGGGATGCGACGCGGCGATCCCAGATAAGCAGCTATCCGCGGCCGTCGCGCGATCCGGTCATGCAGCGCGACAAGACCCGGAATCTTTCGCTCGAAGCGCCTCATGCGCTTGGGGAAAGCGTAGCGCAGGCCCTCAACGATCTGAAACAGCGACAGATCGACGTAAGTGAGGCGGCCACCGATGATGAATCTGCCGCCATTGTTTTTCAGCACGCGCTCGAAATAGCCGAGATATTTCGGCACACGGTAGCGCCAGAAATCCTTGGTTCGCCGGCGCGCCGCCGGGCGTTGCTCCTCGAAATAGAGCCAGCCCGAGACCGGATGATGGGTGTCGTGGATTTCGACGACGAGGTCCGAGATGGTGAGCTGCAATTGATGCGCCCACAGGCGCCCGGCTTCATCGCGCGGGGCAAGCCTCAGGCGCGGACCGAGAAATAACAGCACATTCGCGGTCTGCGCGACGATGACCTTGCCCGCCTTGAGAAAGGGCGGCGCATAGGGCGGACGCGCCCGCCGGCCATCCGTCATGAGCTTCATCATCGCGGCCATGCCGGTTTTGCCACGGCGCGCCTCATCGACGTAATCGGCCCCTGCTTCTTCCAGCGCGAGCCGAATGAATTCACCGCGGCCCTGAATCGTCGGCCAGTAATAGAGCTGAAAACGCATGATAAAGTTTTTGCTGGCGCATGATCTTTTCCAAAAACCGGTTCCCACTTTTCGGAATCATTCGCTAGCCGCCGACCGGCACTTTATATTGCTCGTCGCTGACGTGCTCCATCCAGGTGACGTGTTTGCCATCGAGCGCCTCTTGGGTGGCGACATGAACCATGCTCGTCGTCGGCGCGGCGCCGTGCCAGTGCTTTTCGTTCGGCGGAATCCAGACGACGTCGCCGGCTTTGATTTCGCGCACTTTCCCGCCCCAACTTTGCACCCGGCCCGCGCCGGAGATGACGAATAGCGTCTGGCCGAGCGGATGCGTGTGCCAAGCGGTGCGCGCACCCGGTTCGAAGCGCACCAAGCCAGCGCGCACGCGCGCTGGCGCCGGCGCCTCGATGATCGGCTCCTGCCACACCGTGCCGGTGAAGCTTTCCGCCGGCGCGCGACGCGTCGGTCGCGAACCGCAGCTGTAAATGTCCATGGTCATGCCTCCTTTGCGATAGGACCGGTGCGCTTGGCTGCCGCCGGCCAAACCATACGCGCCATAGGATAGTGGAAATTTCCGCGAGATGCTGCGGGAGGAAGAAGCTACGGCCCCGGCCATTCCAGCGCGCTACAGCGACAGATGCGCCTCGTCAGCATAATCTTTGCCGTCCACTTTGGGCCCGGCGTGTGCATCCGCGGCCAAATCCGGCAATGTCTCGTTGCGAGCGCGTTCATAGGCATCGGCCAATTGCCGCGGTGAGGCGACTGTTGCCGCCGTGTCGGCACGCCACCACGCCTGGATCAGCCAGCCGAGTGCGAACAATAGCGCAAACTGAAAAATCAAACCGAGAATCGACGGCGCGCCGCTTAGCTCCCCGAGCACACCATGGCCGAACAGCAGCCCAAAAAAGCCGGCGCCCAGGAAACCAGCCGCGAAGCCGCCGATCATACCGGGACGGCTGAACAAATCGCCCAACGAACCGGCGGGATATGCGGGTTGCGCGGCGCAGGGAGAAATTCCCTCTTGATCTGCCGCGAGCGCCGGCTGGTGCAATCCGATCGCGCGGGCGCCTTCGGCAAAACGCGCGCCGCGGGCTAGCTGCGCATCCGCCTCTTCGGTCCACAGTAGTAGTCCGAATGTGAGAAAGAAAAGCGCCGCCGCCGGGCGCAGCCATCGCACGCGCGACACGATCCCGATCCGGGTTGCGGCAGATGCGTACACGGCGACGCCCTTTCGCCTGCACCGAGCGCACCATCGCGGTGATTGGCGCGCGGCTCGGTGTGTTATCGAGGCGTTTATCTACGCCGTGGGCGCTCAGCCTTATCTGTCGCAAAGCGTCGCACGCGCGGATGCCGCAGGGGTGCGTCAAGTTGGAACAGTGCCGATCAGGCCGCGAGCGTTTCTTTTACAGCATTGACCAGCTGCTTGAGCGTAAAGGGCTTTGCCAAAAACGTGAATTGTTCGCCGTTGGCCGGCAGATGCTTTTGGAACGCGTCTTCGGCATAGCCGGAAACGAAAATGATCTTCAGGCTCGGATTGCGACGGCGCAGTTCCCGCAGCAGCGTCGGTCCGTCCATTTCCGGCATGACCACGTCGGATACGACCAGATCCACTTCGCCTTCCGATTTCTCGACCATTTCGATAGCCTCGATGCCGTTGCCGGCTTCGAGAACTGTGTAGCCGCGTGAGGCAAGTCCCCGTGCATTAAGCTGGCGCAAGCCCTCCTCATCCTCGACCAACAGGATCGTGCCTTGTCCGGTGAGATCGACGCTGTCCGGCAATTTGCGGTCGGCCACCGCCGGTGCGCCCGCCAAGCTCGGCGCCGCACCCGCATCGCCGCGCTCCGCCGCGATATCCTGCGCGCTCGGCACATGCCGCGGTAGGAAAATGCGAAACACCGTGCCTTTATGTTCAACCGAATCGACATAAACGAATCCGCCGGTCTGCTTGATGATTCCGTAGACCGTGGAAAGCCCGAGCCCGGTGCCTTTGCCGACCTCCTTGGTCGAGAAAAACGGCTCGAAAATTTTGCCGATGATATGGGGCGGGATGCCGACCCCCGTGTCGGCGACCTCTACCAGCACGTAATCCGCCGCCGGCATGCCCTTGGCATTGAAGCGTACGGATTCTTGCGCGCTTACATTGCTGGTGCGAACCGTCAACCGGCCGCCATTTGGCATGGCGTCGCGCGCATTTACCGCCAAGTTCACGACTACCTGTTCGAATTGCGAAATATCGACCTTTACCGGCCACAAATCGCGGCCATGCACGACATCGAGCGCAACTTTTTCGCCGATCAGCCGCCGCAACAGCATGGTCAGGTCGCTCAAGGCTTCGCCGATATCGAGCACCTGC
>DATAYT010000215.1:0-1991 GCA_036272395.1 Xanthobacteraceae bacterium
CTGGCGCACCAGAAAACCGGGCTCAACCATCTTTCTTTCGAAGTGTCGGACATCGACGATGTCTGCATGGGGCACGACTATCTCGAACAATTCGGCAAATACGAGCATATGTGGGGCATCGGCCGGCACGTGCTCGGCAGTCAGGTCTACGATTATTGGGCGGACCCTTGGGGACGCGTTCACGAGCACTGGGCCGATAGCGATCGCCTCAACATCGCCAACGGCTCGAATCTCGTGCCCGCCGAGGAAGCGCTGGTGTCGCAATGGGGCGAGGCGCCGCCGGAAAAGTTCATCAATCACGCCAGCCCATGATGCGGTATCGTGTTACGCGGGTGTCGCGTTACGCGCTCGGCGTGGGTTTTGAACGCTAGAGCCGTGTCACTCGCGCGTGCAGGAGCGCGGCCCGGCTGCCGCGCACTTCCTTGACGCAGCGCGCCAGCGCGGCCGGCACCTCGGCCGGATCGCTCACCTCCTCGCCATAGGCGCCAAATGCCTCGGCGACCTTGGTGAAGTGCACATTGGGCGCGAGCTCCGCCTCGAACCCATTGGCCGATTTGGCCTCGCCTTCCGGGTACACGCGCAGCACCGACTGCTTCACCGCGTTCCAGCCGGTATTGTCCATGACGACTGTGAGGATTGGCAACTTATATTGCTGCGCGACTGCGAATACCGAGCTCGGATTGCCGAAATAGAAACCGCCGTCGCCGCAGATCTGGACCGCGAGGCGATCCGGCGCGGCAAGCTTGGCGCCGAGCGCGGTGCCGCCGGACCACCCCAGCCCGCCGCCGCCGGCGCGAACGGTCGTATTGGGGACGCGCCGCGGAATCTGCATTAGCACCGCGGCTGCGTTGGTGACGCCCTCGTTGAAGATCATGTCCTGATCGTCGAGGAGCTTGGCAAGCTCGGCGGTCAGATAATGTGGATTGATCGCGCCGGGCCGGCCTTTGTCGGCGGCAAGTTTGGCCGCACGCGCGATGCGCTCGTCGCGCACCGCCTTGATGTGCTTGAGCCGCGTGGCCGCGGCTTCCTTAAATCGCGGCGTTGCTTTGGCCTTCAGCGCGTGCAGCACTTGATCGAGAATGCGGCCGCTGTCGCCCTGCATGCGCATGTTGCCGGGGAAGGTCCACATCGGCGAGCCCGGCTTGAGTGTATCGATATCGATGTGCGCCCAGAATGCTTTGTCGTTCGGCTGCACGTCGCTCGGAAACCACGGCACGTCCACATCGACCAACAGCCCGACATCCGCATCCGGCACCGCCTTGTCGGCGGTAAAGCCGACGAAGCACGGGCTGTCGTGCGAGATATTATTGGTCATATTGGCTTCGTAGACGGCAATCCCGGCAAATTGCGCCAAGGCGTCGATGGCGTGCGAGCCACGCTCGTGCCGTCCCGCATAGCCGGTGATGAGGATCGGATTCTCCGCGTTGAGAATTTTGTCGGCGAGCGCGGCGACCAGCTCCGGATCGGCGCCGCCGGCCGACGTGGCGGCAAATTGCTCGCCGGTGTAGCGGCGAATTTCATCGGCGCGCCAGTGCTGCGTCAGCGTCTCACGCTGCATCATCAGATAGACCGGCCCGCAGGGTTCGCTCTGCATGATCGAGGCCGCGCGGCGCAACGCTTCCTTGACAACCACGCCCGAGGGCAACGTCCATTCCCATTTCAGGTATGGCCGCACCAGGCTCCCCTGATCGAACGGCTCCTGCACGAAATGGACGTAGGTGTCGCGCGAACCGACCAGTTCGTCGTTGACGGTGTACGGCGCCTTGCCGGCCATCAGCAGCACCGGGAGCCGGCTGCGAAACAGATTGTGCATGCCGTTTGCAGTATTGGCGGTGCCGACGTCGACATGTACCAGCACGCCCTGGCCGCGGCCGGTGACCAGCGCATAACCCGCCGCCATATGCGCCGCCGTATTCTCATGCGGGCAGCGCACGACGGTCGGCATTGGCTCGCCGCGCCGGCGGCGATGCGCCATCTCGTCGATGATCGGG
>DATAYT010000216.1:0-58151 GCA_036272395.1 Xanthobacteraceae bacterium
ATGCCAGCCACCGCCGTGCCAACCACCAAAGCCGCCGCCAACCACGATGTCGGGGCCGCCGTAGTAGTCGTAGTAGCCGCACGGATAACCGTTATAGCCGCAGTCATAATATGCGGGCGCGCCGACTCCGACGCCTACGCCAAACGGCCCCGCGTAGAATCCCACCTGCGCCATTGCAGGCGCAGCCGCGGCCACCGTCAGCAGGGCCGCCATACCAATTCCAAGCGCAAACCTTCTCATTAAACTCCTCCTGTCGCTATTGCACTCAGAAAGAGAAACCCGGAGCGGCGCGACCACGTTCCCCGGAACGTGCCTTCGGCGCGGGAACTTGCATGAACAATATTTTAGAAAAAAATCTGGAACCGGCCGGACAAAGGCTCTTCACTCGGCTGCGAGCGGTAGCGCTTCCTCGCGTTGCGGCCCCTCTTTGTGGCCGCGTAGCCAATCCTGGAACCGATCGAGATAAAGATAAATCACCGGCGTGGTGTACAGCGTTAATACTTGGCTGAGCGCGAGGCCGCCGACCATCGAATAACCGAGCGGCTGCCGAAGTTCGGACCCGGAGCCATGGCTGAACATCAGCGCCACGCCGCTCAACAATGCGGTCATCGTCGTCATCACAATCGGCCGGAAGCGCAACAGACAGGCCTGCCGGATCGCCTCGCGCGGTTCCAGTCCGGCGCGCTCGCGATTGATCGCAAAATCGACGAGCATGATGCCGTTTTTCTTGACGATGCCGATGAGCAGGATGATGCCGATGATTCCAATCACCGACAGGTCGAAGCCACCGGCCCACAATGCCAGCAGCGCGCCGACACCGGCTGAAGGCAACGTCGAGAGAATCGTCAACGGGTGGATGTAGCTCTCATAGAGCACGCCGAGAATGACGTAGACGACGACGAGCGCGGCCGCGATCAGGACAGGTTCGTTGGACAGCGCCGCTTGAAACGCCTGCGCGTTACCCTGGAAGCTGCCGATCAGCGATTGCGGCATGCCGATCTCGGCTGACGCTCGATTGATGGCGTCGACGGCTTGGCCGAGCGCCACGCCCGGCGGCAGATTGAAGGTTAGCGTCACCGCCGGGAATTGGCCGGAATGCGCCACCAGCAACGGACCGATGTGAGCGGTATCGACCCGCACCACCGTCGAGAGCGGGACGAGTTGTCCGTTGGTCGGCGCCTTGATGTAAAGGTCATCCAGCGTTCGCAGCTTGCCCTGCAACTCAGGCAGTACCTCAAGCACAAGGTAATAGGAATTGTTGGTGAAATATTGCGTGACCTGATCCTGGCCGAAGGCGGCATTGAGCGTGGCATCAATCTGCGCCGGTTGAATGTTGAACCGCGCGGCGGCGTCGCGATTGATCGTAACCGTAAGCAGTGGCGCGGCGTTCTGCGCATCGGTGGCGACGTCGGCTAATTCCGGCAGCGTCTTTAGTTTTGCGGTCAGCCGCGGCGCCCAGGTGTCGAGCTCGCGCAGGTCGGGATCCTGCAGCACGTACTGGAATTGGCCGCGTGCGATGCGCCCGCCTACCGTGATGTCCTGCGCCGGCTGCAAGAACAGCCGCACCCCCGGAACCTGCGCCAGTTTCGGGCGCAACCGGTCGATGATCTGCGAAGCCGAAACGTTGCGGTCATCGCGCAGCTTCAATCCAATAATGAACCGGCCGGTATTCTGGGTATTGCCGTAGCTTGGTCCGAAGAACGAGCCGAAATCGGCGACGTCCGGGTCCTGCGCGATCACATCGGAAAGCTCGCGCTGGATCTGCCGCATCTTGTCCGGCGAAACGTCTTGTCCCGCCTCGGAAATGCCGAGGATCATGCCGATGTCTTGAACCGGAAAGAAGCCTTTCGGCATCATGACGAACAGCACGCCGGTAACGGCAACCGTCGCCAGGAAAACCATCAGGGTGGTGAACTGATGGCGCAACACCAGATCAAGGCTGCGACGATAGCCGTCGAGAATGAAATCGAACCCACGCTCAATGATCCGATAAAGCCGGCCATGCTCTCGGTCGTGTTCGCTGACCAGAAACCGCGAGCACAACATCGGCGTCAAAGTCAGCGAAACCACGATAGAAACGACGATTGAAGCCGTAACGGTGATGGCGAATTCGTGGAATAGCCGTCCGACAATGCCGCTCATGAGCAACAGCGGGATGAACACCGCGATCAGCGACACACTGATCGACAGAACCGTAAATCCGATTTCGCGAGCGCCCTTGATCGCCGATTGTAATGGCGTCGTGCCGGCCTCCAGATGCCGGAAGATGTTTTCGACCACGACGATGGCATCGTCGACCACGAAACCGACTGCGATGGTCAATGCCATCAGCGACAGGTTGTCGAGACTGAAGCCGGCGAGATAGATGATGCCAACGGCGCCAAGCAGCGACAACGGCACCGCGGCGCCGGGGATCAGCGTCGCGTGGATGCTGCGAAGGAACAAGAGAATAACCAGCACGACCAGCACGCAGGTCAACGCGAGCGTGAATTCGACGTCCTTGACCGAGGCGCGGATGGTCTGCGTGCGATCGACGATCGTGGTCAGGTGAATGCCGGGTGGGATCAAAGCATGCATCCCCGCCAGGGCTTTTTTGATGTTGTCAACCGTATCGATCACGTTGGCGCCGGGCTGCTTGAACACCAGCAGGGTCACCGCGGTCTGCTGGCGATGCAGCGCGCCGAGCGTTACGTCCTGAGGTCCTGCAATCGCCTGCCCGACGTCTTCGACGCGAACTGGGGCGCCGTTGCGATAGTCGATGATGACCTTGTTGAAGGCTTCCGGCTCGGTGAGCTGGTCGTTGGCGACAATCGTGAAGCTTTGTTGGGGGCCGAGGATCGTGCCTTTGGCGGCATCGGTTGTGGCGTTGGCGAGTGCCGCGCGCACGTCGGCGAGCGTCAACTGACGGGCGGTCAGTTTGGCCGGGTCGACCTGCACGCGAATGGCAGGACGTTGCTGGCCGCCGATGATCACCTGCGCAACGCCGGCAATCTGCGAAATCTGCTGCGCGACAACGTTCTCGGCGAAATCGTCAACCTTGGTGAGCGGGAGGGTCTCCGAATTCGCGGACACGATCAGGATCGGCGAGTCGGCCGGATTGACTTTGCGGTAGGTCGGCGGCGTGGAGAGATTTTTGGGCAGCTGTGCACCGGCCGCTGTGATCGCCGCCTGCACGTCCTGCGCGGCGCCGTCGATATTGCGATTGAGATCGAATTGCAGCGTCACCACGGTCGAGCCCAGCGAGCTCACCGAGGTCATCTGCGACACGCCGGCAATCTGGCCGAACTGCCGCTCCAGCGGCGTTGCGACGGTCGCCGCCATGGTCTCCGGGCTGGCGCCCGGAACGGTGGCGAGCACCTGAATGGTCGGAAAATCGACCTGCGGCAGCGGCGCGACCGGCAACAGTGGAAACGCGACAATGCCAACCAGCGCCAGGGCGGCCATCAACAATGACGTGGCGATCGGCCGCCTGATAAAAACTTCCGAAAAATTCATCCGGAATTATCCGGCTGCTGCGCCACGGGGGTTTTTGGCGACCGGATCGCGACATGGGTCCCGACATCGAGCCGCGATTGCCCGTCGAGAACGACGGTCTCGCCGGCATTAAGGCCTTTGGTGGCAATGACAACGTCTTCGTCTGCCTGGAATGCTTCGATCGGTCTCTGCTCGACTGTCTCGTCAGCCTTCACGACCCAAACGTAATAGCCCTCGGGACCGCGCTGCAGCGCGACTGCAGGTATTGTGACCACGTTCTTGCGCGTGGTGATGAGCAATTGCACGCGCACAAATTCGCCAGGCCATAGCCGCTGATCGTCGTTGGGGAATTCTGCTTTTAGCTGAATCGTGCTGGTTGTCTGATCGATCTGATTGTTGATCAGCAGCAGTTTGCCGTCGGCGAGCTGGTTTTTGCCGTCCTGATCGAACGCCAACACCCTGACTTCACCGCGCAACATGGCTTCGCGGACTAGTCCGAGATAGCTCTGCGGCAGCGTGCAAATCACTGTGGTCGGCTTGATCTGCGTGAGCACGGTGAGCGGATTGACGTCAGTCGTGTGAATGATGTTGCCGACATCGATCTGCCGGAAACCGACCACGCCGTCGATCGGCGCGGTTATCGTCGCATAGTCGAGTTGCGTTTGCGCCGCCTCGATAGCGGCCTGATCGGCATCGATGGTCGCTTTGGTCGTATCGACCTTGGCCTGCTGCAAATCGACGTTCTGCTGGGTCTCGAAACTCTTGAGCGCCAAGGCCTTAAATCGCGCCAAGTCCTTCTGCGCCGCGATCATCTGCGCTTCGTCCTGACCCTTTTTTGCTATCGCCTGGTCGAGGGCGGCTTTGAGCGGCGCCGGATCGATCTTGGCGAGAACGTCGCCTTGATGCACCTCCTGGCCCTGGCGGAAATTGATCGAGACGATTTGGCCGTTGACCTGAGCGCGGATGGCAACGGTGTTGAGCGCCTGGACCGTTCCCAGTGCGTGAGAATAAATCGGCACGTCATGGACGGCCGCTTCAGTGACGGTCACCGGGACCGAAGGGCGCGCCGGCGTTTGCGCCGCCTGTGAAGTCGTGTGCCGCCAGAAAATTATCGCGGCAGCCAAGGAGGCGAACGCGATCCCGGCAACAATGAAAAAAATCTGTCGGGAATCTCGCCCGGTTATTCGCATTCCCATGAGCGTAGCTATAGCTGGCTTTCCTTAGCGCTCAAATGCCGAAATTACGCCAAATCCGGGCTTCTCCCGGCTGGCGCGTGTGCCGTGCGCCTAATATAGCGACTCGGGAACAGCCGGCGCATTAAACTTAATTAAGATAGCGCCGCCTGCTCATTAACATTGTCGATTCAACGCCGCAGGCGAGGCCTAGTTCTCAAGCCATTCTTGAGTCCGGTTCGTCCCGGCAATGGTTTGTCGCCTTGCCGACCCGCCCCGGTCCGTGCCGACGGGTCCCCTTACAGCCGCCTGATGAGCCCGGCGATGGCCGCTATGAGGGCCAACACCAGCAACACCGGAAACCAGATCAGCGCAGCCCCGATCAGCAACAGCAGGAACACGCCGCCAAACAGCGCCAGTACGAGCAACAGTAGCGCAAAGCCAAGCGGCCCGATGCGGCTGACATAAATGCGGTGCGTGCCGCGACGAAATCCGTCGTTTGGCGGCCAGCGCGAATCCCGGTTGGGCCAATCATTGCCCGGCGGAATGATTTCAGGCTCTCGGCGCGGCCGCTCGGGCTGGTCTCGATTGCTTGGCATGTCGGGTGGCGGCGCGACGATCAAGTTAGCGGCGGCGAGGACTGGACGGTTCTCTCGTGATGGTCGTGGAGAAACTTCGCCAATTGCTCGCGCAAGCTCTCGTCTTGCTCGCCTTGGTGACCGAGCAGCACGGCGCGCTCAAACAATTGCTGCTGCAGATCATGCGGCAATTCGCTCCACAAATCCGCCGCGGCGGCACCGAGCACGAGCAAGTAGCGTCCGGCAATGTCGTTGACGACTTGATCGGAATGTTTGCTCATTGGCGAACTCATAACTGTAAGGAACTCATAAACTGTAAGATGGGCGCACTTGCTCAATCGCCGTTGCCTTACGCGGCATATCAAAAGCCGCGGGCGCCATCGGCCATACTGGGCCCGTTATCAACCTAAAAC
Source organism: Xanthobacteraceae bacterium (assembly GCA_036272395.1). Lineage (GTDB taxonomy): Bacteria > Pseudomonadota > Alphaproteobacteria > Rhizobiales > Xanthobacteraceae > BOG-931. The sequence continues at coordinate 5,638 of DATAYT010000216.1, forward strand.
AATAGCTGGCGGCTTTGTTCCGATCGTCATCGTCCATCGCCGGCCGCGGCAGGGGCCCTATTGACCTGTTCTTTGGCAAAGCCTGCGGTCGTAGCATAGCCGCGTACGATAGCTTTCCGCTCCTCATAAGAAAGCACCGCGTCGATATCGGTAAATCCTTCAGGTGCGCGTTCTTCGACCGCGTCGATGACGCCTTCCGGTCCGCCGCTTCGATTCATTTGCACGATTTGCGCCGTCGGCGGCAAGCGATCGCGCTCATAGGCCCACAGCGCCTGCATGGGGTGCTCGGCTGCAATCAAATGGTCGGCAAGAGCGCGGGCGTCAAGAATGGCCTGTGAGGCGCCGTTCGAACCGACCGGATACATCGGATGCGCGGCATCGCCGAGCAGCGTGACGCGTCCGAATGACCAGCGCGGCAGCGGATCGCGGTCGCACATCGGGTATTCCCAAAATTCCGGCGTTGCCGCGATCAAGGCTTGCGCATCGACGTGCCGAATTTCGAATCTCCGTATGTGCGGCTCGAGCTCTTCAATGCGCCCGGGGCGCGACCAGTCCTCCTTGCGCGGCGGCGGCGTCGAGCCGTCGCCTATTTTAGCGACCACCGCCCAGTTGGTGAGTCGCAGATCCTCGCGCGCGCCTTCAGCGATCGGATAGACGACGAGCTTGGCCGCCATGCCGCCGGCCACGATCATGGAGCGGCCGGTCAAGAATCGCGGCCATTCGATCGCGCCTCGCCACAGCATGGCGCCGTTCCAGCGCGCCGGACCCTCACTGGGATAAAGCGCTTCGCGCGCCGCCGAATGAATACCGTCGGCACCGATCAAGACGTCGCCGGAAGCGGTGGCACGGTGAGCGCCAGTCCGGTCAAAGAAATAGGCGGTGACGCCGGATTCATCCTGACGGAAGGCGCCGAGGCGATGGCCGGTATGGATATGCTGCTCGCCGATCCGTTCGCGCACGGCGTCATGGATCACGCCCTGCAGCCGGCCGCGATGGATCGAAAACTGCGGCACGTCATAGCCGGCGTCGAGCCCGCGCGGTTCGCGCCAGATCTCCTGACCGAAGCGATTGGTATAGAACAGCTCGTAGGTGCGGATCGCGACCGCATCGAGCCGTTGCAAAAGGCCGAGTGTGCCAAGCTCCTTGATCGCATGCGGCAGCGTATTGATGCCGACGCCAAGCTCGCGGATCTGGTCGGATTGCTCGAACACCTCGCATTGGATGCCGCGTGCGTGCAGCATCAGCGCGGCGGTGAGTCCGCCAATGCCGCCGCCTGCGATAATGACTTTCATGGTAGTCAGAGATCGGATGTCAGATTTCGGATGTTGAAAAACTATATCAGATTACCCTGACTCTGACTTCTCATCTCCAACATCTGAGAACCGATTTATTCCGGCTGGATGCCGGCCCTGCGGATTACGTCACCCCAGCGCTGCGTCTCTTCTTTGACGAAGGCGCTCGCCTCGGCGGGCGTGCCGCCACCAGGGCCGATGCTCAGCGCGGCAAAGCGCTCGCGTAGGCCAGGATCGAGCATCGCCGCATTGGCGGCAGCATTGAGCTTGGCGATGATCGCGGGCGGCGTTTTCGGCGGCGCGGTGATGGCGTGCCAGGTATCGGAGATGCAGCCGTGGACGCCGACCTCTTCCAATGTCGGAATATCCGGCAGCGCAGGCACGCGGTCCTTCACGGTGACGGCGAGAATGCGCGCCTGTCCGGATTTGTTCAGTTCGATCGAGGTGGCAAGTTCATTGAACATCAGGTCGACATTGCCGGCGAGCAGATCGTTGACCGCCGGAGCGGTGCCTTTGTACGGCACGTGCGTCAGCTTGGTGCCGGTGATCGACTGAAACAATTCGGCAGTGGTGTGCGAGGTGGTGCCGATACCTTGCGAAGCATAGTTGATCTTGCCGGGATTGGCTTTGGCGTAGGCGATCAGTTCGGCCACGCTCTTGGCCGGGAAATCCTTGCGGACGAGAACGACGTTCGGCACGTGCGACATGATCACAACCGGAACGAGTTCCGCGGGCTCATAATTGAGCGACTTATAGAGGAACGCGGCGGTTGTGATCGGCGCCGGCTGCGACGCGAGCAGGGCGTAGCCGTCCGGCTCGGCCTTGAACACCGTTTCCGCGGCGAGGCTGCCGCTCACACCCGGTTTGTTTTCGACGATGAGCGGCTGACCGAGCGTCGTGCGCATCTTGTCGGTGACAATGCGGGTGATGGTATCGACGCCACCGCCCGCGGGCACCGACACGATCACCCGGATCGGACGATCGGGAAATTCGGCCGCGCGCGCCGCGGCAGCCAGCGGCAGCGCCGCTGCGAGCGAAACGACGATAGCCAAACGCCGCAACATTGAAGGTCCCCGAAATTGCATCGGTGATGCCATAGCCCAGATCAGGCGTTGAGTCCCGCGGCGTGCTGCCGCTACAAGTATCGGCGGGGAGGATACCGCATGAGCAAGCTTGATTTCGTTCTCGAGGAGTTGGTTACCGCCAATCGCATTCTGGCCAATGAAGGCATCGTCGATTCATTCGGCCATGTCAGCGCACGCCACCCGGAAAATCCCAAGCATTACCTGTTGTCTCGCGCGCGCGCGCCCGAGCGCATCGAGCGCGCCGACATCGTCGAATATACGCTCGAGGGCGAAGCGATCGATAAAAAAGCGGCGGCGCCCTACGTGGAACGCTTCATCCACGGCGCGATCTATGAGGCGCGGCCGGAGGTGCATGCCATCGTGCATAACCATTCGCCGAGCGTCATTCCGTTCGGCGTCACGACAAAAAAGCTCAAGCCGTTCCTGCACATGTGCGCCCATATCGGCCACGAAGTGCCGACTTGGGATTCCCGCGACAAATTCGGCGATACCACCTTGCTGGTGAGCGACATGGCGATGGGCCGCGATCTGGCGCGGCTTCTTGGCGCGCATCCGACCACGCTGATGCGCGGCCACGGCGCCACCGTGGTCGGCCGTTCGGTCCGCCATGCCGTGTTCGTTTCGGTCTATCTGGAAGTCGGCGCCAAGCTGCAGATGCAGGCTATGGCGCTTGGCGAGATCAAATTCTTAAGCGCCGGCGAAATCGACCAGATCGTCGGACGGCTCAACGACTACACACTCAACCGCGCCTGGGAAAACTGGGCGCGCCGCGCCGGACGGGAAATGCAGGACACGTAGATCGCCCGAGCCGGTGCGGGCCGATCGCTCGCGCTTCGCCTCAAATACGGCTCAACAGCGACCGTCAAAACATGACGCAGCGATAAAGAAGACCAAACGTGTAAAAGGAGATCGAGTAGTCCTCGTTCATGATACTACCGTTTACGCTGTAGCTCGGGGCCTGACTTGCGGGCGGATTTAATGGAGGCGATGTACTTCCACGAGTGAAGCCGCCGCCAACATATTCGATTTCTTGACCGGTCAGAGGACATGGCGCTGCCTCAATCTTCACCATCATCATTTCCCCCTCGCGATTTTGCTGATCGCACCGTGAGTGACGAAAAGCTAATGCGCACGCACGCCATGTTAGTGACGGTTGAATGCCTTCAATAATGAGAATTTTTTCAATCAGAGACGCCGATTATCACTCCGCCGCCAGTCGCACTTCAAAACTCGAACCCTCCTAACGAATAACAGAAGGAATTGCCGCACCAGGCTCCAAAGTTAATCCAGTTAAGGTCTGTCGGATCAGGTCCGGAGGATTTCGAGACCGTCAGAGAGCCCGAAGGTGGAGGCGATAGAGATCCCCGTGTCCCGCCGGCGACGTAATCGGTTTCTTCGTCGGTAAGACCGCGCGCCGCTTCCATCCAGGTTGTCATGAAAATTCTCCCCTCTTCTGAGGGTCGAATCGTAACTGCTTGGCCGCTAAATGCTAATGCCTCAAAATGAGAAATTCTCAACTATCCAGGCCGATTTTTACTCCGCTGCCAGCCGCACCTCCGGCGCGGCGTCGCGCACCTCGGCGTCGACGTGCTTCTCGTATTTGGTGAAATTGTTCTGGAACATGCCGACGAGCTTGCGCGCGGTGGCGTCGAATCCGGCTTTGTCCTTCCAGGTCTTCATCGGGTAGAGCAGATGCGGCTCGACGCCCGGCACCGATGTCGGCACCGCGAAGCCGAAATACGGATCGGTGCGGTAGCTCGCATTTTTCAGTGAGCCGTCAAGCGCGCCAGTCACGAGCGCCCGTGTCGCCTTGATCGGCATGCGCCGGCCGACGCCGTAAATGCCGCCGGTCCAGCCGGAATTGACCAGCCAGCAATCGACGTCGTGCTTCTTGATCATGTCGCGCAACAGGTTGCCGTATTCGGCGGGCGGCCGCGGCAAGAATGGCGCGGCAAAGCAGGTCGAGAATTCCGGCTCGACGCCCACCAAGCCTTTTTCCGTGCCGGCGACCTTGGCGGTGTAACCGGAAAGGAAATGGTACATCGCCTGCGCCGGAGTGAGCTTGGCGATCGGAGGCATCACACCGAACGCGTCGGCAGTCAAAAAGATGATGTTCTTCGGTTGTCCCGCGCAGCCGCTGCGCGAGGCAAGCGGCATGAATTCGATCGGATAGGCGGAACGGGTATTTTCAGTTCGCTTGTCGCTCTCGAAATCACAGACGCGGGTGTCCGAATCGAAAATGACATTTTCCAGCACCGCGCCGAAGCGGTTGGTCGCTGCGTAAATCTCCGGCTCGGCTTCATCGGATAGATTGATGCATTTGGCGTAGCAGCCGCCTTCGAAATTGAAGACACCCTCCTCGCTCCAGCCATGCTCGTCGTCGCCGATTAGCGTGCGGTTCGGATCGGCCGACAGCGTCGTCTTGCCGGTACCCGACAGACCGAAAAACAGGGCCACATCGCCGACTTTGCCGACATTGGCCGAACAGTGCATCGGCATCACGCCTTGCGCCGGCAGATAGAAGTTGAGCGTGGTAAACACCGATTTTTTCATCTCGCCGGCATAGGACGAGTTGCCGATCAGGATGATTTTCTTGGTGAAGTCGATGGCGATGACCGTATCGCTGCGCACGCCGTGGCGCGTCGGGTCGGCCTTAAAGCTTGGCAAATCGACGATGGTCAGGTCCGGAACGAAGTCGGCCAGTTCGAAAATATTGGGTCGGATCAGCAATTGGCGAATGAACAAAGAATGCCAGGCAAGCTCGGTGAAGACGCGCGTTCTTATCCGGTATTTCGCATTGGCGCCGCCATAGAGGTCCTGCGCGTATAAGGTCTTGCCGCGCGCATGCGCGATCATGTCGTCGTAGAGCAGCTGGAAATTGGCCTGGCTGAGTTTCCGGTTGCCGCCCCACCACACCGTGTGTTCGGTAAGCGCGTCGACGACAACGTGTTTGTCCTTGGGGCTGCGACCGGTATGCACGCCAGTCTCGGCGCAGAAGGCGCCGCCCTGCACGAGCGCGCCTTCGCCATTTCTGATCGCGTGTTCCACCAAAACGGTGTCAGGCAAATTCCAATGAACGCCGGCGAGATTCTTGAAACCGAACTTATCTGCGCCGTGCCCGGCGTTCCTCACACCCGTTTCCACCACCTTAAGCCTCCGCTTTGGCCGCTTGGCGCGGCTGCCTCCCGGCTATTGGTTCGCCGCGTGGATTGGCCGTTTCTTGTTCGCGTTTCTTCGTCATCATGGAGCCGCCCGAGCGGCGGCCCCGCCTACGCTCACCGGCCTCGGCGGCAAGCATTGCGACCCTATATCCAGCCGCCCTGCCGCTGCCAAGGCCGCTGCATCCGGAATGCCTAACCGGCTCACGGCTGGCGCGTTCCAACGCTGCAGTGCAGCGAGATCGATCGACGGAATATTCAGGCGAATTATGAGTTGCCGCGCGTCCGTTTCGCCAAATCGGCCAAAACTTGGCGCAATTGCCCAGCGCCCGTGACGCGCTGTGGGAATTCCAGGCGCAGCACAGCATCGCCCCAGCCAAGGTCCAGTCCGTCCGGGTCAAGCGCGATCACCTGCCACGGTCCCGCTGAGGCGCCCAATAATTGTGTTGCGTAAAGCGCGACGGCGTCGGCGTGATCGTCATTCATGTGGGCGACGGCGCTCGCTTCGATTTCGAGCAGATCGCCGGCGCCGGAAATATCGGTCATGACATCGGCCGCCGTGAGATCGGCGGCGCGGGCGAAGCCAGCATTGAGGTGCGCGGATTCAACAGTCATGCGCCAGAGCGCAAAATCGGCAAAGCCGGCATAGAGCTCGGCCTTTGGATGCCGCGCCAGAAAACGCCTGCGCAAGCGCGCTTCGTCAGCCGCGTCACGCGCAATCTTTGCAAACCTGCCAAGCACGGTCAGCCGCGGATGCGCGAGCGGATCGCCCTTGCCGGCGGTGGCGAGCAGCACAGACGCGCGACTGTCCGTTTCAAGATTGGCGGTATGGCTGGAAAGCCGGGATATCAAGATCAACGGCGACCCATCGCTGTCGGTTGCGACATTGACGAGCGAGCCGAACGGATGTCCTGTATTGCGGTCGATCGTCGCGAGCGCGCCGGCGCGGATCGACCGCAGTAATTTCTTCGCCGCCGCTTTGGCGTCAAAGTCCGGCGTCGGAGCGGTCTCCGGCAGCCGGTCCGGCATGACGCCCGGCAGCGGGCGATCCGGATCTGAGCGGTTTGCTCCTTCAAGGCGGCTGGATTCGACCATGGGGGCATTGCTGGGCACGTTTTTTGGGGCGCTATTCGGGGCTTTATCGGAGAGCGTCATGCCCGGTTCCCGTCGGTTCCCATTTAGAGGCTCTTAAAGCCTGCGGGGTAGTGTGAGCCACTGGAATTGCCCCGATTTTGCCTTGTCTGGTCACACTTCCGCCCCCACATGGGGATTCAAAGGCTTATGGGGCCGGGCTGATGATGCTGCGGCCGACTCATGTCAATCATGTTAGAAGGCCGCCATGCCGACAATCGCTCTCGTCGACGACGACCGCAATATCCTCACCTCGGTTTCAATCGCGCTCGAAGCCGAAGGCTACCGGATCACCACCTATACCGACGGCGCTTCGGCGCTCGACGGTTTTAAGACCGCGCCGCCCGATCTCGCCATTCTCGATATCAAGATGCCGCGTATGGACGGCATGGAGACGTTACGCCGGCTGCGCCAGAAATCCGATCTGCCGGTGATCTTTCTGACGTCGAAGGACGAGGAGATCGACGAACTGTTCGGGTTGAAAATGGGCGCGGACGATTTCATCCGCAAACCATTTTCGCAGCGCCTTTTGGTCGAGCGTGTCAAAGCGGTGCTGCGCCGCGCCTCGCCCAAAGACGGCAGCATACCGAAGGAGGCGGACAGCAAGGTGCTCGAGCGCGGGCTGCTGCGCATGGATCCGGAGCGCCACACCTGCACCTGGAAAAACGAGCCAGTGACGCTCACCGTAACCGAGTTTCTGATCCTGCAAGCTCTGGCGAGCCGCCCCGGCGTGGTGAAAAGCCGCAATGCCTTGATGGATGCGGCCTATGATGATCAGGTCTATGTGGACGACCGCACCATCGATAGTCACATCAAGCGGCTGCGCAAGAAGTTCAAAGCCAGCGACGGCGACTTCGATATGATCGAAACGCTGTACGGTGTTGGATATCGCTTTAAGGAATAGGCGCGAGCGCATGATTCGGGAACGCCGGCTGGCGTTTCGAAGCGGGTCACACGCGATAGAGATGGGAGCCTCCGCAGCCGAGTAACAGGCGCCATACCGGCCTGGCTGCGGCTAAAAGCGTAAGCGCAAATAGGGCTCCTGACTGGGCGGCTGACGTGCGGTAGTAATGGCGTCCGGCCACCCGCTCGTCTTTCTCCGCGACGGCCAGCGGTGAGGGGCAGGCGGAAGGCCGATCGAAACCCCGGCAGACGACGTGCTCGATCGAACCGCAGACGCAGAAACATCGGCGGCAAGTGCCGTCGAGAACCAGAACGAGAGCCAGAGCGCTGGCATCGTCGAGGCGACGGCGCGCCACGGCGCCGGTATCGGCGCTTGGCTGGCGCGCGGCTGGCAGTTCTTTATCACCCAGAGCTCGTCGAGCCTCACCCGACGGATCGTCGTTCTTAACATCACCGGCCTGGTTGCGCTTTCGATCGGCATTATTGTGCTGTCGCAATTTCGCGCCGGGCTGATCGACGCCCGCATCCAGAGCCTGTTGGTGCAGGGCGAGATCATTGCCGGCGCGATCGCGTCGTCGGCGACCGTGGAAACCGATTCATCGATCACGCTCGATCCCGACAAGCTTCTCAATTTGCATCCGGGCGAAAGCTACGGTCCGAACGAGGACGCGCTGTACGGCCTCGATTTTCCGATTAATCCCGAGCGCGTCGGGCCGATCCTGCGGCGGCTGGTTTCGCCGACCAAGACGCGTGCGCGCATCTACGATCGCGACGGCGTGCTGCTGGTGGACAGCCGCAACCTGTTCGGCCGCGGCGATATCTTGCGTTACGATCTGCCGCCGCCGAGCGCCGAAAAGCCCGGCTTCTTCGAGCGCGCTTTCATCGCGCTGCGGATGTGGCTCGGACGCGGCGATCTTCCGCTGTATCACGAGCTCGGCCCGGACGACGGCAAAGACTACGGCGAGGTGGCGCGTGCGCTGGACGGGCAAAAAGCCAGCATGGTGCGCATCAACGAACGCGGTGATGTGATCGTCTCAGTCGCGGTGCCGGTGCAGCGCTTTCGCGCCGTGCGCGGCGCGCTGATGCTCTCGACCCAAGGCGCCGACATCGACGACATGGTCGAAGCCGAACGGCTTGCCATTCTCAAAGTGTTCCTGATCGCCGCGGCGGTTATGATCGTACTGTCGATCCTGTTGGCCGGCACCATCGCCGAGCCGGTCCGGCGTCTCGCCGACGCCGCCGAACGGGTGCGCCACCGCATCCGTTCGCGCGTGGAGATTCCCGATTTTACCCGCCGCCGCGACGAGATCGGCCATCTGTCGGGCACGCTGCGCGACATGACTGATGCGCTCTACAGCCGGATCGAAGGCATCGAAAGCTTTGCTGCGGATGTGGCGCATGAGCTCAAAAACCCGCTCACCTCATTGCGTTCGGCAGTCGAGACTTTGCCGCTCGCCAAGAGCGACGAAAGCCGCACTCGCCTGCTCACCATCATTCAACACGACGTCAAACGGCTCGACCGCTTGATCTCGGATATTTCTGATGCGAGCCGGCTCGACGCCGAGCTGCAGCGCCAGGACACGGCGCCGGTCGACTTCGCCAAGCTATTGAGCACGCTGGTCGCGGTAGCAAACGAAGTGAAGCGCGAGGATTGCGTCAAAGTCACTTTGCGGTTCGAAGGCGGCGCTGGGCGCGGCTTCCAGGTCCCCGGCCATGACTCGCGTCTGGGTCAGATCATCGACAACCTGATCGAGAACGCGCGTTCGTTCTCACCGGCCGGTGGAACGGTTCGCGTCACCTGCCTGCGCTCACGCCAGCACGTCGAGATTTTGGTCGACGATGACGGACCCGGCGTGCGGCCCGAGGTGCGCGAGAAAATTTTCGAGCGGTTTTACACCGATCGGCCACATCAGGGATTCGGCCAAAATTCAGGTCTCGGACTGTCGATCTCGAAACAGATCGTGGAAGCCCATGGCGGTTCGATCACTGTCGAGAATCGCACCGGTCCTGTAGGCGTGGACGGCGAACCGCGCGTGCTCGGCGCGCGCTTTACCGTCCGGCTCCCGGCGCTCTAATGGCAATTCCTGGCGGCGCGACCGTGCACGCTTCGGCGGTGCTGGTCGGTGCGCGCGCGGTCTTGATCCGCGGCCCGTCCGGGTCCGGCAAATCTCGGCTGGCATGGGAACTGATCGACGCCGCGCGCGGCGGTGCTGTCGCTTTCGCGCGACTCGTCGGCGACGATCGCGTCCATCTTCAGGCGGCCGGCGGCCGGCTTTTAGTACGGCCAAACGACGCGCTTGCCGGGCTGATCGAACTTCGCGGCGTCGGCATTGTGCGGCGCGATCATGAGGCCTGCGCGGTCGTCGGCCTTGTCGTCGATCTCGCCGCCACGGACGCCGAGCGCCTGCCCGAATGCGGCGAAACCACTGTGGAAGGAATACCTATCCCGCGTCTCGCCGTCGCACCGGCGGTCGGAGCCTTGCCCCTGGTCTTGGCCGTAATCACTTCATGCCGGCTGTGATGTCTCAAAGGCGACTTAAGGCATGGCTTGGGAGAGGCGGCACGAAGCCGGGTTTGCAATTGATTAACCATAATGTTCCAAGACAGGGTTCCAAAACTCGGCGCCGCGCTCATCCTTGACGCGCGAGCGATTCTGGCCGTTTTGGCCGGATGCCCTGACGGCGGAACCCGCTCGTTGCCGCGATGCAACATCCCCCGCAGCTTGCCAAGAATGCCCCTTGCGCCGGGGCTTTAGATGGTCATGATGAGCACCCTTTCGTGCGGCGCAACCGGGGCGCGCCCGCGGGGAGTTCCATGATTGGTCTTGTGCTGGTCACCCACGGGCGGCTTGCTGTCGAGTTCCGCGCCGCGTTGGAGCACGTTGTCGGCCCACAGGGCCAAATTGAAGCCATAACCATCGGCCCCGACGACGACGTCGAGGAGCGCCGTAAGGACATTATTGAAGCGGTGCGGCGGGTCGACAGCGGTGATGGCGTCGCCATCCTGACCGACATGTTTGGCGGCACCCCATCGAACTTGGCGATTTCGGTCATGAGCCGGCCCAAGGTCGAGGTGCTGGCCGGGATCAATCTTCCGATGCTGGTGAAGCTCGCCAAGGTCCGCGACGAGTGCCCGCTCGCCGAAGCGGTTGCCGCCGCGCAGGAAGCCGGGCGTAAATACGTCACCATCGCCAGCCGCGTGCTGACCGGCAAATGAACGCCACCGGGCAAAGCAGCGCCCGCATGCCGGAGGCGCAAGCCACCGAGGATGCCGTGGTTCGCGCTCTCGTTATTCGCAACAAAAAAGGCCTGCACGCCCGCGCCTCGGCCAAATTTGTACAGACAGTGGAAAAATTCGACGCTGATGTGCGGGTGACGCGCGGCCACGAAACCGTCGGCGGCACCTCGATCATGGGGCTGATGATGCTCGCCGCGGCGCCAGGAACGTCGATCACGATTAGCGCGACCGGACCGCAAGCCGCTGCCGTCGTTGATGCCTTGGAGGCGCTGATCACCTCGCGCTTCGGCGAAGCTGATTGATCGCGGATTTTTTGCGCATGATCTTGACCGAAAACCGGTACCCACTTTTCGGGATCATGCTTGTTTCTTGCGCATGATCTTGACCGAAAACCGGTATCCACTTTTCGGGATCATGCTTTAGGATCGGCTGCGCATGGCGAACACCAAAGCCAGAGCCAAGGCAAAAGCCAATGCCAAGACCAAAACTAAAGTCAGCGCGTCGCGAGCAAATAGCCCCCCAACAGGAGAAAGCCAATGAGCCCCGAACCGACCACGAAAGGCAGTGCCTCCAATCCTGCCCCGGCCGCCGCGGGCGGTTCGCCTGAGCGCGCAGCAGCGAGCGTTCGCTACGTCGACCGCGCCGATATGGTCGAGACTTTTGCCGATTCCGTCACCGGTTTGATCTTCGATGGTCAGACCTTGCGGATCGAGTTTGGCGTCACCCGTTTCGACGACGTCAAGCCCAATGCGCCGATCACCGGCCGCCGCTATCCGGCCTGCCGCTTGGTGTTGCCGCCGATCGCGGCCGTCGATCTCATCAATCGCATGCAGCAAATCGCGGCGGCGCTGACGCAAGCCGGCGTGGTACCGCCGAAGGGCGGCTGACCGGCGTCCGAACTATCGCTCGCCGACCAGCATGAAATCGGACCCTTTCGGACCCTCGCCGGGCACCGCCGCCTGGGTGGCGTCGCGATAGAGGGGACATCGCGTGCACTCGCCTTCGACCACCGCCAGCGCCCGCAACGATTTGATGGAGCTACCGCTTTGGTCATCGGGCTGTTTGTCCATGAGGGCAGAATGCCGGGCGGCCGCAAACGTTTAAAAGTGAGGGTATAAAGGTATCTTTATGTCTTTATTGCCGACGCCGCGCGGCCCTGCTAAAGCGTGATCCCGAACAGCACGCCGCCGCGGCGGCGCCGGCTTTCCACCGAAAAGGATGCTCATGACAACGTCCGCGAAAACAAAAATGCATGCTTCAGCCGCCGATTACGTCGTCAAGGACATCGGTCTTGCGGATTGGGGCCGCAAGGAGATCGCCATCGCCGAAACCGAAATGCCCGGCCTGACGGCGACCCGCGAGGAATATGGGCCGCAACAACCGCTGCGCGGCGCCCGCATCGCCGGCTCGTTGCATATGACCATTCAGACTGCTGTGTTGATCGAGACGCTGACAGCCCTCGGCGCCGACGTGCGCTGGGCCTCATGCAACATTTATTCGACCCAGGACCATGCCGCCGCCGCCATCGCAGCCGGCGGCACGCCGGTCTTCGCGGTCAAGGGCGAGACGCTGCAGGAATATTGGAACTACACCCACCGGATTTTCGAATGGGCCGACGGTGGCGGCCCTAACATGATCCTCGACGATGGCGGCGACGCCACGCTGCTTCTGCATCTCGGCATGCAGGCCGAGAGCAATGCCGGCGTGATCGCGCATCCGGGCAATGAGGAAGAGGAAGTGTTGTTCGCTGCGATCGGCAAGCGGCTCAAGGAACGGCCGGGCTGGTATTCGACCGTCGCCAAAAATATCAAGGGCGTCACCGAGGAGACCACCACCGGCGTGCACCGGCTCTATCAGATGGAGCGGGAAGGGCGGCTGTTGTTTCCGGCCATCAATGTCAACGACAGCGTCACCAAGTCAAAATTCGATAATCTCTACGGCTGCCGCGAGTCGCTGGTCGACGGCATCCGCCGCGGCACCGACGTGATGATGGCCGGCAAGATCGCAATGGTCGCGGGCTTCGGCGACGTCGGCAAAGGCTCGGCGGCGTCGCTGCGTCAGGCCGGTTGCCGTGTCATGGTTGCCGAGATCGATCCGATCTGTGCGCTGCAGGCCGCCATGGAAGGTTATGAAGTCGCCACCATGGAGGACGCGGCGCCGCGTGCCGACATTTTTGTCACCGCGACCGGCAATGTCGACGTCATCACCATCGAGCACATGCGCAAGATGAAGCATCGCGCGATCGTCGCAAATATCGGCCACTTCGACAGCGAGATTCAGGTGGCCTCGCTGCGCAACTTGAAATGGCACAACGTCAAGCCCCAGGTCGACGAGATCGAATTCCCCGACGGCAAGCGCATCATTCTGCTGTCGGAAGGCCGCCTCGTTAATCTCGGCAACGCCATGGGCCACCCGAGCTTTGTCATGTCGTCATCCTTTACCAACCAGACGCTGGCGCAGATCGAGCTGTGGACCAATCCCGACAAGTATCAGAACAAGGTCTACACGCTGCCAAAGCAGCTCGACGAAAAGGTGGCGCGGTTGCATCTCGACAAGATCGGGGTGAAACTGACCAAGCTGTCGGACAAGCAGGCAAATTATATCGGCGTACCGGTGCACGGGCCGTACAAGTCCGATCACTACCGATATTGATCAGAGTAAATGTGTCCCGGATGTAGCGCAGCACGAAGTGGTGCGCTCCTGAACCGGGACCTTCGAACACTGAATTGCTCTTGCCGCAGCTGGTCGATGACCAACACGGCGAAATAGATCAACAGCACGAGCGTGCCGAGCACCATGGCGCTGTGTCGATAGGCCCAGACGGTGAAAGCCTCGCCGACCGCATCGTTGCCGGCGAGCGTCACCAGGGCGAAACTTAGGAGGAGCACCGCGCGGCCCAGTCTGCCGGTGCTCTGATCACGGCAAGACGGCAACGCGATGCGATCGACAGCAATCATCCGCTTGACGCAACAGGACAGCGATTCGCCAACGGCGCCGGTGCGACTTGGTTCCGTGATTTTCCCTCGCAAGGGGGAGGGAAGCCTGCTACCGCGGCGGAATAATCGCGATCTGGTAATCGACCGGCGTGTCGGGTGAGCCGAAGAAGCGGCGCGTCAGCGCGACATCCTCGGTCTTGCCACCAAAGCGCGTCACGAGCGCGTTGAGTTCCTTGAGACAGCCCGGTTCCGTGCGCGGACACACGATGGCGATGCCTTCGCGGGCGATCCGCGCTGGGCCGACCCATGGCGTGCGCATCGGTTCGGTCACCACGAAGGTTGCCGGCGGATCGGCGAAATAGAAGTTGCTGCCGTCGACCACCGGCCGGTTGCCGCCGACGATGCGCAGCGGCGCGTTGGTCTGCGCGCGCCATGCGTGTTCGACCGCTTGCGCGATCAGCCGATAGTGGCTCGCATAATTGGTCACGCCCTGGCGATGGATAACGAGCGCGATGACCGGGGATGCGGCGAGCAGCAGCAGCGGAAAAATCAGAGCGAAAGCCAAAATATGAACCGCCGCGGTGCGGTTGACGTGGATCAACGGCGACGAAAACAACACGACCGGCAGCAAGGTCATTGCCGACATCGACCACAAGGGATCCAGGTCCGCACGCGCTGGCACGGCGACCAGAGCGGCGAGCACGAGCGGCGCGGCAAAAGCGATCAGAATTGTTCGCCGTTCGGGCGCTTGCGGCCACAGCATGTCTTTGATCGCCGCGAGGCTCGGTAGCGTGGCGAGCGCGCCGAGCACGATCGGGACGGCGATATAGCCGATTACGCTGGCGAGAAAATAAAGCGAGCCAATTGTGGCGCGGGCCAGCGTAGTGGCGTGCGAGGTGAAGGCAAAGTCGACGGTGGTGAAGCCGTGGGTCGCGATCCAATAAACATGCGGTGCCAGCACCGCGGCGCCGGCGGCGACGGTCAGCCACGGCGCCGGCGAACGGAAATAGGCGGCGCAGCGCGGGTCGCTCAACGCGGCGAGCCCGAGCCCGGCGAGCAGAAAGATCGACCAATATTTGCCGAGCATGGCGGCGCCGGCGGCAAAACCGGCCAGCGCCGCGAAACCGGCGCGGCGAGTTTCGAATGAGAGCAGGAACCACCAGGTGGTGGCCGCCCAGAACGGCGTGAGCACCGAACTCGCGTTGTATTTCAGCGCATGGAAATTATAGAACGGCAGCAGGCTCAACAGCGCCAGTCCAACCACGCGCTTTTCCGCGGTCAGATACCGGCCGGCGAGCCGCCACGCGATCCACAGCGCCAGCGTCGCAAAAAGAATTCCAAACAGATAAAACGCCCAGTCCTGCCGCGGCATTATCAGGAACCAGGCGCGGGTGAGCCAGGCGCCGAGCGGCGGATGGGTCGGCGCGCTTAAAGACACCTGGTGCGACCAGGCGAACATTTCGCCGATGTCGAAATGCAGGTCTTGGCTTGCCTTGGCGATGGCGCCGTAGAGCGACCAGGCCGCGGCATAGCCGGCGAGAAGGACGAACATGGTACGCTCGCTCTTCGCCGGATCGATCAGCGCGGCAAAAATCCGTTCGAACGGATTGCGGCTTACGCCTGCTTTTTCGGCGAGGGTCATGCGCGGAGCGGTTCTATTGGGATGCCGCCGCAGCGCGGGGCGCCGCCAGCACCTCGGCGACCGCGGCATAGACTTCATCGACCGCGATCGCGCGCATGCAGACATTGTCGGTGCAGGCGGTCTTACGATGGTTATGAGCGGTGACACAAGGCGAACAAGCGAGCCCGGCGTAGATTGCGCGCGACGTGCCGAGCGGCTGGTAGAGCTTCGGCGTCTCGGGACCGAACAGCACGATGGTGGGAAGTCCGGCTGCCGCGGAAAAATGCGCCGGTCCGGAATCGTTACTCACCATCAGCGTCGCTTGCGCATAGAGCGCCGGCAGGTCGGCAAGGCTCGAGTGCCCGGCGAACGATACCGAGCGCGGTCCATTGATACGCGCCAGCTCTTCGGCTCTGGCGCGCTCTTCCGGCGCGCCAGTAATCAGCACGAGCACATCGTCATGGGCGGCGAGGATGCGGCCGATCACTTCGGCAAATCGCTCCGGCATCCAGCGCCGGTGCGGCAATAGCTCGCTCGCGTTCGGATTGATCAGAACGAGGCGCTGGCGTGCCGGATCAAACGGCACCAGCGCCCGGATGCGTTCGAGCAGGCGCTCGCGCGCCTCGCCGTCCGGCGGCGGCAGCGCCACTTTGAGCTGATCGTCGCCGATCAAGGTCTTGGAATAGGGCACCGTGGGCGCCGGAGCGGCGAGTGCATCGACCAGCGCGATGAAGTTTTTGGCGATGTGGATATGCGGATTGTAGGCGACGCGGTGCGTGAGCATCGCGCCGCGATAGAGCCCTTCATTGTGAAAGCGATGAAAGCCGACGCGCCGCTCGGCGCCGCTCAGACCGCTTAACAAGGCGGTGAAGCGCGAGAACAGTTCCAGGTCGACGACCGTGTCGATGTCCTTGGTGCGGCACCAGCGTAGGAAGGCGAGTGTGTCGCGCGCGAGCGCGAACAGCGATTTGTCGGAGATCGTGAAGACGTTGTCGCCGGGAAATGTCCCCAACAGGTCGAGCGAGCCGGCATTGCGCTTGAAAATCACGAAGAACAGTTCGGCGGAAAGTTCATTGCGCGCCTTGCGCATCGCCGGGTCGGCGAGGATGGTCGTGCCCATTTCCGACAATTCGACGAACAGGATGCGCCGTGTCGGCTGCGTGGCGCGGGGGCGAAAGGCGTCGCGCAAGCGCACAAGCAGCGTCGCGGCGGCGCACAGCGGCACACCGGCCCAATGATCGATGCGGCGCATCGTATCGACGTTCATCGGATGGTCACCTTTGCAGGGGCCGGTCCGTCAGAGAGCGGTTCTACCGCGTTCGCCTTCCCTTTGGGAATCGGAAGTCTTGCTGCATCAAGTCTTGCCGCTTCCCAAGACGGATGTTATCTGCGCCGCCATGAGCGCGGTTCCCACCGAAAAAATCCGTAACTTCGCCATCATCGCCCATATCGACCACGGCAAATCGACGCTTGCCGACCGCCTGATCCAGCTCACCGGGGCGCTCGAGGAGCGTGAAATGGTCGATCAGGTGCTCGATTCCATGGATATCGAGCGCGAACGCGGCATCACCATCAAGGCGCAGACCGTGCGGCTCAACTACCGCGCGCGCGACGGCAAGGATTACGTGCTCAATCTCATCGACACGCCCGGCCACGTCGATTTCGCCTATGAGGTCAACCGCTCGCTGGCCGCCTGTGAGGGCTCTCTTCTCATCGTCGACGCTTCGCAGGGCGTCGAGGCGCAGACGCTCGCCAATGTTTATCAGGCGATCGACAACAATCACGAGATCGTGCCGGTGCTCAATAAGGTCGATCTCCCCGCGGCCGAGCCGGACAAGGTCAAGCAGCAGATCGAAGACGTGATCGGGCTCGACGCCTCGGACGCGATCCTGATCTCGGCCAAGACCGGCGACAATGTGCCGGAAGTGCTGGAAGCGATCGTGCATCGGCTGCCGCCGCCGAAAGGCGATGCGGCGGCGCCGCTAAAAGCGCTCTTGGTCGACAGCTGGTACGATTCCTATCTCGGCGTCGTCGTGTTGTTTCGGGTCGTCGATGGCGTCCTGAAAAAAGGCCAGCGCATCCGCATGATGGGCACCGGCGCGGCCTACGAAGTCGACCGCGTCGGCGTGTTCACGCCCAAGCGCGTCGAGCTCGACGAACTCGGCCCCGGCGAGATCGGTTTTCTCACCGCTTCGATCAAGGAAGTCGCCGACACCCGCGTCGGCGACACCATCACCGACGATCGCAAGCCGGTGGCCGCGCCGCTGCCGGGATTTCGCCCGGCGATCCCGGTGGTGTTTTGTGGCCTGTTTCCGGTCGACGCCGCCGATTTCGAAGCGCTGCGCGCCGCCATGGGCAAGCTTCGCCTCAACGACGCGAGCTTTTCGTATGAAATGGAGACTTCCGCCGCGCTCGGCTTCGGCTTCCGCTGCGGTTTTCTTGGCCTTCTTCACCTCGAAATCATCCAGGAGCGGCTGCACCGCGAATTCAATCTCAACCTGATCGCGACCGCGCCGTCGGTGATCTACAAGATCAAGCTGCGCAACGGCCAGGAACTGGAAATCCACAATCCGGTCGACATGCCGGACCCAAACTACATCGAGGAAATGCAGGAGCCGTGGATCGAGGCGACGATCCTCACGCCCGATGAATATCTCGGTGCCGTGCTCAAGCTCTGCCAGGACCGCCGCGGCGAGCAGAAGGAGCTCACTTACGTCGGCAACCGCGCGCTGGTGAAATACAATTTGCCGCTCAACGAAGTGGTGTTCGATTTCTACGACCGGCTGAAATCGGTGTCGCGCGGCTATGCCTCGTTCGACTATCACCTGACTGATTATCGTCCGTCCGATCTGGTCAAGCTGCAGATGCTGGTCAACGGCGAGCCGGTCGACGCGCTCGCCATGCTGGTGCATCGCACCCGCGCCGAGCAACGCGGCCGCGCCATGGCGGAAAAGCTCAAGGAGCTCATTCCGCCGCATATGTTCCAGGTGCCGATCCAGGCTGCGATCGGCGGCAAGATCATCGCGCGCGAGACGGTGCGCGCGTTTAGGAAAGACGTCACGGCCAAGTGCTACGGTGGCGATGTCACCCGCAAGCGCAAGCTTCTCGAGAAGCAGAAAGAGGGCAAGAAGCGCATGCGCCAGTTCGGCAAGGTCGACATCCCGCAGGAAGCCTTCATCGCCGCGCTCAAAGTGGACGTGTGAGCTTCGCTAACTAATTCTCCAGAGATCAGTTGGGCGCCTAAGCAGCCACGACGGCGAGGCCTTCCTGCTCACAGGAATTGGCAATGTCGGACACGCTGGCGCGCTGCATGTCGCGTTTTAAGCGCAGGTCGTCGAAGCCGGTTCCGCGATGCATGGTGCAGCGATCGTCCCAAATCACCAGGTCGTGGACGCGCCAGCGATGCGTGTAGACGAACTGCCGCTGGGTCGCGTGCGCTATGAGTTCATCGATCAGCGCCCGCCCCTCCCGCTCGGGCATGCCGAAAATGCGGCCGGCATGGGACGCGAGATAAAGCGATTTGCGGCCTGACTCGGGGATGACGCGCACCATTGCTTGCGGCACCGGCGGCATACCCTGTCGCTCTTCGTCGCTGAACTCGGTAAAGCCCAGTCGCGCGCGGGAGTAGAAGATCGCGTGCTCCGCGACCAAGCCTTGGAGCCGCCGCTTCATGTCTTCCGACAGCGCGTCGTAGGCGGCGCGCTCATCGGCAAATTCAGTGTGGCCGCCGACCGGCGGAATCGAACGGGCATAGAGCAGCGAAGCGCGGGCCGGCAGGCGCTTGAACGAGCTGTCGGTGTGCCACAGCCGGTTGCCGAGCTCGAACATGCGTCGTCGCGAATTCTCGCCCCAGACCTTGTTGTCGGCGTCGAGATTGGAGACGTCGGCGAACTCCTTGCGCACGCGTAATTTCGCATCTTTACGGAACAGCGCGATCGTGGTCTCGAGCGGACCGAAGTTTCTGGCGAAGTCGAGATGCTGGTCCTGCGATAGATGCTGATCGGGGAAGATCAGCACGACATAGGTCGTGAACGCCTCTTTCACGGCCAGGAGGTCGGCCGGTTCGAGCGGCTTCGACAAATCGATTTCGCCGATTTCAGCGACAAAACCGGGGGTGACGGGACAAACGGTGATAGGCATGGGCCAATTCCTCCGCACTGTATCCTACGCTTGGAGACGCACACCGAGGAGTGGCTGTGTCGGCTGTGAGAGCAAGGAGCTCCACGTCCACGGCCCGGATTTCCTGATCGAAATCGAGGCCATCGCAGCCGCCTAATTGTGGCAGGTTCCATCGCCGCAAAAAAGCTGCTTGAGGGCAACCGTGTCGGCACGCTGGGAGGGGGCGTGTGTGTCTTTCCAACACTAGAGGAGCGCGAGTCCGCGCCTGTAGGGTGAGCGGTCATGACAAGGGGAGTTACTTCCATGAAGAAGCTCGCTTTATCACTGGCCGCGGTGCTTGCTCTCCTCAGCATCGCGGGTTGTGCGCAGTACTACGGCAAGGGCAAAGCCCCTCCGCCGGTCGTTACTAAAGGCTAAGCACGCGTTGGGGGGAGTGAGGGGACCGGCCGTCGTGCCGGTCCTCTTCTTTTTGGAGGTTGCTTCTCCCCGTTGCGCAGAAAGAAGGGGCGCGCAAGCAAGTCCATACTAATGAATAACGATCGTGGTCGCACTCATGCCTTCGCGCTGCACAAGGCCGAACAGGATCGCGGCGTTGCCGGGATCGAGCCGGACGCAGCCGTGCGAGGCCGGGCGGCCGAGATGCGAAATCTCGTAACTGCCATGGATGGCGAAGCCGCCGTAGAAGAAGATCGAATGCGGCATCGGCGAATTGTAATATTTGCGCGAGAACCAGTGCCGCGCCAGCATTTCCGGGTGATAGGTGCCGGGCGGGGTGATGTAGCCGCGCCGGGCGGTGGAGACGCGCCAGTTGTAGCGCGGCACGCCATCGACGGCCACCGCCATGCGCTGCACGGAACGATCGATGTCAACGACGACGGCGGCGCTGGCGCCTCTCGTCAGCGCGACAGTGAATACCAGCGCGGCCAGTACCCAGTACAAGGGACGCATGGCAGGCCCCGACAGCCTTCCCGACATAATCAGTATGTAACGCGAAGTGCTTGTATAGACGTTACCGAGAGTCCGTTTTCGGTGCGCAACTCATCGTGCCACAACTTCATCCAAATTGAATCATGCCGGCTTTCGATCTCTTCACCATCGGTCATTCCAATATTCCGGCCGAGCGTTTTATCGCGCTGCTGCGCGGCGCCGGTGTCGATGCCATTGCCGATGTGCGGTCAATTCCCGCGTCGCGGTTTTGCCCCTGGTTTTCGGCGAAAAATCTCGCGCCGCTCTTGGCCGGCGCAACCATGGACTACGTGTTCTTCGGCGATGCGCTCGGCGGCCGGCCGCGCGATCCGTCGCTCTATTGCGACGGCGTCGCCGATTACGAGGCAATGTCGCAGCGGCCGGGTTTCCGGGCCGATCTCGATCGGTTGCTTACGATGGCCGGGCGGCGGCGCCTTTGCCTGATGTGTTCGGAGCGCGATCCGCTTGACTGCCACCGCTGCCTGCTGGTCGCCCGCGCGCTGGCCGCGCGGGGCGTGAGCGTCGGACATATCCTGCATAACGGCGAAATCGAATCGCACATCGCTACCGAGCGGCGGCTTGTCAAAACCGCGGGTGGGTCCGGCGATCTCTTTGTAACTGGACAGGACGAGCGACTCGCGGCAGCGTATCGCCGCTGCGCGCGCGCCGTCGCGTACCGCCTCAAGGGCGCGAACAAGACGCCGGAGAAGACGGCGAACAAGAAGGCGACAACCATCAACAAGAAGAATCGCGCTAAGAAGAAGAGCCGCTGATGCACACTGCCGCTCGCTTGGTTGCCGTCATCCTCGTCGCGCTGGCCGGTGCCGCCGCCGCGCAACAAAAACAACAGGAAAAACCTCCCATCGATCCGACGCCGCCGGGCTCGCTCAGTCCCGAGCTGCTGCCGCCGCTCGAACATCCGAACGCCACGACCCCGGCCAAGGAATTTTTTGCACGCAAACCGACGCCGTTTCCCGGCCCCGCGCGCTCGATCGGCGGCTATTCCGACGGCTGTCTCGCCGGCGCCGCGCCGCTACCGGTCAACGGCCCGTCCTGGCAGGTCATGCGGCTGTCGCGCAACCGCAACTGGGGCAATCCGGATCTCGTGCGCTTCATTGAGCGCTTTGCCAATAAAGCCAAGAAAGCCGGCTGGAACGGTCTTCTGATCGGCGACATGTCGCAGCCGCGCGGCGGGCCGATGATTTCAGGCCATACCAGCCATCAGGTTGGGCTGGACGCCGACATCTGGTTCACGCCGATGCCGGACCATGTGCAAAGCCGCGAAGAGCGCGAATTCACCTCGGCGACCAATATCGTCGCAGCCGATCAGCTCGATGTCGATCCGCAAATCTGGACGCCGACCTACACCGCGCTGATCCGCACCGCCGCCAAGGATCCGGCGGTGACTCGCATCTTCGTCAATGCCGCGATCAAGAAGGCGCTGTGCCGCGAGGCTGGCTCGGATCGCGATTGGCTGCAGAAAGTGCGGCCGTGGTACGGCCATGCCGAGCACTTTCACGTCCGCATCGCTTGTCCGGCGGACAGTCCCGATTGCAAGCCACAGCCGCCGCCCGATGAGAGCGATGGCTGCGGTCACGAGCTCGATTACTGGTTCAAGGAATCGACCCTGCATCCGACGCCGCCGCTTATTCCCCCGAAGCCGAAGCCGCCGCTGACGCTCGTCGGCTTGCCGCCGGCGTGCAAGGCGATCGCGGGCGCGCCGTAGTTTCCGTCACAATCCCGGTGTTCCAAAGAGCATCCGCTGCGCCAGCGCCGCGCCATACAACAGGCCGCCGGCGCAGATGACAACGATCACGGTGAAATTGGCGGCTTGTCCTTCGGGCACTTTGGTCAGTCGCGGCACCCCGAGCCAGAACAGATAAATGCCGTAAACGCCGGTGAGCAAGAGAAAACGCAAGCCCGGCAGCAGTAGAAATAGTCCAGCGAGCCAGAGCGGCGTAAACGAGTAGACCCCGAGCTTGAACGCGCTCTCGAAGTCGCGGCGCCCGCCGAACAGCGGCGCCAAAAGGTCAATAATCAGACCGAGCAGCAGCACAATGGCGCAGCTCGTCGCGTAGTTGAAAATCGCACCGAACAGTCCGTCGAAGAGATCGACGCGGAGAGTGGCGCCCGACGGCGCGATCACGCCGATCAGCGTTGCGCCGACAAAGCTGGAAAGGGCAGGGATCAGCGCCAGCACGGCGACATAGCGGCTGAGCAGATAGGCCGGATCGCCGATGTCCTTTTCGATTCCGGGCCAGGCCGCGGCCGGATCGATCAGGATCGCCCTGGCGCGCACGAACGCGTTCATGCTGCCAGCGCCTTCACTTCTTCGCGCAACAGCGCGGCGCCTTTCTCGGCGATCATCATGGTCGGCGCGTTGGTATTGCCGGAGGTGATCGCCGGCATCACCGACGCGTCGATCACGCGCAGGCGCTCGATGCCGGCAACGCGCAGGTGCTCGTCGACTACCGTCATCGGATCGCTGGACAGGCCCATTTTCGCGGTACCGACCGGATGAAAGATCGTCGTGCCGATATCGCTGGCGGCTTTCACCAGGCCCGCTTCATCGTCATCGCGAACGGCGGCGCCGGGCAAGTATTCCTCAGGATGAAAGCGCGCCAACGCCGGTTGCGCTGCAATCCGCCGTGTGAGCCGGATCGCGCTTGCGGCGATACGGCGGTCCTCGTCGGTCGAGAGATAATTCGGTTTAATCATTGGCGGATCGGCGGGCTCGCGCGAACGCAGCCGCAAAGTGCCGCGGCTTGTCGGCCTCAAGTTGCTGACGCTCGCGGTAAAGGCCGGAAATTTGTGCAGCGGCTCGCCGAAGCGCTCGAGCGACAGCGGCTGAATGTGATACTGCAGATTGGCGCGCGGCTGATCGCGATCGGATCGCGTAAACAGGCCGAGCTGCGACGGCGCCATCGTCAGCGGACCGCGGCGGAACAGGACATATTCGGCGAGCATGCCGACAAAACCGAGCGGCGCGTGATAGCGCTCGTTGAGCGTGGTGATGCCCTGCACTTTGTAGATCAGTCGCAGCTGCAAATGATCCTGCAGATTGGCGCCGACGCCTGGCCGATCGAGCAACACATCGATGCCGTGTGCGCGTAAGTGTTCGGCAGGGCCGATGCCGGACAGCATCAAGATTTGCGGCGATCCGATCGCGCCCGCGGCGAGCACGACTTCGCCACAGCAGCGCGCGCTGCGCAGTGCGCCAGCCTGCCGCCAGCGCACGCCGACGGCGCGGCGGCCTTGGAAAATCAAGCCTTCGACCAGGCAGCCGGTCTCGAGCCGCAGATTGGCGCGGTTGAGCACCGGCTTGAGGAAAGCGCGCGCCGCGGAGACGCGCCGGCCGCGCCGCTGATTGACATGAAAGGCGCAGCAGCCTTCGTTGTCGCCGCAGTTGAAATCGGCGATGGATTTGATCCCGGCCTGTTCGGCAGCGTCGCGAAAAGCGTCAAGCAGATCCCAGCGCACTCGCGGCGCTTCGATGTGCCATTCGCCGCCGATCGCATGCACGGCGCTTTCGCCCATGAAATGGTTTTCATGGCGCTTGAAGTACGGCAGCACATCGTCCCAGCCCCAGCCGTTGAGCCCGAGCTGCCGCCAGTGATCGTAGTCGGCAGCCTGGCCGCGCATATAGACCATCGCGTTGATGGCCGATGAGCCGCCGATCACCTTGCCGCGCGGATAGTTCAAGCTGCGGCCGTTCAACCCCGGCTCTGGCTCGGTCCTGAAACACCAATCGGAACGCGGATTGCCGATGGCGAACAAATAGCCGACCGGGATGTGAAACCAGATCCAGTTGTCATTGCCGCCGGCCTCGAGGATCAGTACGCGCTTGTCGGGATCGGCGGACAAACGATTGGCGAGCAAGCAACCCGCCGAGCCGGCGCCGGCGATGACGTAGTCGTACTCGCCGTCGATCCGCTCGGCCGTTGTCAGTTGCTCTTGTGTCACCTGCTCTTGCGCCACATCACGCTCCCGCAACGCGTGACGGCAACATAGCAGCGTTCGCCGCCCGGGAAAGGGGCCGGCAAAGTAAACCGGAACCTCGCTTGTCGGCGCCGCCTCGCGGTCCTATCATCATTGACGGCCAACGGCGCGCCGGGCGCGCGCCGCATCACAGCCCGGAACGACGGTTCCCTTAAAGCTGGCCGCGATCAATATCAGCATTCGCAATTGTGCGCGTGCGCTGAGCGTCATGCGCATTGGAGAGCCGCCGTGTCGCAGCGAACCAGCTTTTTTGCGGCGCTTGCCGCCTTACTCGTGTTGTACGCCGTGCCATTTGCCGCGCAAGCACAACAGCAAGCTCAAGACAAATCGATCCTGGTCTTTGCCGCGGCGTCGATGAAAAACGCGCTTGACGACGTCGATGCCGCTTTTGCCAAACAAACCCGCATCGCCGTGGTCGCCAGCTACGACGCGAGTTCGGCGCTGATGAAGCAGATCGAACAGGGCGCTCCTGCGGATGTTTTCATTTCCGCCGATCTGAAATGGATGGATTACGGTTCGGAGAAGAAACTGATCGATGACAAGACGCGGGTGAATTTGCTGGGTAACAAGCTTGTTCTGATCGCCGGAAAAGATTCTAAGCTGAGCAATGTGACGATCGATCCCAGTCTCGACCTCGCCGGCCTCGCCGGCGAAGGACGGATCGCAACGGGCGATGTGCGTGCCGTGCCGGTTGGGATCTATGCCAGGGCGGCGTTGGAAAATCTCGGTCTATGGGCCGCTGTCGAGCCGAAGCTGGCGATGATCGGCAATGTCCGCGCCGCGCTGGTTCTTGTCGCGCGCGGCGAGGCGCCGCTCGGCATCGTTTACGCCACCGACGCCAAAGTCGAGCCCGCGGTGAAGGTCATCGCGATCTTTCCCGAGGACTCGCATGAGCCGATCGTCTACCCCGTGGCGGCGACGCCAAATGCCAAGCCGTCCGCGGCGCTTTATCTCGCTTTCCTGCGCTCGGCCGCGGCGCGGGCAATTTTCGAGCGCTATGGCTTTGGTGTTCTGGTCAAGCCGGTTTCATGAGCTGCGGCACTGATGCCTGAGCTTTCGCCTGCCGAATGGACCGCGGTCGAACTGTCGCTGCGCATCGCCCTTGTGGCGACTGCATGGGCATTGCCGTTTGGGATCGCGATCGGCTGGCTGCTGGCGCGGGGCAAATTCTGGGGCAAGACCGTGTTGGATGGATTGGTTCACTTGCCGCTGGTGCTGCCGCCGGTCGTGACCGGGTACCTGTTGTTGATGTGGTTCGGCCGCAAGGGGCCGGTCGGCGCATTTCTTTATGATCATTTCGGCGTGGTTTTCGCGTTCCGCTGGACCGGCGCGGCGCTCGCGTCCGGGGTAATGGGATTTCCGCTTCTGGTCCGGCCGATCCGGCTTGCGCTTGAGACCATCGACCGGCGGCTCGAAGATGCGGCAGCAACGTTGGGCGCCAATCCGGCTCTGGTATTCTTTAGCGTGACGCTGCCGCTGGCGTTGCCCGGCATCATTGCCGGCGTGCTCTTGTGTTTTGCTCGCGCGCTCGGCGAATTTGGCGCGACCATCACTTTCGTTTCCAACATTCCCGGCGAGACGCAAACGATCTCGGCCGCGATCTACACATTCCTGCAAATTCCCGACGGCGACGCCGCGGCAGGACGGCTGGTCGTGGTCGCCATCGTCTTATCGCTCGCCGCGCTGATTGCCGCCGAATGGCTCGGCCGGCGCGCCAGCGCGCGCTTTCATGGGGAATGAATGCTCGCGCTCGAGGTGGAGAAACAGCTCGGCGCCCTGCGGCTTGCGGTGCGATTCCAAATCGCCGGCGGCGTCACGGCTTTGTTCGGCCCCTCGGGAGCCGGGAAAACCTCGCTGGTCAATATGATCGCGGGGCTGCTCAAACCGGATCGCGGCTGCATTATGCTCGACAATACGATCCTGTTCGATGCGGCAAAGGCCATCAATGTGCCGTCGCACCGGCGCCAGATCGGCTACGTGTTTCAGGAAGGCCGATTGTTTCCGCATTTGAGCGTGCGGCAAAACCTGGATTATGGCAGACGCATGAGCGGTCGGCGGCGCGATCCGACCGAATTTGAGCGGATCGCATCGCTGCTGGGCATTACCCATCTTCTCCAGCGCCGACCGCGCATGCTGTCCGGCGGCGAACGCCAGCGCGTCGCCATTGGCCGCGCCTTGCTGATGCAGCCCCGCCTCTTGCTGCTCGACGAGCCGCTCGCCTCGCTCGATGCCGGCCACAAGGGCGAGATCCTGCCCTATCTCGTGCGCCTGCGTGATGAAGCGGCAATCCCGATGGTCTATGTCAGCCATATCGCCGCCGAGGTGCGCCAAATCGCGACCACCGTGGTGCGGCTTGATGAAGGGCGCGTCCTGGCTGCCGGCGGACTCGAACTCCTTGCCGAGGCCGGCTGATTGCTTCATGCCGGTGCCATGCAGAGCCCGCCTGATACGGCGACGTCCAAATATGCAACCGCGTGGGGCGTTGCCTGCGGCGCCGGCGCGGCCTTGTTTTGGGCGCTCGGCTTTGTCGCCGCGCGGCAGGGAGTGACCTCAGGCTTGTCGCCGCTCGTGATTGCGCTGCATCGCTTCATGTGGCCGGGTTTTGCGCTGCTGCCTTTGGTGGCTAAAAACAATTTCGCCGACCTCCGCATGATCGGGCTTGGTCGCGGCGCGGCGCTCGCGCTATTTGGCGGCTTGCCGCTCGCGCTGTTGAGCTATGTCGGTTACATCCTTGTGCCGCTGGGCCATGGTGCGGTCATTCAGCCGTCATGTGCGGCGCTTGGCGGTCTCGTCTTGTCACGTCTAGTGCTCAAGGAGCCGTTGCCGCCGCGGCGCATTGTCGGCGCCGCGACCATCGTGATCGGCCTGGCGGTCATCGGCGCCGAAGCACTGCGGACGATCGGCGCGCACGGCGTGCTCGGCGATTTGCTCTTTGTCGCGGCGGGAAGCTGTTTCGCCATTTTCGGCGTACTGGTGCGGCACTGGCGGATCGGGGCTGTTCGGGCGACGGCGGTGACAAGCGTGCTCTCGCTCACCGGGTTGCCGATCCTCTTGTTCAGCTTCGACAATATGCTGGCGGCCGGTTTTTATGAGAATGCCATGCAAGCCGTCGTGCAGGGCGCGTTTGCGGGCGCCGGCGCAATTTATCTGTTCACCCGCGCGGTGGTTTTGCTTGGCGCAGGCCGTGCCGTGCTGTTTCCCTCGCTGGTGCCGCCGTTCACGCTCTTGATCGGCTATCTCACGATCGGCGAAGTGCCGAGCGGTTCGCAGCTCGCCGGGCTTGTGATCGTTATCGCCGGCTTTCGGCTGACGCAAAGGGCATGATGGCGAGCAGAGGCTACGCCGCCTTGCGCGATGTCAGGAACTCACCGATGCGATCGAGCGCCTTCACAATGTTCTCGCTCGAATTGGCGTAGGAGACCCGCACATAGCCTTCGCCGAGAATGCCGAAGTCGGGCCCGCCGATCAGCGCCACGCCGGCGTCTTCCAGGAGCGCCGACGCCAAGGCTTTGGCTTTCCAGCCGGTGCGCTTGATGTTGGGAAAGGCGTAGAACGCGCCCTTCGGCGTCGCGCAGGAAATGCCTGGGAGCTTGTTGAGGCCGGCGACCACCACTTTGCGGCGCTTGTCGAACTCGGCCACCATGCGCGCCGGCTCGTCTTGCGGGCCGGTGAGCGCGGCAAGGCCGGCATATTGCGCCGAAGCGTTGACGCAAGAGTGCAAATTGACCGCGAGCTTGCGCGCATATTCATAAAGCTTGCCCGGCCATACCGCATAACCAAGGCGCCATCCGGTCATGGCGTAGGTTTTCGACCAGCCGTTGAGCAGGATCAGGCGATCGCGGATCGACGGATAGGCGAGCAGACAGACGTGCTTTTCGCTGTCATAGACCATGTGGTCGTAGATCTCATCCGACATGATCGCAACGTCGGGAAATCGCTCCAGCCCGGCCACGAGTTTGTCGACTTCCGCTTTCGGCGTGACGCCGCCCGTAGGATTGGCGGGCGAGTTGAGAATGAGAAGCCGCGTGCGTGTCGTGATCAGTTCTAAGGTTTCTTCGGCAGAGAAGGCGAAGTTGTTTTCCTCGCGGATCGGCACCGGTACTGGACGCGCGCCGGCATATTCGATCATCGAGCGATAAATCGGAAAACCAGGATCGGGATAAAGAATCTCGGCGCCGGGCTCGCCGAACATCAGGATCGACATGAACATAGTCGGCTTGCCGCCCGGCATGATCATCACTTCATCGGGCGAGACCTTGACGGCAAAGCGCCTGCCGAGATCGGCCGCCACCGCCTCGCGCAGCGGCAGGATGCCGACCGCAGGCGTGTAGCCGTGGTGGCCGTCGCGCAACGCCTTGATGGCCGCTTCAACGATAAAATCGGGGGTGCGGAAATCCGGCTGGCCGATGCCCAGGTTGACGATGTCGCGCCCTTGCGCGGCAAGCTGCATGGCGCGCGCCAAAACGGCGAAGGCGTTTTCTTCGCCGATACGGTCAAAAGCGGCGACAGTCTTCAACATGGCACTTCCCCCCAAAACAGGGCGGCACTTGAACCCAATCGGGCGAGAAATGCAAACGTCCCAGATCTTGTCCTATTTACTCGCATCTTCAATGACTTACTTGTAATGCGCGACACCGCTTTTGCGGTCGGGCGCGGCATATTGAGGCTACTTGCTACGGGCTGATTGTAGTTCTATCGCGCCATCT
This sequence comes from Xanthobacteraceae bacterium, assembly GCA_036272395.1. Classification (GTDB taxonomy): domain Bacteria; phylum Pseudomonadota; class Alphaproteobacteria; order Rhizobiales; family Xanthobacteraceae; genus BOG-931. Next base: position 34,791 of record DATAYT010000216.1, read on the forward strand.
TTTTCGGCTCGCACGGTTCGCATGACGCCAACGCGATATATCTCTAGTGAGGAGAGCATCACGTCCCGCGCAGTCTGCAGCGCAGGTATAACCACATAGATTCTTTCGGAGTGAGATGAATGGCCAAAGAGCACAAGTCGCAGGGCCGGTTGCGGTCGCAGTTATGGTTCGACAATCCCGACAATCCGGGAATGACCGCGCTCTATCTCGAGCGCTATCTCAATTATGGACTGACGCGCGCCGAACTGACCTCGGGCCGCCCGATCATCGGCATCGCCCAGACCGGGTCGGATTTGAGTCCGTGCAATCGCCATCACCTCGAATTGGCGCAGCGGGTGCGCGCCGGTATCCGCGACGCCGGCGGTATCGCGATCGAATTTCCAGTGCATCCGATCCAGGAAACCGGCAAGCGCCCGACCGCGGCGCTCGACCGCAATCTCGCTTATCTCGGGCTGGTCGAAGTGCTCTACGGCTATCCGCTCGACGGCGTCGTGCTGATGACTGGCTGCGATAAGACCACACCCGCTTGCCTGATGGCCGCGGCCACAGTCAACACGCCGGCAATCGTGCTGTCTGGCGGTCCAATGCTCAACCACGTCGAGAACGGCAAACTGATGGGCTCGGGCACGCTGATCTGGCAGGCGCGCCAAGACGAAGCAGCCGGCAAGATCGACTACAAGGAATTCATCGACATCGTCGCGCGCTCGGCGCCATCGGCGGGACATTGCAACACGATGGGCACGGCATCGACCATGAATGCGATGGCGGAGGCGCTCGGCATGTCGCTGCCGGGCTGCGCCGCTATTCCGGCGCCTTATCGAGAACGCGGACAAATTGCCTACGAGACCGGCGTGCGCGCGGTCGAGATCGTCCGCGAGGACCTCACGCCATCAGACATTCTCACCCACGCGGCCTTCGAGAATGCCATAGTCGCCTGTTCGGCGATCGGCGGTTCGACCAATGCGCCGATCCATGTCAACGCGATTGCGCGCCACGTCGGCGTCGAGCTTGCGGTCGAGGATTGGGAAAAGCTCGGCTATGGCGTGCCGCTCCTCGTCAATGCGCAGCCGGCCGGCGAATATTTGGGCGAGGATTACTATCGCGCCGGCGGCCTGCCGGCGGTGATGCATGAGCTTCACGCTGCCGGACGGCTGCGCGGGGACGCGCTCACCATCAACGGTAAGACGGTCGCTGAAAACGTAGTCCGGGCGAAAGTGTGTAATGCCGAGGTCATTCGCCCTTACAACCGGCCGCTGAAAGCGACGGCGGGGTTCAAAGTCCTGCGCGGCAACTTGTTCGATTCCGCGATCATGAAAACAAGCGTGATCTCCGAGGAATTCCGCAAGCGTTATCTCTCCAATCCCAAGGATCCAAATGCGTTCGAAGGCCGCGCCGTCGTGTTCGATGGACCTGAGGATTATCATCGTCGCATCGACGATCCGTCGCTTGAGATCGACGAACACACAATCCTGTTCATGCGCGGCGTCGGACCGATCGGCTATCCCGGCTCGGCCGAGGTTGTGAACATGCAGCCGCCGGCGGCGCTAATCAAAAAAGGGGTAACCTCGCTCGCCTGCATCGGCGATGGCCGGCAGTCCGGTACGTCCGGTTCGCCGTCGATTCTTAACGCCTCGCCGGAAGCGGCGGCGGGCGGTGGTCTGGCTTTGCTCAAGACCGGCGACCGGGTACGCATCGATCTCAACAAAGGCAGCGCCGATATTCTGATATCCGCCGCCGAGCTGGCCGCGCGCCAGGTGGCGCTGGAGAAAAACGGCGGCTATCAATATCCGCCGAGCCAGACGCCGTGGCAGGAAATCCAGCGCGCCATGGTCGATCAGCTTGCCGGCGGCATGGTTTTGGCTCCGGCGGTGAAATATCAGCGGGTCGCGCAGAAATCAGTGCCGCGCGACAATCACTGAAACCTGGTCGGGCTTGATCGCACGCCCCGGTAGTCATCGGCACCGGGAGCGTGGCAGATTGTGGTCGCTCTAAAGCATGATCCCGAAAAGTGGATACCGGTTTTCGGAAAAGATCATGCGCAAACAGCTTTAGTGATTCGCCGCGATGAATTTACCAAGAATGAGCGCCTCATGACCCAACCCTCTGCCGCTGAGAAACGCAAAACATTCCGGAAGCTTCACGAGACCGGGTGCTTCGTCATTCCCAATCCCTGGAACGTCGGCAGCGCGCGCTATCTGCAAAGCCTGGGCTTTCCGGCATTGGCGACCACGAGCTCGGGTTACGCGCATGCGCAAGGTTACGCCGACGGCGCGCTCGGCGGCGATGCCGTGCTTGCGCATTTCCGTGAACTCGCGGCGGCGACCGATGTACCGCTGAACGCGGATTTCGAGGATGGCTTGGCGGACGATCTCGAGGGTCTTTCGCAAAACGTTACGCGCTGCGTGGCGACCGGCGTCGCTGGGCTTTCCATCGAGGACTCGCCGAATAATAGCGCCACCCCGCTTTATCCTGTCGATGTCGCTGTGGCGCGGGTCAAGGCCGCGCGCGCGGCGATCGATCGCGCCGGCGGCGATGTCATATTCACGGCGCGGGCCGAAGGTTTCATTCGCGGCGTGCCCGATCTCGACGACGTTATTCGCCGGCTCCGCGCCTTTAAAGATGCCGGCGCCGACTGCCTCTACGCGCCCGGCATCAAGACGCGCGAGCAGATCGAGGCCGTGGTGAGGGCGGTCGCGCCAAAGCCAGTCAATTTTCTTAACAGCGGCGCATTCGGTTTCACGGTCGAGGATCTTGCCGGCATGGGCGTGCGCCGCATCAGCGTCGGCGGCTCGCTGGCGCGCGTCGCCATGCACGCCTTTATTCGCGTCGCGACCGAAATCGCGCGCGACGGCAAGTTCGATGGTTTTGCCGGGCTGATCAGCAATCCCGAACTGAACAAGTTCTTCAGCGAAGATCGGAAAAAGGACGCTTCATCGTGACTGCATCCGAACCTCACCCGACAACCGGCCAGCCGATTGGCTTGCCGGTCGAGAAAACCGGGGCCGCGCCGCGTCCCGGCCCGGTGACGCTGAAAGGGCGTTACGGCCGCTTGGAGAAATTGCGGCCCGACCACGCTTCCGATCTGTGGTCGGTATTCGCGGGCCATGATCGCGTCTGGACCTATATCTCTACCGACGGACCATTCGCCGATCCGTCTGAATTTGCGAGCTTCATCAAAAAGCGCGCGGCCGCGGAGGATCCCTATGCCTATGCGATCGTCGATCCGCAGGATCGCGCTATCGGCTACTTTACGCTGTTGCGGATCGTTCCGCCGCATCGTGTGATCGAAGTGGGGCACGTGCTCTATTCGCCGAGTTTGCAGCGCACGCCGCTCGGCACTGAAGCCCAGTATCTATTGGCACGTTACGTGTTCGAGACGCTCGGCTATCGCCGCTACGAATGGAAATGCGACGCGTTGAATGCCGCATCGCGGCGGGCGGCGCTGCGTTACGGATTCATCTACGAGGGCACGTTTCGCCAGTACATGATTGCCAAGGGCCGCAATCGTGACAACGCGTGGTTTTCGATGCTCGATAGCGAGTGGCCATTGCGCAAGCGCAATTTCGAACGCTGGCTGGGCCCTGAGAATTTCGACGCGCAGGGGGTCCAACGCGTGAGCCTTGCCGCATTGAATGCCGCCGCAGGAGGACAGGATGAGCAACAGGCTCCAAAATAAAGTAGCGCTGGTCACGGCGGCCGGGCAGGGCATCGGCCGCGCCATCGCCGAGGCCTTCGCCAATGAGGGCGCTAACCTCATCGCCACCGATGTTGCCGAAGACAAGGTCCACGCTCTCAAAGTCGCCAAGCGCATCAAGCTCGACGTACGGGCGCAGGACAATGTCGATGCCGTAGCCAAGATGGTTGGCAGCGAATTCGGCGCGTTGGATATCCTGGTGAACTGCGCCGGCTACGTGCACAACGGCAGCATCCTCGAATGCGGCGATCGGGACTGGGACTTTTCCTTCGATCTGAACGTCAAATCGATGCACCGCACCATCAAGGCTTTCCTGCCCGGCATGTTGGAGAAGAAGGCAGGCTCGATCGTGAACATTTCCTCCGCGGTGTCGTCGATCCGCGGCGTTCCCAATCGTTACGTCTACGGTGCCACCAAAGCCGCGGTGATCGGGCTGACCAAGGCGATCGCCGCGGATTTCATCAAGCAAGGCATCCGCTGCAACGCCATTTGCCCCGGCACCATCGAATCGCCGTCGCTCGAAGAGCGCATCGCGACTTTGTCGAAGCAAACGGGACGGTCCCTCCAAGACGTTCGGCAGTCATTTATCGACCGGCAGCCGATGGGGCGGCTCGGCACGGCGCAGGAGGTTGCCGCGCTCGCCGTCTTTCTCGCCAGCGACGAATCCAGCTACATCACTGGGCAGCCACATCTGGTCGATGGCGGCATGGCGCTGTAAGAAATGACGATGTAACGCGCGTCATTCCGGGCTCGCCTTCGTGGCGTCCCAGAATGACAATCGAGAACGGGGCCTCCATGCACATTTTCATTACCGGCGCCGCCGGCATGATCGGGCGCAAACTGACGGCGAGGCTCGTCGCCGACGGCGCGCTTAACAACCGGCCGATCGACAGGCTGACGCTGCTCGACGTCGCGGCCCCGGCGAAGCCGGAGAAATTTTCCGGCGTGGTCGAGACCGTGGCCGGCGACATCGCCGATCCGGTGGCGTTACGGAAGCTCGTCGCCACTCGGCCTGACGTCATCTTTCATCTCGCCGCCGTGGTCTCCGCCGAAGCCGAGCTCGATTTCGATAAAGGAATGCGCATCAATCTCGACGGTTCGCGCGCGCTCTTGGACGCGGTTCGCGCCGCTGGCGACGGCTATCGTCCGCAGCTGGTCTTTACCTCATCGATCGCGGTGTTCGGCGCGCCGTTTCCCGATGCCATCGCCGACGATTTTCATCTCACTCCGCTGACTTCTTATGGAACGCAAAAGGCGGCCGTTGAACTTTTGCTCGCCGACCATACGCGTCGCGGATTTCTCTCCGGCGTCGGCATTCGGCTGCCGAGCATCGTGGTTCGTCCCGGCAAGCCGAACAAAGCCGCTTCGGGGTTCTTCTCCTCGATCATTCGCGAGCCGCTCGCCGGCCAAGAGGCCGTGCTGCCGGTTGAGGACAGCGTGCTGCACTGGCACGCCAGTCCTCGCGCGGCGGTGGGATTTCTGATCCATGCCGCCGGGCTCGATGCCGGCAAGCTCGGTCCCCGCATCAATCTCACAATGCCGGGCGTATGCTGTACGGTGGCCGAACAGATCGCCGCCTTGCGGCGGATCGCCGGCGACAAGGTGGCGGCGCGCATCCGGCGCGAGCCCGATCCGTTAATCGTGCGCATCGTCGCCGGCTGGCCGAGCCGGTTCGATGCGCGCCGCGCCCGCGAGCTCGGTTTCCGCGGTGATGCCTCGTTTGACGACATCATCCGCGTTCACATTGAGGACGAGTTGGGGGGCAAGATCGCTCACTAAAGCGGGCTGCGGCATTTGCTTGCGTTGTCGCCGCCGATGCTTACATTCAAGGCCTAAGCCCTTACTATATTCCCGACACACCATGACCTATGTCGATGCAGCCTGTGCGCCGCTGCGCAAAACCGGGCAGATCAAAATTCACGGTCCCGACGCCTTTGCTGGGATGCGCAAGGCCGGGCGGCTTGCGGCCGAATGTCTCGACATGCTGGTCGGTGAAATCAAACCTGGCGTGACGACGGAACACATCGACCGCGTGGTATTCGAATTCGGCATGGACCGTGGCGCGCTGCCGGCGACCCTGATGTATCGCGGCTATCGCAAGGCGACCTGCACCTCGGTCAACCATGTGGTCTGCCATGGCATTCCGAGCGACAAGCCGCTGCGCGAGGGCGACATCGTCAATGTCGACGTCACCCTGATCCTCGACGAGTGGCACGGCGATTCCAGCCGCATGTATGCGGTCGGTGAAATTCCGCGCCGGGCCGAACGGCTGATCGAGGTCACCTATGAAGGCATGATGCGCGGCATCGCCGCAATCAGGCCAGGCGGCACCACCGGCGATATCGGTCACGCGATCCAGACTTTCGTGGAAGCCCAGCACATGAGCGTGGTGCGCGATTTTTGCGGCCACGGCGTGGGTCGGCTGTTCCATGACGAGCCGAATGTCGTGCATATCGGGCGGCCGGGCGAGGGTATCGTGCTCAAGCCCGGCATGTTCTTCACCGTCGAGCCGATGATCAATCTCGGCCGGCCGCATGTGAAGGTGTTGTCCGACGGCTGGACGGCGGTGACGCGCGACCGCTCGCTTTCCGCGCAGTTTGAGCACTCGGTCGGCGTGACCGAGGCCGGCGTCGAGATTTTCACGTTGTCGCCGAAGGGACTCGACAAGCCGCCGTACCGGCAGTGAGCGATCGGCCCGGCGGATTGTACCGCGCAAGGCGATTGCAAAATTCTTCGGTCCGGTCATCCTTGGCGGTGGCTGGCGGCGGCCCGCTTGCCGATCGGGGTCTCTGTCCGGAGTTTCATCCTGGAAAAAAAGCGCGAGAGTGACGGCGGGCTTGCCGACGCCGCGCCGCATTATCACGGCCATCGCGAACGCTTGCGCGGCCGCTTTCGCGACGCCGGCGCCGATGCTTTGACGCCGGCGCCGATGCTTTGTCCGACTATGAGCTGTTGGAGCTGCTGTTATTTCGCGCGCTGCCGCGCCGCGACGTCAAACCGCTCGCCAAGACGCTCTTGGCGAAATTCGGCTCGTTTGCCGAAGTGATCGCGGCGCCGGAGGCGCGGCTCGCGGAAGTGAAGGGGCTTGGCGGCGCCGGCATAACCGAACTGAAGATCGTGCAGGCGGCGGCGAGCCGGCTGCTCCGTGGCGTCCTAAAAAAACGCCCGGTGCTGTCGTCGTGGTCGAACGTGCTCGACTATTGCCGCTGCGCCCAGGGCTTCGCCGATCGCGAGCAGTTCCGCGCGCTGTTTCTCGACAAGCGCAATGCGCTCATCGCCGACGAAGTGCAGCAGACCGGCACCGTCGACCACACGCCGGTCTATCCGCGCGGGGTGGTCAAGCGCGCGCTCGAATTATCGGCGAGTGCGATCATCCTCGCGCACAATCATCCGTCGGGCGATACAACGCCCTCGCAGGCCGACATCCAGATGACGAAGGCGATCATCGCGGTGGCGGGCCCGCTCGGCATTGCGGTTCACGATCACCTCATCGTCGGCAAAGAGGGGCATGCGAGCCTGAAGGGACTCAGGTTGATTTGAGACCGCCTGAGTTGGGCGCGACCGGCATCAACCCAACAACTTCCGCGCCAGGTCGCGGACCTTGTCCTCGAATGCAATTGAGTTGCGCGCGGCGCGATCGAGATGCACACCGGTCAGCTCGCAGCTTGCTGCAGATTCACCAGTCTCGACATTGGTCATGTCGTGAGCGAAGCGCAGCACCTTATCGCGCAGCTCGAGAATGCGGCTGCGGACCTCGATGATGTCGCCGGCGAGAAGTTCGCGCTTATAGCTGATGTTCTGCTGGACCGCCGCCATGCCGCGGCCGCTCGCGCGCAGATACGACGGCGTCATCCCGATCTGGGCGAACAAGTGCCAGGTCGCTTCGTCGAATTTGCCGACGTACCACATCACATTCATATGGCCCATGTGATCGCACTGCCATGGATAGACCGTGCCACGATAGGTCAGCAGATCCGGCATCATGCCCCCTCTGTTTGCCAGCGTCCCTCGTTACCGCTGTAATGCCTTGCACGGCTATAGTATTGGCGGCAAGGACTGAGGATTGAGCCGGTATCAATCGGCGCATGGAGAGGGACGAAATGAACAAGCTCGCGATCGGCGACGTCACGATTACCAGCATTATCGAACGAGATGGGCCATGGCGTACGCCGGAGGAAATGTTTCCGAAATACGATCCCGAGATCGGCCGCCGCCATCTCGCCGAGCTCGATCGCGAGGTGTTCGATCCGGCGTCGGGTAAAATGGTGATCACCTATCAGACTTACGTCGTGCGCACCCCCAAGCACACGGTCCTGATCGACACCTGCACCGGCGAGGACAAAGGCTATCCGCCGCCGATGGATTTTCCTAAAAAGCCTTGGCTCGACGGCTTTGCCGCCGAAGGCTTGCGCTTCGAAGATATCGATTACGTTTTTTGCACGCATCTGCATATCGACCATTCCGGCTGGAACACCGTGTTGCGCAATGGCCGCTGGGTACCGACCTTCCCCAAAGCCAAATACATCTTCCACAAACGCGAATATGCCGCCTGGGAAGAATCGACCAAGCGCGGCGAAACCAGGGCCGGCGGTGGCGGCAATGTCTGGCGGTTCAATTGCGAGCCGGTGGTCGCGGCCGGTCAGGCGCTCCTTGTCGACGACGATTTTGCGCTCGACGACACATTCTGGCTGACGCCCACGCCAGGCCATTCGCCCTGCCATTGCTGCGTCAATATCCGCGGGCGCGGACATCACGCGGTCGTCATCGGCGACCTCATGCACCACGCGCTGCAGTGTCGCGAGCCGGGCTGGTCGACGATCTTTGATTGGGACGCCGACGAGGCGGCGCGGTCGCGCCGGCGTTTTCTCGGCAACGTCGCGGGAACGGGCAGCTTTGTGCTGCCGATCCATTTTCCGCATCCGACCACCGGGCTCGTTGAGGCGGACGGCAATCGATTTCGCTATAAGTTCGTGCGCTAAAAGCAAATGCCGGATCGAATTTTCGCTGCGGCATAAGCGCGACAGCTGGGGACGGCCATTTGAGGGGCAGATGAAGCGACGAGAATTTGCCGGCCTTGTCGCCGGCGCTGCCGTATGGCCATTGGTGGCGCGGGCGCAGCAGGGCGCCGGCATGCGCCACCTCGGCGTACTCGCCGACTATGCCGCCAACGATTCGCTTGGGCAATCGCTTGCTGCGATCTTGCCGCAGAGTCTTGCCGCGCTGGGCTGGATCGAGGGTCAAAACATCCAGATTGATTGGCGCTGGGCGAGCGCCGACCCCAAGCTCTATCAAAGCTATGCCGCGGAACTGGTCGCGCTTCGACCCGACGTGTTGGTTGTGCAAAGCAGCCCGGCAGTTGCGGCACTACGGCGCTTGCCCAACGCGATCCCGACCGTCTTCATCATGATCACCGACCCGCTCGGACAGGGATTCGTCAACAACCTCGCGCATCCCGGCGGCAACATGACCGGCTTTAGCGATTATGATCCGCCGATCGCCAGCAAATGGGTGGAACTGCTCAAACAGATCAAGCCGAGCCTTGCCAGCGTTGCATTGCTCTACAATCCTGCTTCCACGCCTTTTGCCGATCTCATTTTACAGACCGTCGGGCCCGCAGCCCGCTCGCTTGCGGTGGCGGCGCGCTCCTCGGTCTGCCGTGACGATGCGAACATCGACGCCGCGATGAAGCTTGCGCGCGCCGAGCGCGGCGGCGTACTGGTGATACCGGAAGTTTTCACCACCGTACACCGCGACGCCATTGTCGCCGCCGCGGCGCGGCATCGGGTGCCGGCGGTTTACCCCGATGAAATTTCTACGACCCACGGCGAATTGATGTCCTACGGCATCGATCCAGCTGACGTCTTTCGTCGTTCTGCCTCCTATGTCGATCGCATTCTCAAAGGGGAGAATCCGGGTGACTTGCCGGTAGAGAATCCGACCAAGTTCAAGCTGACGATCAGTCTCAAGACAGCGAAGGTGATCGGGCTTGCGGTGCCGCCGACGCTGCTCGCACTCGCCGACACGGTAACGGAATGACCACTTGTAGCGGTCGGCTCATTTGGCAGGCGGTCTAGCACGCCGCCGCCGATCAAAAAGGCCGCGCTTATTTAGACCACAAGCAGGACGATCCCACAGATGACCAACGCGATGGTCCAAACGAGATCGAGATTGATCCAGCCGCGCCGCAGAAAAGCGACACCAACCCATTTATAGATGACCAGCGAAACGATTCCGATCGTCGCCAGCATCGCCGCTGTGTGCAGCGCAAGCGCCGCCAGCCCGATGGGGAGGGATGTCCCGAGCGTGAGCACATGCGCCGGCGAAGCGGCAAGACAGAGCGGGATCACCGCCGGAATCAGCATCAGACCCGCGCCGTGGGCGTTGGCCATCAGGAACGACCACGCAAATAAGCCGCCGAGGCCAACCTGCATGCCGAAGCGCACCTTGTGACGCCGGCCATAGAGCGCGTGCCAGCCAGCCCAGGCGAATAGCATTACAGCGGCGAGCGGCCGCAGCAAGCCGGGTTCGAGGACGAGCCCGACCGCCAGCACGAGGAACAGGACGACGGCGACAGCGAGCGCATGGCCGAGACCGATCGGGACAAGCGCCAGCCAGACCACCCGCTCGTTGCCGCGATTAAGCCCAAGTGCCACCGCGAACAGCCATCCCATCGCGGGGTTGATGCCGTGAAGCAGACCAAGCCCCGCTATGACGAGCCACAGCCAAAGCGCATCGGGAAACAGCGTCGGCGACACGCGCGCTTATGCCGTCACGGATAGCAATAGGAGTCCGAAGAACAATCGCCAGCCTGCAGGCGGACCTGGTGCGGGCGCTGTCCCTTCGGCCAGTCGATAAAGAATTTTGGATCGAAGGCGATGCCGCCCTCCGGCTTGGCGTCGAGCTTGACCATCCAGCCGTCGATCCCCTCGGGATAAAATTGCGGATCGATGGCGCCGTAAAGCGAATTGCTGAAATAGACCCGTCGCCCATCGCGGCTCACTTCGACCATTTGCGGACCGCCGCTGAGCTTGCCGTTTTTGGCGCCGGGATGACTGGCGCGCGCGACGATGCCGCCGATGCGCACCTTGCCGGTGAGCTTGGGATTGAACGGATCCGACACGTCGTATTGCTGCAGATCGCCGGTGCCCCAGCAGGCGACGTAGAGGAAGCGGTCATCCATTGAAAGGTCGATGTCGGTGACAAGCGGCGGGACCGCTTTGAACCCTTTGAGCACGGGCGGCAGCAGATCGGGGTCGGCGGGCTCGGCGGGAATCGAGATGATCTTTTTCACCGCCCATTTGTCGCCGTCGCGGTACCAGGTCCAGATCGATGACGACAGATCTTTGAGGCTGATGACGCAGTTGACGAAGCCGTGCGGCTTGGTCGGGTCGTGCGCCGGCCGCAACTCGAAAATGAGCTGATGCTCCTCGCCGAAATCGATCTCCTGCAAGTGCTTGCGCTTGGTGAAATCCCAGAAATGCAAGCGCCGGCCATATTTGCTGCCGAGCAGGATCTCCGGCACCAATCCATTTTCGAAGGTGTCCGGCGTGCCCCATTCGCTGGTGACCATCGTGTCGAAGCCGAGATGCCACCACACGTCGTAGCCGAGCTGTTGCGGGCCGCGATCGACTTCCCAGCGGCCGAGCGGCTCGAAAGTCTCGTGATCCATGACGAAGACGCCGCCCGGCGCCTTGCCCTCCTTGTTACCGAGCGCGGCCACGTAGATGCCTCCCGGACCGCAATGCACGGTGTGCGGCCGCGTGTAACCGGTCTTCTCGGCGATATCAGCCGGCTCGATGACCTTGACGATCTGCGGTTTGCGGGGATCGGGCTTGGTATCGAGAATGTAGATGCGCGAAGACCGCAAACCTGGAACGACCAGATAGCGCCGCTCCATATGCGGATGCGGAGCGTTCGGACACAAGCACGAGGAGCAGGCGTTCCACCCGAAATGATGGAATTCGTCGCCCGCGTGTGTGGCGGCGACAGTGCCGACGATGCGCGAATACGAAGCGGACGCGGGATCGACATCGACCACCGCAATGGCATCCGGCGATTTTCGGTCGGGATCGAACGCCGCCACATAGGCGAGCTTTTCGGGAGGCGCTTTCGCCGCCAGACGGGGCGAGGGATAGAAGCTCGGGTCAGGCTGCCACGTCGCCATGGATTCCTCCCGTGGTTGAATTCCCTAGGACATGCGATGCAAGGATATCAGCCGGCCGACGCGAGTCGATGGCACAGCACGCCGCATATGGCGGACGGTAAATCGGAACCCGATTGCGACATTAAACGTTTCGATTTGGCCCGGTATCCAATGGTCTCAAGGAGGCCGCCATGGCTCGCGCGGCATCGTCAAAGGTCGACAGAATTGAACACCCGCAATCGCATTACGCGACGCCCGACGAATTGATTGAGGATCGCGCGCTCTCGTTCGAAGAAAAACTCGACGCGCTCAGGATCTGGGAACAAGATGCGCGCCAAATGCTGACCGCGAGCGGTGAGGGGATGCCGGACAGCGGAGGGGGAACTGATCGGAACGATCATCCCATGCTCGGCCAAGTCGAGCGCGCGAAGGACAAATTGCAACGATCGAAAAAAGCCGCGGTGTCGCGCCGGCGCGCATAGCGTTCACAATATTTTTATTTCGCGCCGCGTAGCACCGGGCGGGTGCAGACCCGCGCACCATGGCCGCTTCTTTCGACGGCCCCGCCGCTTTGACGGCAGGCTTTCATCCATAACCGTTTTCTAACCTTCTGCCGGACATAGTGGCGCCGGGCGGGTCGTTCGCATCATCGCGCCACTGGGAACGCTGCCGGGCAACGCCCGGCGCGGTCTTTTTCGGAGACGAGACCGCTCACGGAAAAATTGAGGACACGTTGATCGGGTTGTTGAAGAAGCCGTGGTGGGTTGGACCGCTCATCGCCGGCGTGTCGTACAATCACTACCACACTGACAAACCCCCGGAGCCGGCGGCCGTCAGCGGCTATGAGGTCGTGCACAATCGCGGAAACTTGCCGCGCAACGGCCGAGTTGTCGTGGTTGCCACGTGCCCGTCCGGCAAACGCGCGATCAGCGGCGGCTTTTCAACGCCGAGTCCGGCGGATACGACGGATTTTTCCAATCCTGAGGGCAACAACGCCTGGAAGGTGAGCTTCAAAAGCAATGGCGGCAGCGGCAATGCTTCCGTCTATGCGGTGTGCGTGAACGCCAATTGAACTTCCGGCGTGCTCAGCCGTGGCCTGCCTGCCGATACTTGATGTTCACCGCTAACAGATGCTCGCCGAAATGCCGATCGAGCCAGCCGAGAAACGACGACAACAACCGCGCTTCGTCGCCGCGATCGGGCGATCTGATCACGGCTTCTACGGCTTGCGATGGACCCGGCTCCAAATTGATCGAGCCCTTGTAGCGAATGTGGGTCCATCGCGCGGCGTTGCGTTTACCCGACCGCGCGCGCGAGAAAGTCCCGCGGCCGCTGCGGCGGATCTCCCCCTGCTTTTTGATCATGGCGTTGTAAAGGTGGGTACGATCACTGGGGAGTATCTCAAGCGATTTCATGGCCTGCCCCTGATTCGCTGCCGACGGTCAGCATCGCACGTCGGAGCGCAATTGTTGAGGGTTGTTTTTCTGTTTGAAGCAAACAGTCCTGAAATTCAGTTCGCCACACAATATTGTTGGCGTGGACTATGCCAACGGCTTTGCGACGGCCTTGGCGAGAATCGAGACGGCGTTGGTCCGCGGTGAATTCTCGGTCCACGCGATGTAGCGATCCGGCCGAACCAGAATGAATTTGGCTTCGTAGGCGCGCCGCCCTTGGTCAAAGCTGTCGCATACGATTTTTAGCGGTACGTGCAGCGCCTTAGCCGCCTGTGCAAACGCGACCTCGGTCGTCTCATCGCGGTCGAATGCAAATAACGTGAAGCCGTCGCCGAGCTCTTCGAAGACATTGCGGCCTGAGGAGAGAAGCTGTGGCGGCAAATGATGGCCGGCGCGGGCCTTGAACGTGTGCGCGCCCCGGGCGCTGCTCGCCGCGCCTGGTGGGCCGAACACGATCGATGAGCCTTCGTAATGCGGCTCGTAGGTCAGAACATTTGGCGCGCTGAAATTGATGTGCTCCTGCCAGGCGCGCTCAAACTCGGTCCGATCCCGTTCCGGGCTGTAGCGACGCAGAAATTCCCGATCGCGGCGAATGCCGGCTTCGATGAAATCCTCCGCGGTCTCCTTGAAGATCGGCCGCCGCTCTTCGCTGTAGCTCGCGAGCAGCGCATCGCTGCCCCAGCCGTTCAGCTTCGCCGCAAGCTTCCAGCCGAGATTGACGACATCGTCTAGCCCGTTGTTAAGGCCATAGGCGCCGTAGGGCGGATGGGAATGCGCGGCGTCGCCGGCGATGAAGATGCGGCCGACCTGGTAAGTCTCCGCTACCGCGATCCGCAAGTCCCAGAACCCGACATAGTCGAAGTCGCAGCCAAACGGAAAGCCGGCCGCTTTCTGCAGCAAAGCGTGAAAGTCGAAATTATCGCGCGTGGTGTTCGCCGGCACTGGCGAATGAAAGAACCAGCTTTCACCGACATCGACACGGCCGAAAAATTGCCAATAGCCGTTCAACGCGGGGTGGATGACACGATAGGTGGAGCGCGGCGGCAAACGCTTGAGTCCCTCGTGAAGTTCGCGCGAGCGAAACAGCGCCAACACCATCAATTGGTCGAAGTCGGCGCCGCCGCGTGCGATAGCCGTTTGCTCGCGCACCAAAGAATGCGCGCCATCGCAGCCGACCGCGTAATCGCATTGCAATATCGCGCGTCCTGCGGCGCCGTCTTCCGCGATCGTGACGGCGACGGTGTCGGCATGCTGATCGATCGCTTCGGCGGCCCAGCCGAACCGCGTCTCAACATTTTCGAGCTGCGCCAGCCGCGCGCGCAAAACATATTCGGCCTGATATTGCGGCAGACGATCGTTGTTCTGGAAGTAATAAGGGTTGACGATCTCGCGAAGCGGTGGCGCCGCCCAATATTGGTTGTTCAGGTCGTGGTACGCGACGATGCCACTCATTGGATAGGACGGCGGCAGGATGCGCGCGGCGCGCAGCAAGTCCAGAACGCCCCAAAAATAAAAGTGCTCGACCGAACGCTGGGTGAGATTTTGTCCCTTGGGGATACGCTGTGGCTCGCGCCGCCGTTCCACCAGCGCGCAGGAAATACCGCGCTGGCCAAGCTCGACCGCGAGCGCAACGCCGACCGGCCCGCCACCGACGATGACGACTTGAAATTGCTTTTCCATTTGGGGCGATCTTGGACAAACCTAGTTGGTTGGAGTGGTCGATGGCGCTTTGGCTTTTTTGATGCAGACCGGATCGCCTTGTGGAATCGCCACACAATCCCATTCAGGCCCAAAGCCGCTCGCGATTGGCCGGGGGCTCGGGACAAAGATGTAAGCAAGTAGAATAACGACTAGAAACGCGGCGCTTAAAAGAAACGCCAAAATGTCCCCGCGGCCGGGTGGAACCCACGGCCATGATTTCATAAAGACTTTGCAAAAAGCCGGAAGCATTTGCTGATTGGGTGCGATTACTGTCGCACAAGCAGAATTGTGTCGGCCGATTCCGGTACACGCTGCCAGGTGTCGGGATCGGTCTCTACGAATTGCCAGGATTGTCCCCGCGGCGACAGGAGCACGAGCTCGCCCTGATCGATGCGCCAGGCGTTTGGATTAAAGCGCGTGACCAGCGGATCGCAGCCGGTCTTCAGCCGTAGCGCGAGCGCGCCGCTCGGATTATTCACCGGACTGTTCGCCAGCGTCAGCGTGCAAATCAGCTTTCCCGCGCCGCGCGTGATGGCCCAATCGCCGATCATATCTTCGGGCAAATGCACTGGCGCGGAGGCCGCGGTCTGCAGAACGTAGCGGCCCTCTCCAGGCGAAAAACCGTCATACATGCCGCTTTCCACCTGGGTGAGCGCAATGACCGCTTCGCCGTGAGAGTCGAGCAAACTCAAATCGCCGTAATTGTTGAGCGCCCAGCCGGAAATGTTTTTGGTCGAGGGAAACAAGCTCACGCAGCCCTTGTCGACGTCGAGGCGGCGACCGCCCGTTGCCGCCTCGCCACGGAAGGTGAAGTGGCAGATCTTGTTGTGGTCGGCATCGGAGAATTCCCAAGTACCGAGCATTGCGTTCACCGGGTCTTCCGGTTGCTCTTGCGGATTTTGTGGTTGCGGATTTTGCCCCTCCGAACCCGACGAGTTCTGCGACTGATCAGGCTTCGCGCCTTGCGCGAAAGCCGCGCTGCCGCCAAGCGCGACGGCGATGGCCGCAACAATTGCAAATCTTTTGGCCTGCATGTGCTTTAAGCTAGCACGCGGGCGGCATCGCGTCAGCGCCGACGCAACCGTGTCAGCCAATCTCAGGTGTTCCAGGATTTGAACGGCGTTTCCGCGACTGGCGTGAGCGGCGGTTTTCCCGCGGCCCAGGCGGCGATGTTGTCGACGACAAGCTGATCCATCCGGTCGCGGGTGTGAACCGAGGCGGAGCCGACATGCGGAAACAGCACGACGTTGTCCATTGCGATCAATTCCCGCGGCACGTCCGGTTCCTTGGCAAACACGTCGAGCCCGGCCGCCATGATGCGCTTGTCCGCCAGCGCTTTGACCAGCGCCGGCTCATCAACCACCGAGCCGCGGGCTATATTGATGAGAATGCCATTTGGACCGAGCGCGTTGAGCACTTCGGCATTGATCATATTCGCGGTCGCCGGGCCGCCCGGCACGATGACCATCAGCGTGTCGACGTCGCGCGCCATGTCGATGAGCTTCGGGTAGTGGCGATAGCGCAAATGCGGGCGCGGTTGCCGCGCGTGATAAACCACCGGCACCCCGAACGCATCGAGGCGGCGCGCAATGGCTTGTCCGATCGCGCCCATGCCGACAATACCCACGGTGCGATTGCGCAAAGTTCCCTTGGTCAGGGGGTAAGGTTTCTGTAGCCATTTGCCGGCGCGCAAGTGGCGCTCGGCCTGCGGAAACTCACGCACCGTGCACAACAGCAATCCGAGGGCCGTGTCGGCCACCTCCTCGGTCAGGACTCCCGGGGTATTGGTGACAATGACACCGTGCGCCGCCGCCGCTTTGGCGTCGATATGGTCGTAGCCAACGCCGAAGCTCGAAATGATCTGCAATTTGGGAAAGCGCCGCATGAACGCATCGCCCAATAGTTCGCTCGTGGCGGCGCAGGCAATCGCCCGGACCTCGGGATGTAAAGCATAGAAGGAGTGCAGATCCTTCGCTTCGGCGGACTTGTGCACAGTGCCGATGGCTTCAAGCCCCTTGACGATCAGCGGCTTCAACGGTCCCAGCAGAATGACTTCGCGATTAATGGCATTCATTATTGATCCTCACACCAGCATCGTGACCGGCGACTCAATCAATCGTTTGACCGTCGCCAGAAGTTCGGCGCCCAGGGCGCCATCCACCACGCGATGATCGCATGACAGGGTCAAGCTCAGCATACTGGCGAAAGCGACACCGCCGTCGTCGGTCTCGATCGCCTGCCGCAGCGCCGCTCCGACCGCCAGGATCGTCGCGTGGGGTGGATTGATAATTGCGGAAAATTCGCGCACGCCATGCATGCCGAGGTTTGAGATCGCCGCCGCGCCGCCCTGATATTCCGCCGGCTTGAGCTTCTTGGCGCGGGCGCGCGCCACCAGATCCTTCATTTCGGCCGAAATCGCGCTCAAGGATTTTGTTTCGGCATGGCGGATCACCGGCGTGATCAGCCCACCTTCGAGCGCCACCGCCACGCCGATATCGGAATGGACAAAACGCAAGATCCGATCGCCGGCCCAGACCGCGTTAGCCGCGGGCACCCGCTGCAAGCCAAGGGCAAGCGCGCGGATGATGAAATCGTTGACCGACAGCTTGAAGCCAGCATTGCCGTCATGATCCTTGGGCGCGGCATCACTGGCTTCCTCGCGCAGCGCGATGAGCCGACCGATATCGGCGTCCGTGGTCAGATAGAAGTGCGGAATCGTTTGCGCGGCTTGCGTCAATCGGGCGGCGATGGTGCGACGCATGCCGTCGAGCGGCACTTCCTGATAGCTTCCGGGCTCGAATAGCGCCTTGATCTCCGCCGCGCTCGGTCCGACGGCACCAGGTCCGGCCAGGGCGACGCCCGCAGCCTGTGGAGCAGCGGCAATGTCGCGCGCGACGATGCGGCCGCGCGGCCCGGAGCCGCGCAATTGCGCAAGATCAATGCCGGCTTCGCCGGCCAGGCGCCGCGCCAGCGGCGTGACAGTCGCGCCGCCGGGTAACCGCGCCGGCCCATAATTGCGCGCCGGCGTGCGCACTTCGAAAAACGGATCGAGTGCGGCGCGCGGCCGCTCGTCAGCGTTAGCCGCCGCGGCGGGCGCATCGCGCCGGATGCCACGATCGGCGGATTGCGGCGGCGGCCTGTTTTCTGTCGCCGTCGCGCTCGCAGCCGCGCCGCCGCCGTCCGCGATCACGCCGACCACCGCGCCGACCGGCGCCACCGCACCGGCCGGCACGCGGATTTCGGCGAGCACCCCGGCCGTGGTCGACGGCACTTCCATCGACACTTTGTCGGTTTCGATCTCGAACAGATTGTCGCCCGGCTTGACTTCTTCGCCCGCGGATTTGAACCACTTGGTGATTTTGCCCTCGGCGACAGTTTCGCCGAGTTGTGGCATCAGGACGTCCATCACTTGATCCGTTCCCAAGTGACTTCCAGCGTCGAGTTCGGCGCGCGCAGGGTGAGACGATCGCCATTCAATTCGTAGCGCCGCACCAGATCGCCATTGTCGCCGGGCTGCAGACTGTCCTGCCGATGATGCGTGACGGTGCCGGCCGCTTCGTCCACCATATAGGTGCCGAAATAGGCGATGTAATCTTTGACTGCGGTAAACGCTTCTTGCGGCGACATCACCGCTTCGGCGCGCGTGCGTTTGACGTCGGGGGCAATCTGCACCGCCATCTCGCCATGCGGGCCGTAATAAATCATGCCCTTCGGATTGGCGCCGCGATCCCAATTGTCGCCGTTGATGCGCGTGCCGACATAACGCCACGCGCCGAGTAGCTTGTTGGCCACTTCGCCGTCAGTCAT
The DNA here is from genome assembly GCA_036272395.1 of Xanthobacteraceae bacterium. Lineage (GTDB taxonomy): Bacteria > Pseudomonadota > Alphaproteobacteria > Rhizobiales > Xanthobacteraceae > BOG-931. The sequence goes on from DATAYT010000216.1 coordinate 53,590, forward strand.
GCCGCGCCCGCCCGCGTGACTCGCCGATCACCACGTCACCGAAATGTACTGGGTCTCGGTGAACTCCATGAGGCCTTCATGGGCGCCTTCGCGGCCGAGCCCAGATTGCTTGACGCCGCCGAACGGCGCCGCCGGATCTGACACTAGCCCGCGATTAAGCCCGATCATGCCGAAGTCGAGTTTCTCCGACACCCGCATGCCGCGGCTCAAGTCCTTGGTATACAGATAAGCGACAAGGCCATATTCGGTGTTGTTGGCGCGGGTAATGACTTCGTCCTCCGATTTGAAGGACTGAATCGAAGCCACCGGCCCGAAGATTTCCTCGTTGAGCATTTTGGCGTCATCGGAAACGTTGGCGAGCACGGTCGCCGGATAGAAATAACCGGGACCGCTGGGCGGCTTGCCGCCGGTGAGCACTTTGGCGCCCTTCTTCACCGCGTCATCGACGAGCTCAATCACCTTGTCGCGACCGTCCTTGTTGACGAGCGGTCCAAGCGAAACGCCATCGTCAAGGCCATTGCCCATTTTCAGGCCGCCCATTTTTGCGGTCAGCTTGCGGGCGAATTCGTCATGCACCTTCTCATGTACATAGAAGCGATTGGCGGCGGTACAGGCCTCGCCCATGTTCCGCATTTTCGCGACCATGGCGCCGTCGATCGCAGCGTCGATGTCGGCGTCGTCGAACACGATAAACGGCGCGTTGCCGCCGAGCTCCATTGCCGGCTTGACGACATTATCGGCGGCTTCGTGCAGGAGCTTGCGGCCGACCTCGGTCGAGCCGGTGAAGGACACCACGCGCACCCGCGGGTCATGCAGCATGGCGCTGACCACTTTGCCGGATGAACGCGAGGGGATGACATTGACGGCGCCGGCCGGCACGCCGGCTTCTTCCAGGATCGGCATCAGCGCCAGCATAGTGAGCGGCGTGTCGGAGGCCGGCTTGAGCACCACGGTACAGCCGGCGGCAAGCGCCGGTCCGATCTTGCGCGTCGCCATCGCCGCCGGGAAATTCCACGGCGTGACCAGCACGGCGACACCGGCCGGCTTGTGATGGACGAATATGCAAGCGCCGGAAGACGGTGCGACCGAATTCTGGCCGATGTTGCGCACCGCTTCCTCGGCATACCAGCGGAAGAATTCAGCGGCATAAGCGACTTCGCCGCGGGAATCGGACAGCGCCTTACCGTTCTCGATGGTGATGAGCTTCGCCAGCCGCTCGGCATCGCGCATGATCAATTCGTAGGACTTCCGCAAAACCTCGGCGCGTTCGCGCGGCTTCTTGCCGGCCCAAGCGGCGAATGCGCCGCTCGCGGCATCGAGCGCGGCCATAGCATCCTCGACCGTGGCGCTCGCCACCGAAGCGACTTTGTTCTCGGTCGCCGGATCGATAACGTCAAAACGCCCGGCGTCGGACGATTTCCGCCATTTGCCGCCGATCCACAGATCGGTCGGTACATTGGCGAGCAGATTGTCATACATGGCCATGGCTCTACCTCGTTCTCTTCCTCGTCATGCCCGGGCGTGACCCGGGCATCCATGCGGCGTCTCGCTGTATGGATTGCCGGGTCGAGGTCCGGGCATGACGCTTAAGATTCCATCGCGCGTTTCACCCGGTCGACGATCCGCTCGACGCTCGGCAGCGCAAGGTCTTCCAGGATATCGGCGGCCGGCAGCGGAATATGCGGCGTGGTGATCCGCACCGGCGGCCCGTCAAGGTCGTAAAAGGCTTCGTCGGCGACGATCGAAACGATCTCAGCGCCCCAGCCGCACAGCCGCGGATTCTCTTCGACGGAGAACAGGCGATGCGTCCGCGCTACCGAGCCGAGAATCGTCTGCGTGTCCAATGGCACCAGCGAGCGCACATCGATGACTTCGCAGTCGATGTCGTGCTCGGATTTAAGTTTCTCAGCCGCAGCCACCGCGCGCGGCACCATCAGCGCCAGCGCGAGGATGCTGGCATCCTTGCCCGGCCGCACGATACTTGCCGTGCCCAGGCGATCGACGATCTCGCCGTCCGGCACGTCGCCTTTGATCGGATAAAGCGATTTGTGCTCAAGGAAAATCACCGGATCGGGATCGCGCACCGCCGCGGCGAGAAGCCCGATAACGTCACGCGGCGACGATGGCGCCACCACTTTCAGTCCGGGAATCATCATGCACCAGTTTTCGACGCTCTGCGAATGCTGCGCGCCAAATCGGGAGCCGGCGCCGTTGCCGGTCCGCACCACCAGCGGACATTTGACCTGGCCGTTGGACATGTAGCGGCTCTTGGCAAATTCGTTGGCGATGTAGTCGAAGCAGACTGCAAAAAAGTCCGAAAACATGATCTCGGCAATCGGCTTCAATCCGGTCATTGCCGCACCCATCGCGGCGCCGAGGATCGCCTGCTCGGAGATCGGCGTGTCGCGCACGCGCAGCGGTCCAAACTGCTCGTAAAGTCCGACCGTCGCCTTGAATACGCCGCCGGCTTTGCCAATGTCCTCGCCGAGAAACACCACGTCGGGATCGCGCGCCATCTCCTGGGCGATGCCGCGGGCCACCGCTTCGCGATAGGTCAATTCCGCCATGCGAAGCCTCCGTCGGCATAGACATCGGTTGTGAGAATGTCGAGTGCCGGCGGCGCCGCCGCCTTGCACTTCTCGGTGGCCTCGTCGACCCGCCGTTTCGCATGGAGTTCGATGCTGGCGATGATGTCCTCGCTGACGCCGAATTGCTTCAAGCGCTCACGATAGATTTTTATCGGATCGCGCTCCTTCCATTTCTCGAGCTCGCCTTCGGGACGGTATTTGGCCGGGTCCGCGCGCGAATGCCCGCTGTACCGATAGGTGAGGCACTCGATCAGCGAGGGGCCGCCGCCGGCGCGCGCCTTTTCATAGGCCGCCGTGGCGGTGCGGTAGACGATGTCGGCATCGTTGCCGTCGATCACGATGCGCGGCAGGCCGTAGGCGGCGGCCCGGTCGGCCGCCGGATTCGGCACTGCGGTGACATCGCCGATCGGCGTGTATTCCATGTAAAGATTGTTCTCGCAGACAAAGATCACCGGCAATTTCCAGACCACCGCGAAATTCAGCGCTTCGTGAAAAGCGCCGATATTGGTCGTGCCGTCGCCGAAGAAGCAAACCGAAACGTCCTTCTGTCCCTTGTACTGCGCGCGCCACGCCGCCCCGCAGGCGATCGGCAAATGCGCACCGATGATCGCGTAGGAGCCCATCACGCCATGATCGACCGAGGTCAGATGCATCGAGCCGCCTTTGCCCCGCATCAATCCGTTGTCGCGCTGCATCAGCTCGCCGAGCACCTTCTCGATCGGGACACCGCGGGCCAGCGTGTGGGCGTGACCGCGATAGGTGCAGAACGAAAGGTCGCCGGCTTGCATCGCCGCAGCGCAGCCGGCCGCGACCGCCTCCTGGCCCAGCGAAAGATGGCTCGTACCCTTCACCAGGTTCTGCAGAAACAGATCGAATGCACGCTGCTCGGCCTCGCGAATTTCGACCTGCATGCGGAACATGCGCAGCCGCCCTTCCTCGCCGATATCATCGTTGAGGCTCGCATTCGGCGCGAGCGCGCGGTCTTCGGCTTTGGCCATGAAAGGTCCTCGGGATGCCCTATAGCGAAGGGGCGGACGCAACTTAGCGCCAGTGGTCAATGTCAGGCAATGCATCGGCACGCCCGGCGCTAGACCCGGCCGGCGCCGCTTGCGGCGGGCTCAACGAAGGCCTAATTGAGCCACGGAGGGTTTCGATGACTCAATCCCTGGACTCGCGAACGTCCCAACTCTTCATTCATCGTTTTTTCGGCGGTCCGCCGCTCGCGGTGATCGGCCGGCTTATCCTGCTGTCGATCCTGGTCGGAGTCATTCTCGCCGCCATCGGGCTTGATCCCTGGAATATCATCGAGTCGGTAGAGCGGCTCATCGAACATATCTGGAACATGGGATTCGATGCGGTGCGCTGGCTGTGGCGCTATTTCCTGCTGGGCGCGGTGATCGTTCTGCCGATCTGGTTTTTGGCGCGCCTGGCCAAGGCACCGCGCGGGTTGTAAGGCGCATATCAAAACAACGCGGCCGGGCGAGTGCCCGGCCGGTTACTCTGTCATATCAGCTCGCCGTGCTTATTCGTCGGAATGCGAGCCGGACGGCGATCCGTCGTCATCGCCGCGGACGGAATGATCCATGGAGTGGTCGCGCGGTCCACCGCCACCGCGATGCCGTCGGCGCCGTCGGTGCAGCGGAAAGCGATCTTGCTGTCCGTCATAGCCGTTCGGGCCGTTTTGCCCTTGCGGCCCGTTGTCGCCGTGCGAAGGCTGCTGTTGCTGCCGCTGAGCACCGGTGATGAACGATGGCAGGCGGTCGACGTCGCCTTGGTTCTCCGAACCCTGCTGCGGCCGCGGCTGAAAATTCTGCTGATTTTGTTGTGGCTGATAGTGCTGCTGATTGTGATGTTGCTCGCGCGGATAGTATGGCTGTGGCTCGCGCGGGGCGAACGGCTCGCCGCCGACGTGAGGTTGCTCACCATCGCCGTCGTCGTAGCTGTCATCGGCAGCGCGCATCTCGCCGGGTTGCT
>DATAYT010000217.1:0-10612 GCA_036272395.1 Xanthobacteraceae bacterium
TCTCCAGAATGCGTCTTGACGCCGAGGAGATCCTCCGATTGGTCCTCCACCGCCTCGACGACATGAAGGCCGAGGACACCCTCACCATCAATCTCAAAGACAAATCCTCGATCGGCGACTACATGGTCGTCTCTTCCGGCCGATCGCATCGCCATGTCGGATCGGTAGCCGACCGCGTGGTCGAAGATTTGCACAAGGTCGGCGTTCGCACCCGGGTCGAAGGCATGCCGCATTGTGATTGGGTGCTGATCGATGCCGGTGACGTGATTGTCCACGTCTTTCGGCCGGAAGTGCGAGATTTCTACAATCTCGAAAAAATGTGGATGGCCGGACGGCCGGCGCGGCGCGCGAGCTAGCTCGCTCGCGCTCGGGTTTCGGATCGATGCTCCGGCTCGGCCGGGAGCTGCGCTCTTCGCCACGGAATAAAACTGAGCCAATCCCTGGCGCCGCCAATGATCCAAAGCGGCGGTTCACCTGCGATCCTGATCCGGCCTATCATGACCCAAAGCGAAGTGATTTTGGGACAATGACGGACGGCAAGAGGTCCGCTCATGCGCGTGATCGTCGCAGCGGTCGGCCGGCTGAAGCAGGGACCCGAGCGGGAACTCGCCGCCGCCTATCGCAAGCACGCCGAAGCGCTCGGCCGTTCGGTGGGGTTGCGCCAGATCGAAGTCATTGAAATCCGCGAGAGCCGGGCCCGCGAGCCGGAGCGGCGGCGCACCGAAGAATCGATTGCCATCGCCAACATTCTTCCCGATGGCGCCGTGATCGTTGTTTTCGATCAGGCCGGTGAGAATATCGACAGCCCGGGATTAGCCGCACTGCTGAAAAAATGCCGCGAGGAGAACCGCGCCGTGCTGTGTTTCGTGATCGGCGGGGCCGACGGCATTACGCAAAGCCTGCGCGGACGGGCCAGGCACGTCTTGGCCTTTGGCGCGGCAACCTGGCCGCACCAGCTCATCCGCATCATGCTGCTCGAGCAGATCTATCGCGCCGGCACCATTCTCGCAGGCCACCCTTATCATCGGGGCTGAATGGATTAGCGGCGGCCCCCGTAAAGGTTAGCGGGCGAATTGTGACGGCGGCGTGCCGCCGCGGTCGCATTCCGGTCGTAACCTAAAGCGAAATGATTTTAGACTGATTTGCGCATTTCGCTTTAGCTTGTTGTTTGAGCATGATCTTTTCCGAAAACCGGCGTCCGCTTTTCGGGATCATGCTTTAGCCCGCTTTTTCCCTTTTACTTGCCTTCCCGAAGGCCGCCTCTACCTTGCAACCGATGATTCTCCGACGGTCGAGCCGAACCGATCCGCGCCTCGTGCTCGGTTCGGCATTGGCATTTGCGCTGCCGATCGGGGCGCTACTGGCGCTCAATTCCGGCGCCGCGGCGCAAGCCGGCCCGCGACCCGCCGACCAGGCGGCGAACCCGGGCGACGCGCTCAAACAGCGCGATCAGGAATTGGACGCGGCACTGGCGCGGGCGCGCGATTCCGCCGACGCGCAAGCCAAGCTGCGCGGCGAAATTGAAGCGCTCGGCCAGGACCGCCGCAAGTTTAATACGCAACTGATCGAAACGGCGGCGCGCGTGCGCGACGTCGAGGGCAATATCAATGCGAGCCAGACCCGGCTCGACGCGCTCAACGAGCAGGAACGCGCCTTGCAAAAATCGCTCGACCAGCGCCGCGCCGTGATCGTTGAAGTGATCGCCGCGTTGCAACGCATGGGTCGTCAACCGCCCCCTGCCCTTATCGTCAGCCCCGAAGACGCACTGCGCGCGGTCCGTACCGCGATCACGCTGGGCGCTGTTCTTCCGGAAATGCGCAGCCAAGCCGACGCGCTCGCCGGCGACCTTTCGGCGCTGTCGAACGTGCGCAAAGAGATCGTCGCGCAGCGCGGCCGGCTCGCCAGCGACCTTGATCTGCTTGGCCATGAACAACTTCGCGTGAGCCTGTTGATCGATCAACGGCAGAAAAACCAGACTAATGCCGAGCTGGCGCTGGCCAGTGAACGCCAGCGGGCCGCCGACGTTGCGCGCCAAGTCGATAGCATCAAGGACCTGATCACCAAGCTCGAAGGCGAGCTCGCCAGCGAAAAGCGCGCGACGCGGGACGCCGATCGGGGAATCGCCAACGATGCGACGCATCCGGAACTCGCCGCATTAAGCGACCCGGGCCGTCTGACGCCTGCGGTTGCATTCGTCGACATGCGCGGACATCTGCATTTGCCGGTCAATGGCACGCGGATCCGCGAGTTCGGCGGCTCAGACGGGTTGGGTGGAACTCAAAAAGGCCTTTCCATCGCCGCCCGGCCCGCGGGCGAGATTACCGCGCCCTGCGACGGTTGGGTGGTTTACGCCGGGCGTTTTCGCAGCTATGGGCAACTCTTGATCCTCAATGCCGGCGGCGGCTATCATGTATTGCTAGCGGGGATGGAGCGGATTTCCGTCGATATCGGACAGTTCGTGCTGACCGGCGAGCCGGTAGCGGTGATGGGTGGCGGATCACAAGCGTCCCCGACCGGCACGTCCGGTCCCAAGCAACCCGTACTCTATGTGGAGTTCCGCAAGGACGGCGCTCCTATTGACCCCAGCCCATGGTGGGCGACTAACGAAGGCGAAAAGGTTCGCGGATGATGCGCAAAACTTCACTGCTCTTACTCGGTGCACTGGCCGGCGTGTTGGCAACGCTGATGATCACGCAGCCGCGGGCCTTGCTGGTCGGCTCGGCGGCGCGCGCGGCGGTTTCCGACACCTACCGCGAGCTCAATCTGTTCGGCGATGTATTCGAGCGCGTGCGCGCCGACTACGTCGAAAAACCGGACGACAGCAAGCTCGTTGAATCGGCCATCAATGGCATGCTCGCCGGGCTCGATCCGCATTCGAGCTATATGGACCCGAAGAGCTTCCGCGATATGCAGGTGCAGACCCGCGGCGAATTCGGCGGGCTTGGCATCGAGGTCACGATGGAGGACGGCCTGGTGAAGGTGGTCGCTCCGATCGACGATACGCCCGCGGCCAAAGCCGGCGTCATGGCCAATGACATCATCACCCATCTCGACGACGAAGCCGTTCAGGGGCTCACCCTCAATCAGGCCGTCGACAAGATGCGCGGCCCGGTGAATACCAAGATCAAGCTCACGATCATGCGCAAGGGCGCCGACAAGCCGATCGAGGTCTCGATCGTTCGCGACATCATTCGCGTGAAGTCGGTGCGCTGGCATCCGGAAGGCGGCGACGTCGGTTACATTCGCATCACGCAATTCAACGAGCAGACCACCGACGGGCTCAAGCAGGCGATCAACGAGCTCAACGCGCAACTCGGCGCCGACAAGATCAAGGGTTACGTGGTCGATCTGCGCAACAATCCGGGCGGCTTGCTCGACCAGGCGATTTCGGTCTCCGACACGTTCCTGGAGAAGGGCGAGATCGTTTCGACTCGCGGCCGCAACCCGGAAGAGACGCAACGCTTCAATGCGCGGCCCGGCGACATGACCAAGGGCAAGCCGGTGATCGTCCTCATCAACGGCGGTTCGGCCTCGGCGTCGGAGATCGTCGCCGGCGCGCTGCAGGACCACAAGCGCGCGACGCTGATCGGCACGCGCTCGTTCGGCAAGGGTTCGGTGCAGACCATCATTCCGCTTGGCGCGGGCAACGGTGCGCTGCGCTTGACAACGGCGCGCTACTACACGCCGGCGGGGCGCTCGATCCAAGCCAAGGGCATCTCGCCGGATATCGAGGTGTTGCAGGACGTCCCCGATAACTTGAAGGCGCAGACCGATTCCAAGGGCGAAGCCTCGCTGCGCGGCCATCTCAAGGCCGAAGGCGCCGAGGAAACCGGCTCGCAGTCCTACATACCGCCGAACGAATCGGACGATAAAGCGATCAAGATGGCGCTGGACCTGTTGCGCGGAACGGCGAGCAACGCGGCGTTCCCGCCGAATCCGAAAGCGGCGGTCCCGAACTGATCAAATAATCTGCTCACGAAGCCAAAGACCGGGGCGGCCATGTGCCGCCCCGGTTTTTTGTTGTTTGCGCCAACCCCCCGCCGGCGGAACGACCCGCTGCGGAAAGGCCGTGATATGCTCGCCGTCGTGATTCGCGTATTGCACATCGCGCGGGGTCGGGGATTTGGACGAAGCCGGAACGAAATCGCGCCTGACCATGAATGACCTGACAGCGCCGCTTGGACAGGGTCCGAGGCGATATCGGCGCGCGTTTGAGGTTTCGGCGGCGCAGATCATCGTGGTGGCGCTTGGCCTGTTCTTCGGTGCGTTTGTGTTGTGGGCGGTGACGGCCGAAGACCGTGCGGGCGGCGAGCCGGTGGCGGTCGCGCCGGCGGATCTGCGCATCGCCAAAAAGGCGCCGGAGGTGATCGCGGTGCCGCAAGCCGCCGCCCCAGCCGAGTCCAAGGAACCCGCGACAACGGCAGCCGTGCCGCCCTCGGCTCCGGCAAAATCGCCGGGCACCGTGACGGTCACGATTGTCGACGGCAAAACCGGCGCCAAGCGCGAGGTCATTGTGGCGGCACCGCCCGAGCCGACGACCGCCGACACGGCCGGTCAGCCTCCAAGCGCGCTCCCAAGCAAGCTACCAAGCAAGCGCTGATCGCCGGCCGCAAATTCTGCGCTGGTGACAGACCCGAGCAAATTGAGGATCATCTCGGCGTCCTTTGGTCGGCCGTTCCCAATCCGTCGCTGTGGCAATGCGCGTTGAAGATCTGCCCTACCGTCCCTGCGTCGGCATTGTGCTCTTCAATCGCGACGGCCGCGCCTTTGTCGGCCGGCGCATTGACGGGCCCGAGCACGTCGATCTCCAGCATGCCTGGCAAATGCCGCAAGGCGGCATCGATGCCGGCGAAGACCCGTGGCCGGCCGCGCTGCGCGAGCTGCGCGAGGAAACCAATATCCGCTCGGTCGAACGGCTGGGCGAAATCGCCGAATGGCTGCGCTACGACATTCCACGCGAGCTGATCGGCCAGGCCTGGAAGGGCAAATATCGCGGCCAGATGCAGAAATGGTTTGCGATGCGCTTTACCGGGCACGATAGCGAAATCGATGTCGAACATCCTGACGGCGCGCACGAGGCGGAATTTGCCGCGTGGCGCTGGGCGGCGCTGGGGGAGATTCCGGGCCTGATCGTGCCATTCAAGCGCGCGGTCTACGAGCGAGTCGTGGCCGAATTTGCCAAGTATGCCGGTGCCACCTAACCGCTACTGCGCCAGCGCGGCCTGCAGGCCGCGCAGCTGGTCGAGCCGGCGCGCGAGTTTGTCGCGCTGCGCGTCGTCCTTGCAGTCGGCGATGTCTTCTTCGGCGTCTTTGATGTCTTCCGCCAGCGCCTGGAGATCGAACTCCTCGCGCGACCCGGCACGGTCGGCGAGCACGGTCAGTCCCCCGGGTCCCATTTCGGCAAAGCCGCCGCCGACGACGATCGGCTCGCGCTGACCCGCGCGCATGATTGTCACGATACCGGGCCGCAGCAGCGTGACCATCGGCGCATGCCCGGGCAGCACGCCAAGATCGCCTTCGATGCCGGGCAGATCGACCTGATCGACGTCACCCGAGAACAGCACGCTCTCGGGCGAGACGAATTCGAAATGGAGTCCAGCCATTGCGTCCCTGCTCTTTCGCCGCGCCGCGTTACGCCGCCTCGGCGAGTTTCTTGCCCTTCTCCACCGCCGCCTCGATAGTGCCGACCATGTAGAAGGCCTGCTCCGGCAGGTGATCGTATTTGCCTTCGCAGAGCCCCTGGAAGCCGCGGATGGTGTCGGCGAGCTCGACAAAGACGCCCGGCGCGCCGGTGAACACTTCAGCGACATGGAACGGCTGCGACAGGAAGCGCTCGATCTTGCGCGCGCGCGCCACTGTCAGCTTGTCCTCTTCCGACAATTCATCCATTCCGAGAATGGCGATGATGTCTTGCAGCGCCTTGTAGCGTTGCAAAATCTGCTGCACGCGGCGCGCGACTTGATAGTGCTCTTCGCCGACGATCAACGGCGACAACATGCGCGAGGTCGAGTCGAGCGGATCGACGGCGGGATAAATTCCCTTTTCCGCGATCGAGCGCGACAGCACGGTGGTGGCGTCAAGATGGGCGAACGAGGTCGCCGGCGCCGGATCGGTAAGGTCGTCGGCCGGCACGTAGATCGCCTGAACCGAAGTCACCGAGCCTTTGGTCGTGGTGGTGATGCGCTCTTGCAGCGCGCCCATATCGGTGGCCAAAGTCGGCTGATAGCCGACCGCGGAAGGAATACGGCCAAGGAGCGCGGAGACTTCCGAACCGGCTTGAGTGAAACGGAATATGTTGTCGACAAAGAACAGCACGTCCTGGCCCTGATCGCGGAAATATTCGGCGACCGTCAGTCCGGTTAGGCCGACCCGGGCGCGCGCCCCCGGCGGCTCATTCATCTGCCCGTAAACCAGCGCGCATTTTGAACCTTCGACCGAGCCTTCCTTGGGATCCTTGTTGACCTTGGACTCGATCATCTCGTGATAAAGGTCGTTGCCCTCGCGCGTGCGCTCGCCGACGCCGGCGAACACCGAATAGCCGCCATGGGCCTTGGCGATGTTGTTGATGAGTTCCTGAATGATCACGGTCTTACCGACGCCGGCGCCGCCGAACAGTCCGACCTTGCCGCCGCGGGCATAGGGCGCCAACAGATCGACCACTTTGATTCCGGTCACCAGGATTTGCGCTTCGGTCGACTGCTCGGTGTAGCTCGGCGTCGGCTGGTGGATCGCGCGCATTTCGACGCCTTTGATCGGACCCGCATCATCGACCGGCTCGCCGATCACGTTCATGATGCGGCCGAGCGTGGCGGGCCCGACCGGCACCGCAATCGGCTGGCCGGTATCGGTCACTTCCTGGCCGCGGACCAGGCCCTCGCTCGAATCCATCGCCACGGTGCGCACGGTCGATTCGCCGAGATGCTGGGCGACTTCGAGCACCAGACGGTTGCCCTGATTCTCGGTCTCCAGCGCGTTGAGGATCGCCGGCAGATGATCCTCGAAATGCACGTCGACCACCGGGCCGATGACTTGGGTGACGCGTCCGACGAGTTGAGCCATATGCTTGAGTCCTTGTCAGAAGTTCTTATCGATTAGCGTTGTCACAGAGCTTCGGCGCCTGAAATGATCTCGATCAATTCTTTCGTGATCATCGCCTGGCGCGTGCGGTTGTAGAACAGGGTTTGACGGCGAATCATGTCGCCAGCGTTGCGGGTCGCGTTGTCCATTGCCGACATCTGCGCGCCGTAGAACGAAGCGGCATTTTCCAAAAGCGCGCGAAAGATCTGCACGGCGACATTGCGCGGCAACAGATCACTGAGAATGTCCTCGGCCTCCGGCTCGAATTCATAGACCGCTCCGCCCAGCGCGTCGGCGGATTTCTGCTCGAATACAGGGGGAATGATCTGCTGCGCGGTGGGAATTTGCGCGATCACGGAACGAAAACGCGAGAAGAACAGCGTGCAGACGTCGAAGTCGAATTTGTCGAACAGCGCGATGATTTTTTCGGCGATAGCTTCGGCATTCTCGAAATGCAACGCGCGCACCGAACGAAGATCGACCAGTTCGGCGATCTGCTTGGGAAACTGCCGCCGCAACTGATCGTAACCCTTGCGGCCAACGCAGAAGAATTTGACGTCCTTGCCTTCGGCGGCAAGCGCGGTGGCGCGTTCGCGCGCCAGCCGCACGATGGCGGAGTTGAACGGGCCGCACAGGCCGCGCTCGGCGGTGCAGACCAGGAGCAGATGTTTCTGATCGCTACCGGTGCCGCGCAGGAGTCGCGGCGCGCTCTCCACCGCGGCGACCGAAGCCGCGATGTTGCCGAGCACCGTATCCATGCGCGCGGCATAGGGACGCGCGGCTTCGGCGGCGCCCTGCGCGCGGCGCAATTTCGACGCCGCGACCATTTGCATGGCCTTGGTGATCTTTTGCGTCGCCTTGGTTGCGGCGATGCGGTTGCGCAGATCTTTGAGCGACGGCATGGATGTTTATGACTTAAGCGAACGTCCGTGCGTAATTGTCGACGACCGTCTTGAGCTTGCCGGCCGTTGCGTCGTCGAGATCGCGCGAGTCGCGGATCGCCGCCAGCACATCGGTGTGCTGGTTGCGCAACAGCCCCAGCAGCCCCTCCTCGAAGGCGCGCACCCGATCGACCGGCATCGCATCCAAATAGCCGTTGACGCCGGCATAGATCACGCAGACCTGCTCCTCCATGCGCAGCGGCGAGAATTGGGGCTGCTTGAGGAGTTCGGTGAGCCGCGCGCCGCGATTGAGAAGCCGCTGCGTGGTGGCGTCGAGATCGGAGCCGAACTGCGCGAACGCCGCCATTTCGCGGTACTGCGCGAGCTCGCCTTTGATGCGGCCGGCGACCTTTTTCATCGCCTTGGTCTGCGCGGCGGAGCCGACGCGCGACACCGAAAGCCCGACATTCACCGCCGGGCGGATGCCCTGATAGAACAGATCGGTTTCGAGAAAGATCTGGCCGTCGGTGATCGAAATGACATTGGTCGGAATATAGGCGGAGACGTCGTTGGCCTGGGTCTCGATGACCGGCAGCGCGGTGAGCGAGCCGGACTTGTTCTCCTCGTTCATCTTGGCCGCGCGCTCCAACAGCCGTGAATGCAGATAGAACACGTCGCCGGGATAGGCTTCCCGGCCGGGCGGGCGCCGCAGCAACAGCGACATCTGGCGATAAGCGACCGCCTGCTTGGAAAGGTCGTCGTAAATGATGACCGCGTGCATGCCGTTGTCGCGGAAATATTCGCCCATGGCGCAGCCGGAGAACGGCGCTAGATATTGCATCGGCGCTGGATCCGAAGCGGTGGCGGCGATGATGATCGAATAATCGAGCGCGCCGTTTTCCTCCAGCACCTTGACGAATTGCGCGACCGTCGAACGCTTCTGGCCGACCGCAACATAGACGCAGTAAAGCTTGATCTTCTCGTCGCCCGAGGCATTGAGTGATTTTTGATTGAGGATCGTGTCGAGCGCGATCGCGGTCTTGCCGGTCTGGCGGTCGCCGATGATCAACTCGCGCTGGCCGCGGCCGATCGGAATCAAGGCGTCGATTGCCTTCAATCCGGTCGCCATCGGCTCATTCACAGAGCGGCGCGGAATGATTCCGGGCGCCTTGACGTCGACGCGCGCCCGGTGCTCGGCCTTGATCGGACCCTTGCCGTCGATCGGATCGCCGAGCGCGTCGACGACACGGCCGAGCAGGCCCTTGCCGACCGGGACTTCGACGATCGCGCGGGTGCGCTTGACGGTCTGGCCTTCCTTGATTTCACGGTCATTGCCGAAAATCACGATGCCGACATTGTCATTTTCGAGATTGAGCGCCATACCGCTCACGCCGCTCTCGAATTCGACCATTTCGCCGGCCTGCACATTGTCGAGCCCATAGACGTGCGCGATGCCGTCACCGACCGACAAGACCTGTCCGACCTCGGAAACCTCGGCCTCTTGTCCGAAGTTCTTGATCTGCTCTTTGAGGATTGCGGAAATTTCCGCGGCGCGGATATCCATTAGCGAGCCTCTTTCATCGCATGCCTGATGGCATTGAGTTTGGTGCGGAGCGAAGAGTCGACCATGCGGCTGCCCAGCTTGACAACAAGCCCGCCGAGAATGGCCGGATCGACCTTGACGTCGAGATCGACGTCCTTGCCGGTGACCGATTTGAGCGCGGCGCGCAGCGCCTCGACATGCGCATCCTTGAGCGGTTCGGCCACGGTCACCGCGGCGGTGGCTTCGCCTTTGTGCTGGGCGACCAGCGCGCGGAACGCCTTGATCATGTCGCGCACGGCGAACAGCCGCCGATTGGTCGCGGCGAGCTTGAGAAAATTCGCCGCGAGGCCGCGGATCCCGGCGCGTTCGAGCACCGCCGACAGACCCTGCAGCTGTTCTTGCGTCGAAAAGACCGGACTGCGCACGAGGCGCGTGAGGTCGGCGCTATCGGCGACAAGCGCATCGAAGCGATCAAGGTCGGCCTGCACCGCCTCGATCGCGTTGGTGTCGCGCGCGAGGTCGAACACGGCGGTCGCGTAGCGGCCGGCCATGCCGGACAGGATGGGTGTTTCGGCTGCCAAAGTCTGTGCTCGCTGCGCTTACTCGATGGCGGTGTTCTTGAGCTTCTCCGCAAGACCCGCAACCGGCGCGCATGATCGGCACAAGCCACTGGCACTCAAGCGGAATTCAAGCGGGACTATAATTTGCCGAGCGCCGCGCGGGGCCGCGTCCGGAAATCGCCGGGTTGCTAACATGAAGCGAAATGCGGTGCAACAACAGGCGCCTGCCCAGAACGCCCGACCGCATTCCGAATTCGAAACCGAGACCGGCTGCATTTGCAGCGCGACCAAGCCGCGTGACCAAGACAGCGCGCGGCGGCCCTGCTATCACCCGGCGCGGAAAGGCTGCAATGGCAATGGTCAAACGTCCGGCGAAATCCGCATCCCGCAAATCGACCTCCCGAAAGTCTGCCGCCAAACCAGTGATGCTGGCGACCGATCGGCTGGCTTATTCGCCGATCGCCGACCGGCCGCCACTGAAACTGCCGAACGGCGCCCGCATGGCGGTGTGGGTCATCATCAATGTCGAGGAATGGGATGCGACGCAGCCG
>DATAYT010000218.1:0-2925 GCA_036272395.1 Xanthobacteraceae bacterium
CGGCTTGTGCTGATATTTGCCAGCGATGAGCAATGTGTCGAAAAAATTGAGCGCCACCGCTTTGACGCGCACCAGCGCTTCGCCGGGCCCGGCGCGCGGCGCATCGATATCGGCCAGTTGCAGCGCCTCGGGTGGCCCAAAGTGGGTACAGAGAACAGCCTTCATTCCTCATATCCAGTTTGCCAGTCGTCTTTTGCCGTGATCGGCATCGGTCCGCGCTTTTCTAACCATGAAAACTGCGGATTGGGAAAGCGCGCCGGTACTATTTGGACTGACGAATGCGCACAGCTTTTGGTTCGTTCAAATTGGATAAAAGTCGAAATGTTTGCTATCAATGCTCTCTGGTACGATTTTGGGGCTTTGCCGCGCGAGGTCCGGATGCAGCGACGACGGATGCGGCGGTTTGGGATACGCCGGTGCGTTACGCTTTTGCTGCTCGGTGCGGCGGCATGGGCGGCGGCATGGGTGGGGGCATCGGTGGCGGCTTGGCTTGCGCCTGCTCGGGCCCAGCAATCCGCGCCCGCGGCTTCGCCGCCGGCCGCCACGCCGGCGAAGCCGAAGCCCAAGCCGGTGACGAAGCCTGAGACGAAGCCCGAGGCGGCCAAGCCGGCCTCACCGGCGGCCGCTGCCGCCGGTGGCGTGCAGCCGAAACTGCTTGGCCAATATGGAATGTGGGGCGCCTACACGGCCTCACCGGGCGGCAAGAAAGTCTGCTTTGTGCTCGCCAAGCCGTCTGCTTCGGAGACCAATCCGCCGAACCGGCCGCGCAATCCGGTTTACATGTTTATTTCCACGCGGCCGACCGACAAAGTGACCAACGAAATATCGCTCGTGGTCGGCTATCCGTTCAAAACAGGTACCGAGGCCACGGCACAGGTCGGAGGCTCGAGCTTCGCGCTCTACACCCAACAGGACGGCGCCTGGATCAAAAACGCCACCGACGAGGCCAAAATGGTCGATGCCATGCGGGGCGGCGATAATGCCGTGATCAAGGGCACTTCCGCCAAAGGCACGCAATCGACCGATACCTTTTCGCTCAAAGGCGTGGCGCAAGCCCTCGACCGCACCGCCCAAGAATGTAAATAAGGGCCGCCGCGTCGTGCCGGCGCGCCGCGTGCGGGAGCTTTCGCCTGCGCGCCGAGGAGCTCGCGGTTAGCGGGAGAGCCATTATTTGAGGGGCATTCCGCACGCGTTTGCCCCGATTGATCGTATCTGGATCGCGCAGGATGAGTTCCTTGGCCGCAACCGAAACCGCCACGGCCTTTGTCGAAAAGCGCCCGCTGGAACGCTATGCGGAGCCGGCGCAGCCGTCCCTGGTCGGCATGCCGCGGGCTATGCTGGCGCAAGCCTTGGCCCAGGTCGGCGTGCCGGAGGGCCAGCGCCGGATGCGCGTGCAGCAGATCTGGCATTGGCTCTATGTGCGCGGCGCGCAAGATTTCGACGCCATGACGACGCTGTCGAAGGATTTGCGCGCCGGCCTGGCGCGGCGCTTCACGCTGGCGCGACCGCCGATCGCCGCCGAGCAAATTTCGGTCGACGACACGCGCAAATGGCTCATCCAGCTGCCGGGCGAGCGCGCCGAGGCGCCGCACGAGGTCGAATGCGTCTACATTCCGGAGACCGATCGCGGCACGCTGTGCATTTCCAGCCAGGTCGGCTGCACGCTCAATTGCAGCTTCTGCCATACCGGCACGCAGCAGCTGGTGCGCAATCTCACCGCGGCCGAAATTGCCGCTCAGGTCGTGGTCGCGCGCGATCGGCTCGGCGACTGGCTTGCCGGTTCGACCGCTGCCGGCGCGGGGAGGAGCGAAGGCGACAAACGGCTCGTGTCCAATGTCGTGATGATGGGCATGGGCGAGCCGCTTTACAATTTCGAGGCGGTCCGCGACGGCATTAACGTCATTGCCGACGGCGAGGGTTTAAGCATTTCCAAGCGTCGCATCACGCTCTCGACATCGGGCGTGGTACCGAACATCGCCCGCGCCGGCGCCGAAATCGGCTCCATGCTCGCGGTCTCGCTGCATGCGGTCACCGACGAACTGCGTGACCAATTGGTCCCGCTCAACCGCAAATATCCGATTGCCGCATTGCTGGAGGCGTGCCGGAATTATCCAGGCCTGTCGAACGCGCGGCGCATTACCTTCGAATATGTGATGCTCAAAGGCGTCAATGACTCACTCGCCGACGCCAAGGCGCTGGTGCGGCTCCTTAAGGGCATTCCTGCCAAGATCAACCTGATTCCATTCAATCCCTGGCCCGGGACAAAATACGAATGCTCCGATTGGGACCAGATCGAGAAATTCTCCGAAGTGGTCTTCGCCGCCGGCTATGCCTCGCCGGTGCGCACGCCGCGCGGGCGCGATATTCTCGCCGCTTGCGGCCAGCTGAAAAGCGCGAGCGAAAAATTATCGGCGCGCGAACGCCTGGCGCTGCGCGCCATGGCGATGACCGACTGACCAACCAGCCGCCATGTCTGTGATCGCGCGCATCATGATGGCGTTTCTCGGTTATGTGCTCGCCTGCATCGCCGCTTCGCTGGTGCTCACCCTCGGCAGCCTCGCCCCGAACTGGAACGAGGTGATGGCGCCGCTTGGTCCGCACGCGGATGCCGCGGAGTCGATCGCCTTGTGGTCGGTCACCGGCATAGCGGCGATCGTCATCTTCTCGGTCGGCTTTCTGCCGGCGATGCTGGTGATCGCGCTGGCGGAAGGACTGGCGCTGCGCTCGGCGGTCGTGTACGGCGTCGTCGGCGCGGCGCTGTCACTCGCTATGGCCTACGGCCTCGATTTTGCCGGCTACATCGCCTCGTCCGACGGCGATCTTGCCCGCAATCGCGAAGTCTTTGCCGCGGCAGGAATTGCCGGCGGGCTTGTCTATTGGCTCATTGCCGGCCGCCGCGCCGGGGCATGGAAATGAGAGCGTGAG
>DATAYT010000219.1:0-3021 GCA_036272395.1 Xanthobacteraceae bacterium
CCAGTAGCGACAAAACTTCCGTGGCGCGTGGCTCTTGGCGCGTCAGGCGCGCTCGATGCGGATGACCTGCGGCCGTCCATAAACAACCCGATCCCGGCGCACCGCGGCAAGGGCTTTGTGGACGGCGTCTTCACTGGTCGCATAGGTGATCAAGATCACCGGCACCGCCTCGTCGGAACGCCCCGGCTGCGCGGGGCCGCGCGATCCGGCGTCGTGGCGTTGCACGATCGACTCCAACGAAATCTTCTGCTGCGCCAGACGCCGCGCGATCGTGGCCGCCGTGCCTGGCCGGTCGCGGGCAAGAAGCCTGATGTAATAGCCGCCTTCGTGATGCTGCATCGGCGCCTTGCGGATCGCGGTCATGCGCGCGGCCGGTCGGCCAAATGGCGGCGTGCGCACGCCGCGGGCAATATCGGCAAGATCGGCAATGATCGCGGAAGCGGTGGCTTCTCCGCCGGCGCCAGGCCCGACCAGTGTGATGGGCGCGATGCCATCGGCGTCGATCGTGACCGCATTGGTGACACCCATGACCTGAGCGATGGCGGAATCCTTAGGCACCATGGTCGGATGCACGCGCTGTTCGATGCCTTCGGCGGTTTTCACCGCAACGCCCAAAAGCTTGACGCGGTAGCCGAGCTCGGCCGCTGCGTTGAGATCGGCCGGGGTGATCGAGGCAATCCCTTCGCTATAGACCGCGCGCGGATCGATTTTGGTGCCGAATGCCAAGCTCGCGAGAATGGCGAGCTTTTGCGCGGTGTCATGGCCTTCAATATCAAAGCTGGGATCGGCTTCGGCGTAGCCGAGCCGCTGCGCTTCTTTGAGGCAATCGGCAAAACTCAACCGTTCTTGCTCCATGCGCGTGAGAATGTAATTGCAGGTGCCGTTGAGGATGCCGTAGATGCGCGTGAAGGTCGCGCCGTTGAGCCCCTCGCGCAGCGTCTTGACGATCGGGATGCCGCCGGCGACCGAGGCTTCGAAATTGAGCGCGACGGCGTTGCGCTCCGCGAGTGCGGCAAGCCGTTGGCCATGCGCCGCGAGCAATGCCTTGTTGGCTGTGACGACAGGTTTGCCGGCAGTCAGCGCGGTCTCAACCGCAAGCATTGCGGGACCGCCGGCACCGCCGATGACTTCGACCAGCACATCGATTGCCGGATCGCGCGCCAGCGCCGCCGGGTCGCCGATCCAGCGAAATTTGGCAGGATCAAAACCGCGTTTCTTGTGGCGGGACCGTGCACTGATGGCGACGACCTCGATCGCGCGACCGCACCGCGCAATCAGCTTGTCGCGGCCGCGCTCCAGGAGCTGCACGACCGCGCTGCCGACGGTGCCGAGTCCGGCAAGACCGACTTTCAGCGGTTGTGCCATCACGCGTCGTCCAGACTAGATGGAAAAAGACGCGGCCAGTTTCGACCCTAGCGCCGCGTCGCCAGCGGAACGACGTTGTGCAGCATTTCCGGCCAAGTTTCAAGAAAGCGCCGGATGTTACGCGCCGCCTGACGAATGCGTTGTTCGTTTTCGACCAGCGCGATGCGGACGTAGCCCTCGCCGTGTTCGCCAAAACCGGCGCCGGGAGATACCGCGACTCCGGCCTTCTCAACCAGAAGCGTGGAGAATTCGACGCTGCCGAGAGCGCGGAAAGGTTCGGGTATCGGCGCCCAAGCAAACATCGAGGCCGACGGTATTGGTACCGGCCAGCCCGCTCTGCCGAAGGACTCTACTAGAGCATCGCGGCGACGCCGATAGGTGGCGCGCATCTCCTTGATGCAGTCGTCCGGACCGTTCACCGCCGCGGTCGCCGCTACCTGGATCGGCGTGAAGGCGCCATAATCCAGATAGGATTTCACCCGTCCGAGCGCGGCGATGATGCGCTCATTGCCGACCGCAAATCCGATCCGCCAGCCGGGCATCGAATAGGTCTTGGACATCGACGTGAATTCCACGGCGACATCCATCGCGCCAGGGACCTGCAACACCGAGGGCGGCGGGTTGTTGTCGAAATAGACTTCGGCATAGGCCAGATCCGACAACAAAAGGAGCGAATGCTTTTTGGCGAATGCGACCAGCTCGCGATAGAAATCGAGCGTCGCGACACAGGCCGTCGGATTGGACGGGTAACACACCACCACCGCAATCGGCCGCGGAATGGAGAACAGGACCGCGCGCTCCAACGCGCCAAAGAACGCGTCATTGGCCTCGACCGGGACCGAGCGGATCGCGCCGCCCGCCATCAGGAAGCCGAACACGTGAATTGGGTAAGTAGGGTTAGGCACGACAATGATGTCGCCAGGCGCGGTGATCGCTTGCGCCACATTGGCGAAGCCCTCTTTTGAGCCGAGCGTCGTGACGACCTGAGTTTCCGGATTGAGCTTTACGCCAAAGCGCCGCGCGTAGTAGGCGGCCTGGGCGCGGCGCAGCCCAGCTATGCCGCGAGAAGCCGAATAGCGATCAGTGCGGGGCTTGCCGACAGTCTCTTTCAGTTTCTCGACGACATGCGCCGGCGTCGGCAGATCGGGATTACCCATGCCGAGGTCGATGATGTCGGCGCCGCCGTTACGGGCCACCGCCTTTGCGCGGTTGACCTGCTCGAACACGTAAGGCGGCAAACGGCGAATGCGATAAAACTCTTCCATTGGCAATTCCGACGCGTCAATGAACCACTCTCACTACACTATGCGCGGACCATTATCACTTGGTTTCAGCTCCCGCCGTTTGGTCGGCGTCCGTTCCAGGGGTCTGCCGCGCGTCGACCGGAGGACTTGGCTGTTTTCTCGCTGCAGCCGGGCCAGTCGCCGGCGTCGCCGAAGACTTGTGCGAAGACTTGTCCGCGGATTTCGCGGGGGAATTGGGTGCAGACTTAGCTACAGACTTGGCCGCAGCCTTCACCGCCGAACTGGTTGAGTTCTTGGCCTGAGCGCCCTGCGATTCCGCACTTAAGTGATCGCGTGCACTGATCAAATCCTCGGTGGCCTGCTGGACTTGGTTTCTGTCAAGCGGGGTATCGGTGCGCGGCGGCGGGAAGAT
>DATAYT010000220.1:0-5419 GCA_036272395.1 Xanthobacteraceae bacterium
CATCAAACAAGACATCGAAAAATGGAACCGGGTCATCAATGATGCCAAGATTCAGAAAATCCAATAAGAGTTTTAGTGCCGCCCTCTTAGAATGCACCCGCCCGGTCGAATAGAGCCTCGCCGTACAAGTCTACCGCTTTCGAGGCGGACACGTTGTAGTGGCCTTGGCATTTTATTCTTTCCTTGCTGCATTAGTCCAAGGTAGCGCCGGCTGCCGGCCGAAGGGATCGATACCCAACTGGGTTACAAACTGAATGTGCTGGTTAGTAACTCCGGCCGAAACTCTATGTGTCTCAATGAGCAAAGACGGCCGCGTTAGTGACCTCATCTAGTTGAGACCCTTGGCGTCCAACCTAATTTCGCGTGAAGAAGTCGAGCGGCGGTTCAAACCGGGCGCTAACGCTCGAATTTAACGATGATACAGCGACTCCCGGCCGCCGAAGCCGGCGCGTAAGGCTCTCGAATGATGAGGCAATCGGCCTTTGCCAACGGCACCATCATGGAACTGTCCTGGACCGCAAATGGCGTCGCGATCGGGCCTTGGCTGCTCTCTTCAAGCGTCGCCCGCAGGTAATCGGCGCGCTCGTCGTTCTCCGGAAGGTCGGCGCCGAGCCCCGCCGAATCGGTTGGGATCGCCAAGTCGCTCCGTCCGCTCATGCGCCGGATCAGCGGTACCAGAAAAAGAAAAGCGCAGACGTAAGCAGATACGGGGTTGCCCGGGAGCCCGAGCACCTGCATGCCGCCAAGCCGGCCATGCATCAGCGGCCGGCCGGGCCGCATCGCCACCTTCCAGAACGAGAGGTTCATGCCCTCGGCGGCAAAAGCCTTGTGCACCAGATCGTATTCGCCGACCGAGGCGCCGCCGGTGGTGACAAGAATGTCGGCCGCACCCTCGCGCGCGGCACGAACAGCCGCGATGGTCGGTTCGAGCTTGTCCTCGACCAGGCCCAGATCGACGACGGTGGCGCCTTCTTCCTGCGCCAGCGCGGCGAGCGCAAAGCCGTTGGAATAGACGATCTGGCCGGGTCCGGGCTCCGCGCCCGGCGGCACCAACTCATCGCCGGTTGCAAACAGCGCCACTTTCGGGCGGCGGTGCACCGGCACGATCGGATGGTTCATACCGGCAAGCAGGGCGAGATCGCGCGCGCTCAGCCGGTGGCCTGCCGCAAACAGCGTATCGCCGTGGCGAAAGTCGAGGCCTTGCCGGCGGATGTGGCGGCCCTTGCTCACCGGCTTGAGGACCGTGACGGCATCACCCGCCCGTTCGGTGATTTCCTGAACGACAACGGTATCGGCGCCGGCTGGCATGACACCGCCGGTGAAAATCCGCGCTGCTTCGCCGGCGCCCAGGCCAGCCGTGAACGGCCGGCCGGCGCCGACTTCGCCGATCACGCGCAGTTGCACCGGGACATTCGCGACGTCGGAGGCGCGCGCCGCGTAGCCGTCCATCGCCGACACATCGGCCGGCGGCTGGCTGCGCAGCGCTTTGAGATCGGCGGCGAGCACGCGGCCGAGCGCGTCGTCGAGCGGAACTTGCTCGGGTGGCAGCGGCGCGGCATGCGCCAGCACGTGATCGAGCGCCTCCGCTACCGAGATCAATGCCACTGCATCACTCCCGTTTGAGCATGACCTTGTTCGAAAACCGGTTCCCGCTTCTCGGGATCATGCTACGCGATAATGGCCGGAGCGGCCGCCGTGCTTCTCGATCAGCCGGATGCCTTCGATACGCATGCCGCGCTCGACCGCTTTGACCATGTCATAGACGGTGAGGCACGCGACCGATACCGCGGTGAGCGCTTCCATTTCGACGCCGGTCTTGCCAGCGACCTTGACGCGCGCGCGCACCACAATGCCCGGCAGATCGGCATCGGGCGCAAGTTCGACTTCAACCTGCGCAATCGGCAGCGGATGGCAGAGGGGAATAAGTTCGTGCGTGCGCTTAGCGGCCTGGATGCCGGCGATACGTGCGGTGCCGAGCACATCGCCTTTCTTGGCATCGCCTTTGCGCACCAGCGCCAGCGTCTTTGCCGTCATGATCACGCGGCCTTCAGCGACGGCTTCCCGTTCCGTCGTGGTCTTGGCCGAGACGTCCACCATCCGCGCTTCGCCGCGGTTGCTGAGATGACTGAGCTTGTTCTTGCGGCGCGGCACGGTTCACCGCATCCGTTCAGTGAGTGAGCGCGGCGCGGCGCGCCAAGAGCGCGCGCGTCGCCGCTGCCACATCGCTCTGGCGCATCAGGCTCTCGCCGACGAGGAAGGTTGAAATTCCCGCTTTGGCAAGACGCGCCAGGTCGTTCGGCGTGGAGATGCCGCTTTCGCCGATGACGATGCGATCGCCCGGGATCAACCGCGCCAGCCGCTCGCTGGTGGCGAGCGTGGTGTCAAATGTCTTCAGATCGCGATTATTGACGCCGATGAGCCTGGATGTAAGCCGCAATGCCCGCTTGAGCTCGTCCTCGTTATGGACTTCCAGAAGTGCATCCATGCCAAGCGCGAGCGCTGCGCCTTCGAGTTCGGCAGCGCAGGCATCGTCGACCCCCGCCATGATGATCAGGATGCAATCGGCGCCATAGGCGCGCGCTTCCGTCGCCTGATAGGGATCGTACATGAAGTCCTTGCGCAGCACGGGCAGCGCGCAGGCCGCGCGCGCATGGCGCAAATGCTCGAGCGCCCCGTTAAACGACGGCGCATCGGTGAGGACCGAGAGACATGTCGCCCCGCCGGAGGCGTAAGCTCTCGCCAGGAGAGCGGGATCGAAGTCGTCGCGGATCAGGCCTTTTGACGGGCTTGCCTTTTTGATCTCGGCGATCAGCGCGTATTCTCCAGCCGCAAGGCGCTCCGCGATGGCTTTGGCGAAACCGCGCGGCGCTTCCGCCGCCTTGGCCTCGCGTTCGAGCGCAGCGAGCGGGCGCGCGCGTTTGGCGGCGGCGATCTCTTCGCGCTTATAGGCTGCGATCTTTTGCAAAATGTCAGCCATCGTTGGACACCACGATCAGGCGATCGAGCCTGCCTTCGGCTTCGCCGGAATCGACCGAGTGGGCAGCAAGGTCGAAGCCGGCCTTGAGATCCTTAGCCTTACCGGCAACGACGAGGGCCGCCGCCGCGTTTAGTAGAGCGACGTCGCGCAGCGGCGTCTTCTTGCCTTCCAAGACGTCTTCGACCGCCTTGGCGTTCGCCGCCGCATCGCCGCCGCGCAACGCCTCGGGCTTGACCTTGGGCAGGCCGACGTCTTCCGGCGAAATCTGAAAATTGCGGATGCCGCCGTTCTCCAGCGCGCTGACGCTGGTCGGGCCCGACGTCGTGATTTCATCGAGGCCGTCCGAGCCGTGCACGACCCAGACGCTTTCGGCGCCGAGGTTTTTCAAAACTTGCGCCAGCGGTTCGGTCCAGTGCTTGGAAAACACGCCGATCATCTGGCGGCGGACGCCCGCCGGATTGGACAAGGGCCCGAGCAGGTTGAAGATCGTGCGCGTGCCAAGTTCGACGCGGGTGGCGGCGACGTTCTTCATCGCCGGATGATGCGCCGGCGCGAACATGAAGCCTATGCCGGCTTCGCGGATGCAGAGCCCGATCTGTTCGGGCGAAAGCTCGATGTTCACGCCGAGCGCAGAGAGCACGTCGGCGGCGCCCGACCGCGACGACAACGCGCGGTTGCCGTGCTTGGCCACCGGAACGCCGGCGCCGGCGACGATCAGCGCCGCGCATGTTGAAATATTGAACGAGCCGGAGGCGTCACCGCCAGTGCCGACCACGTCGATGGCGTTGGGCGGCGCATGCACGCGCAGCATTTTCGCGCGCATGACGCTGACCGCGCCAGTGATCTCTTCCACGGTTTCGCCGCGCACGCGCAACGCCATCAGTAGCGCGCCCATTTGCGAGGGCGTCGCTTCGCCCGACATCATTTGCTCAAACGCGGCGGCGGCTTCCTCGCGCGCGAGCGAGGCGCCGGTTGCGACTTTGGCGACGAGGGACTTGAACTCGACCGTCACGGCGCGCCCCTCAGTTGACCCGCGCACGCGCCGGGCGACGCGCGGCTTCATTGGTGTCGCGCCGTCCGGCGGCGCGATTCCACGCTTGCGCGATTTCGAGGAAGTTTTTCAGGAGCAAATGACCGTGCTCGGAGGCAATGCTCTCGGGATGGAATTGCACGCCGTGCACCGGCAGCCGGTTATGCGCAAGCCCCATCACCAGCCCGTCCTCGGTTTGCGCGGTCACGTCGAGATCGCGAGGCAGGCTCTCGCGCTCGACCACGAGCGAATGGTAGCGCGTCGCCTTGAACGGCGCATTGATGCCGCGAAATACGCTGCCGCCGCGATGCTTGATCTCCGACAGCTTGCCGTGAACCGGGACCGGGGCGCGCACGACTTTGCCGCCGAAGGCCTGGCCGATCGCCTGATGCCCGAGGCAAACGCCGAGGATCGGGATCCGCGGCGCGGCGGCGGCAATCAGGTCGAGACAGATGCCGGCCTCGTTCGGCGTGCACGGGCCGGGCGAGAGCACAATGGCGTCGGGCTCGGCGGCGATGACAGCCTCCGCCGTCACTTTGTCGTTGCGATGCACCTCGACCTTAGCCCCGAGCTCACCGAGATAGTGCACGAGGTTGAAGGCGAAACTGTCGTAATTGTCGATCAGAACGATCATGACCGCACGTCTATCCCGGCCGCTGTTAGACACGCGTGCGCCAAGGGGGTCAAGCCGCGCTGGCTAACGCTGGCTCATTCCGCCGCCGCGCCCGACAGCTTCGCCATCGCGGTCCATTTCGGCAATTCGCGCACCAGGAAATCAGCATAATCGTCCGGGGTGCCGAACATGGCTTGGGCTTCGAGCGGCTTCAGCTTGGCTTGGGTGGCCGGATCTTTGAGGGTGGCATTGGTGGCGCGGTTGAGCTTGTCGATGATCTGTTTCGACGTGCCGGGCGGCGCGACGATTCCGGTCCAGGAACTGGCGACAAAGCCTGGCACGCCGTTCTCCGCCATGGTCGGCACGTCGGGCAGAACGTCGAGTCGTTGCGGCGACGGCGTTCCGAGCGGCCGCAATTTTCCGTCGCGCAGCTGCGGCAACAGGATCGAACAGGTCTCGACGGCAAGGTCGATCTGGCCGCCCAACAGATCGCTCAGCACATTGGCGCCGCCGCGATAGGTCACCAGCACGAGATCGATATTGGTAAGACTTTTGAACCAGGCGGCGAGCATGTGCGGCGGCGCGCCGTTGGGCACGCCGAAATTGAGCTTGCCCGGATGCGCTTTGGCGTCAGCGATCAGTTCGGCGAAGCTTGCGACCGGCGCCTTCGGGCTCGCCACCATGACGTAAGGCACCTCGGCGACCATCGCGACCGGCTCGAAGCGTTTCGGGTCGTATTCGACATCGCGATAAAGCGTCGGTCCGATGGCGAGCGTGGCGGCGCTGCCAAGAAGGAGCG